>PLDY01000029.1 GCA_003136895.1 Candidatus Erabacter solicola | reverse complement strand
GCCGCGACCGTGCGCGACGAGCGGTCGCGCGAACTGTTGAGCTCGCTCTTGCCGGGCGTTACGGTCGAGCGCACGGCGGATCCGGTCTTCCTGTACGAGCCGCCGGATGCGCCGCAGGACTTATCCTCGGCCGGGCTCGAGGACGACGGTGCGCCGCTCGTCGTCGTCGCCATCCGTAAGACGAGCCACTTCGACGATGTCGCGACGCTATTGGCCGCGGCCGTCGATCGGCTGAGCCTGACACACGGTGCCCGCGTCGCCTTCGTTCCGTTCGGCGGTCAAGCCGACGCCGAGGCCGCGACGATCGTGATTCGCAAGTGCCGCTCGAAACCTGCGCTGGTCGAACTCTCCGGGCTCGATGCGGTCGCCGGCGCGATCGCGCGCGCACGCCTCGTGATCGGAGTTCGCTTGCACGCGCTGATCCTGGCGATACGTTTCGCGGTGCCGTTTCTCGCGGTTGCGTACGATCCAAAAGTACTGGGCTTGTGCGAAGACGTCGAGTATCCACTCGAGCCACTCTGGTCGCCGGCGGCGCGCGACCTCGGCGGTTCGGCGATCGAGCGTGCGGTCGACGATGCATGGGTGCGCCGCGACGAGCTCTCGGCGCACCTCGCCGGCCGGTACGGCGCGATTCGCAAACTCGCCGAAGCGAACTTCACGGTCCTCGCAGGCGTCGTCGGGTAAGGAGCCGGCGGACGCCGGGACGAACCCCGTGCGTTCGATGTCAGCCAAGAACGAAAGCAGCGGCACCGATTATCGCGCGACGCTGAATCTGCCGAAGACCGAGTTCCCGATGCGGGCCGAGCTGCCGAAGCGCGAGCCCGANNCCGTACGCCAACGGCGAGGTCCACATGGGCGCCTTCCTCAACCGCGTGCTGAAGGACATCTTCGTCAAAGTACATCTGCTCGATGGAAAGTACGCGAGTTTCGTTCCCGGCTGGGATATGCACGGGCTGCCGATCGAGTTCGAAACGCTCAAGCATCTCAAACTCGACTTTCGCACGGTCGACCCGCTCGAGTTACGCGCCAAGTGCCGCGAGCGCGCGCTGCATTGGCTCGACGTGCAGCGCGACGTCTTCTTGCGCATGGGAACGCTCGGCGACTTCGCTCATCCGTACCGAACGATCGACAAAGAGTTCGAAGCCGTCGTTGTCGAGACGCTCGGCGATCTGGCCAAAGCCGGTCAGCTCTACAAGGGACTGCGCTCGACCTTGTGGTGCATCTTCGACGAGACCGCGCTCGCCGAGGCCGAGATCGAATACAAGGATCGTGTCTCGCCCTCGATCTACGTGCGNNGCGAACTTGGCGATCGCGCTCAAACCCGACGCCGCATATGGAGTCTACCGGCGCGGCGACGAGCTGCTTTTGCTCGCCGACAATCTTGCCGATGGAGTCTTCGCGCGCGCGCCGGGCCCCGCCGCGACACGCCTTGGCGGCGCGGCCGGAACGGCTTTCGTCGGCGCCAACGTGCGCCATCCGTTCATGCAGCGCGACTCACTTTTGGCCGGCGCCGAGTACGTCGAACTCGAGACCGGTACGGGCGCCGTGCACACCGCGCCCGGCCACGGCGTCGACGACTTCGAGACCGGCCTGCGCTTCAATCTGCCCGTCCTCAATCCGGTCGACGCGCGCGGCATCTTCACTAGCGAAGCCGGACCGTATGCACGGATGCATATCCTCAAAGCGAACGATCGAATCATCGACGATCTGGCTGCAAGCGGCGCGCTCTTCGCCCAGGAACAGTATTCGCATTCGTATCCGCACTGCTGGCGCTGCAAGAATCCGGTGATCTTTCGGGCGACCTCGCAATGGTTCATCGCGATGGATGTCAACCGGTTGCGCAAGCGCTGCGAGGAAAAGATCCCCGACATCCATTGGTACCCGGCGTGGGGCGAGAGCCGCATGTTGCAGATGATCGCGAATCACCCCGAATGGTGCATCTCGCGCCAGCGCACGTGGGGTACGCCGATTCCGGCACTGGTCTGCCGCGATTGCGGCGAAACGTTTCTCGACCCCGAAGTCGCGCACAACGTTGCGCGGATCTTTCGCGAGCGGGGCGTCGAGGGAACCAACGCCTCCGATCTCTGGTGGACCGAACCGGTCGAGACGTTCTTGCCGGCCGGTTTCGCCTGCCCGAAATGCCGCGGCACGTCGTTCGACAAAGAGTTCAACATCGTCGATATTTGGTTCGAATCCGGCGTCACGCACCGCGCGGTGCTCAGGCATCGTGAGGGTTTGCACTGGCCGGCCGACCTCTACCTCGAGGGCAGCGACCAGTACCGCGGCTGGTTTCGCAGCAATCTGATCACGGCCGTCGCGACGGCGGGCGCGCCGCCGTACAAGGCCGCGGTTTCGACCGGCTGGGTCGTCGATGCCGAAGGCCGCGCGATGCACAAGTCGACCGGAAACTATGTCGCGGCCGATGACGCGATGAAGAAATATGGTGCGGACGTGCTGCGCCTGTGGACGGCTTCGGTTGAGTTCACCGCCGATATGCGTCTGGGCGACACGATGCTCGACTCGGTCGGCAGCGTCTACCGCAATCTGCGCTATCGCCTGCGGATGCTGCTCGGCCTGATCGACGATCTCGAACTCGATCAGCTCGTTGCGCGCGAGCATCTCGAGCCGATCGACCGGTTGGCCCTGGCCCGCCTCGACGATCTGTCGCACACGATCGTCAAGGCCTACGAAGAGTATCGACTGCACGACGTCTACCTCGCCTTGATCGAGTTCGACGGCGACGATCTCTCCGGATTTTACATCGACGTACTCAAGGACCCGATGTATTCGGGAGAACGTGGTGGAAAGCGCCGCCGCAGTGCACAGACCGCACTATTTGCGATCCTACGCTCGCTCTGCGCGCTGATGGCGCCGATCTTATCCTTCACCGCGGAAGAAGCGTGGCAGAGCGTGCCGGCGCGATTGCGCGGCGAGGCGCTCTCGGTCTTCGATCTCGAGTTGCCGCGCGCGAGCGAACGCGGCACGCACGAGGCGGCCGAACGTGCGCTGTGGGATCGTCTCAAGCGGATGCGCGCCGTGGTTGCCGCCGCCGAGGGCATGCGCGACTTTCAACTTCAAGCCCACGTCCACGCCGCGTCCGCCCTCGAGCCCGCGTTGCGCGCGCTCGGCGACAATCTGCGCGAGGCGCTCGTCGTTTCGGCGCTCAGCTTGGATGTCGATTCCGGGATCGCCGCCGATGCCGATCCGCGCGTCGTGCTCGCACCGGCCGAAGGCGGCAAGTGCTCGCGCTGTTGGAAGACGTTGCCGCTCGGCCAGGATCACGCGCACCCGATGCTCTGCACGCCGTGCGCGACGATCGTGGACCGTTTGGTCTGACGCTCAACCGTGGCCGAGGCTGGCCTGGCTGAAGATGCGCGAGCGGCGAAACGGCGAGGGCGCGCCGCGTCCCATGTGACGGAGCGAGCGCGTGCGTTCGAAACCGTGAGACTCGAACAGCGCAGCGGCGCTTGGATTCGATGCCGGTGCGAATGCGCGCGAGATCGCCGGACGGCGCGCCCGCACGCGTTCGAGCAGCCGGCGAGCGCTCGCGTCGGAGTGTGCGGCAAAGGGACCGATGACGGGACCGCGCGCCAGCGCGTAACCGTCCGCCTCGGTCGCCGCAAATCCGTAATGTTCGGTTGCCAGATGGGCCAGCAGTTCGGAACGATCGCAACCGTAGAAATCCGCGTCCAGCACGATCGCGCGCGCCAGTTCCGCGGGGTCGACATCGGGCGCATCGTTTGGCTGAGGTGAAATGGGATTCGGGAGTTCGTAGATGTGCGTCCGGTCCACATCGGCGAATCCGAATCGCTCGTACAGCGGGGCTCCCTCATCGGTTGCATCCAAGAGCATCGTCGCGACGCCGCGACTCTCGAGGCGCGAAACGAGGGCAGCCAGCAGGCCGCTTCCCGCGCCGCGCCGCCGGGCGCGCGCGTGCACCGCCATCATGCCGATGTACGCGACCGAGCCGTAGCGCCGGGCCGAAACAACTCCGGCAAGCACGCCGTCGACCTCGACGACGAGCCAATCGTGTGCCGTCGCGAGCCTCGCCGGCAGCGATGTACTCATCGGCCGTCCGAATGCGTCGAGCAGAACGCCCTCGATGGCGGGAGCGTCGCTCAAATGAAACTCGCGAACGGCGATCGCGTCCGTGGCGCTCATCTCTTGCGAGTTTTGCGTGACCGCAAGCGAGCCCTGGGCCGGAACTCACACGACGGCGTCGTAGGACTCTGCATGGGATTGCCCGTCGAGTACCAGGATATCGTCGCAGCGGCCAAGCGCATCGAACGATACATCGTTCGCACGCCGGCGCTTCCGGCGACGGCGCTCAACGATCGAACCGGCGCGCATGTCTGGCTCAAACTGGAGACGCGCCAGCGGACCGGCTCCTTCAAGGATCGCGGCGCGGCGAACCGTCTCCTCGCGCTATCGGATGCCGAGCGCACGCAGGGCGTGATCGCGATGTCCGCCGGAAACCACGCGCAGGCCGTGGCCTATCAGGGCATGCGGCTCGGCATCCCAACGACGATCGTGATGCCGGAAGCGACGCCGTTCACCAAAGTTCGCCGCACCGAACAGTTCGGCGCGCGCATCGTCCTCGCCGGGGAGGGTCTGGCCGAAGCCGGTACGCGCGCGACCGCGATCGCCGCCGAAGAAGGGTTGACGCTCATCCACCCGTACGACGATGCGCGCGTCGTCGCCGGGCAGGGGAGCGCAGGTCTCGAGTTTCTCCACGACGTTCCCGAACTGGATGTGTTGATCGTTCCGATCGGCGGCGGTGGTCTCATCTCAGGTATGGCGGTCGCCGCGAAGCATCTAAAACCATCGATCGAGATCCTCGGGGTTCAAACGGAAGAGTACCCGTCGCTCTTCCGCATCCTCAACGGTCTGGAACCTGTGCTCGGCGCGCAGACCGTGGCCGAGGGCATCGCGGTCACGTCGATCGGCGCGATACCGCTCGCGATCGCGCGCGAGCTGGTCAGCGACGTGATTCTCGTTGGGGAACAGGCGATCGAGTTCGCGATTCATCTGATGCTCGAGGATGAGAAACTCTTGGCGGAAGGCGCCGGCGCGACGCCGGTCGCCGCGCTGCTCGCGCAGCCCGAACGCTTTCGCGGCCGCAACGTCGGACTCGTCATCGGCGGCGGGAACATCGATACCGGCTTGCTGGCAAACGTCATCAGCCGCGTTCGTCTGCACGAGGGCCGTGTCATCCGCATGCGGGTTGCCATCACCGATCGCCCCGGCGTGCTGGCCGATGTGGCGAACATCATCGGCGAGTGCGGCGCCAATATTCTCGACGTGACGCATCAGCGCATGTTCGCCGATGTCTCCTCGAAGAATGCGGAGCTAGATATCACTTTCGAATGCCGCTCTCCGGCCGTCGTTGAGAAAATCGAAGACGGTTTACGCGATGTGGGCTATACGACGAGCGTCCTCGACTCCATGGCGAAATCGCGTTAACGTCTCTTGCTAGGAGTTGGCGACAATGCGCGCGTCGTGCGCGAGATCGGCGGCAGTGACGTCGGGCGGGTAGATCGTCAGGATGCGCCGCTGCGCGTCGACGAGGTAGATGCCGTCGCCGTGCGCGACCTCGCGCGTTCGGTTGTCGACCACGACGCCGAAGGTCGACCAGATCCGGTCGAGATCGGGCTTTGCGGCCGTCAGGCCGATAAGGTGCGGGTCGAAGAGCCCGACGAAGCGGCGCAGCGCGGCTGGATCGTCGTGCGCCGGATCGACCGTGACCATCTCGACCCGCACGCGCCCCGGATCAGGCAACGTCTTGTAGGCTTTCGCTAAGGTTGCGAGCGCCAGTGGGCAGGTGTCCTTGCAGTGCGTGTAGCCGAAGAAAACGAACGTCGCCCGCGCGCCCGGAGCGATCAACGCGACCGGATGGTCACGCTGATCCCGCATCGTCACGACGGGGGCCGAGCGTTCGGGAACGACGGGCGTGCCGCTCAACGTGCCAACGCTGTTCTTGGAGGCGTGCATCGCCGCGAACAATTGAAACGCCACGACGATCGCCGCCGTCACGAGCGTGCCCGCGCCGACGAGGTTTGCGATCCGCCGTTGCGGGATCACGCGGCGGACCCGGCTGCATTCAAGTGCTCCGCGAATTTCGCGGCTTCGATGTTCGCGCCGCAGATCACGAGGCCGACGCGCTTGTCGCGCAAGCGCCTGGCGAGCGGACCGAGCGCCGCGGCGGTCGCGGCCGCGCCGGCGGGCTCGACTGCGAGCTTCATCTCGTAGAAGAGGGTCGCCATCGACAACTGCATCGCGCGATCCGGGATGCGCACGACCTCGTCGACGTAGCGGCGGCAGAGCTCGAAACTGTACGGCAACGAGAAGGGCGGCGCCAAACTATCGGCGATCGTTTGGGTGCCCTCCATCGTGACCGGCTTGCCGGCTTCGAGACTGCGGCTCATGGAATCCGCTCCTTCGGGTTCGACGCCGTAGACCGCGCAGTTCGGTTGCAGCGCTTTGATCGCCGCCGCCATACCGCCGCAGAGCCCGCCGCCTCCGATCGGAATGACGACCGCATCGAGTTCGCCCGTCTGCGCGAGAAACTCGACGGCGAGCGTTCCGGTGCCGAGCGCCGTGAACGGACCTTCGAAGGGGTGAACCAGCGCTCGCCCTTCGTTTTCGGCAATCTCATTCATCAGCGCGAACGCGCCCGCAGTATCTTCGGCCAGTACGACCTCACCGCCGTAATCGCGGCAGCGCGCGATACGAAACGGGCTCGCGGTCTTGGGCATCACGACCTTGGCGGACGTGCCGAGCACCGACGCCGCGTAGGATACGGCGATCGCGTGGTTGCCGGCGCTGACCGCCGTTACGCCGCGCTGCAGCGCTTCGGGCGTGAGATGGAGCATGACCGCGAGCGCCCCACGCGGTTTGAAGCTGCCGGTGTGCTGGAAGAGTTCGAGTTTGAGATGGACCGCCGCCGCGCGACCTAGGCGCTCGTCGAGCGTCCGGCTGCGCCACCGATGCACGGGCGTGAGCGCGACGCGGTCGCCGATGAGCGAACGGACCTCGGCGATGCGAGCGAGCGTGGGCATTTCGATCATCTTCCGTTCTTTTCCGAAAACCTTGCGAGCCCCCGCGGGTTGTGCGCGATATGCCGTCGGCCCGAGTTCGATGGATCGTCATCGCGGTTGCCACGTTTGCCTTGCTGCTCGCATCGGGGCTACGTTCGATGTTCGGCGTCTTGATCGGGCCGCTCGAGCGTGAATTCGGTTTGGATCGCGCGACGCTCGGCGCCGTCGGCGCGCTCGCGCTCTTTCTCTACGGAGCGATGGGTCCGCTCGCCGGCCGGCTTGCCGACGGCTGGAGCACGCGCGCCGTTCTCGCGCTTGGTCTTCTCGTGCTCGGGATCGGCGAGTTGCTCGCTTCGCATGCGAACGGGCTTCTCGCCGTCTACATCACGCTCGGCGTCGTCGTAGCCCTCGGCGCGGGTGCAACCGGAATGCCGAGTGCGACCTCGCTTGCGGCGCGCTGGTTTTCGGAGCGACGCGGGCTTGCGCTCGGGATTCTCAGCGCGGGCATGTCGGCCGGACAGATTCTCGTGATTCCGGGCGCGCAATGGGTCACCGATCATGCGGGCTGGCGCACGAGCCTCACGATTCTCGGATTCGTCTCGCTTGCCGCCGCCGTCCCGGTCTTCTTGCTCGTGCGCGACCGGCCCGCGGCAACCGATGGAACGGCTGCGTCGAGCGGGCACGCCGGTGACGGCCACTCGATCCTCGCCGCGATTCGAACCTTGCCGTTCTGGCTACTCGCCGGAAGTTTCTTCGTCTGCGGCTACACCTCGACGGGGCTCGTGCTCACGCATTTCATTCCGGACTGCATGGATCGCGGCTTCACGGGACAGACGGCGTCGCTTGCGCTCGGCGTGATGGGCGCACTGAACATCGTGGGAACGCTCGGCGCCGGCTGGGTCTGCGATCGCTTCGGACGCGTCGTGCCGCTCGCCGCGTTCTATCTCTTTCGTGGCTTGACGCTGGTCGCGCTCATCTTCGTGCACGAGCCGATCGGTTTGTTCGTCTTCGCGGCGGCGTTCGGTTTAAATTACATCGCGACGGTGCCTCCGACATCGAGCCTAACCGCACGTATCTTCGGCGCGCGTTCCGCGGGCGAACTGTACGGCTGGATCTTCGTATCGCATCAAGTCGGTGCGGCGCTCGGGGCCTGGGTCGGCGGCGTCGTCTACACGTCCGCACACAGCTACGGCCCCGCCTACGTCTCGGCCGCGATTCTGGCGCTACTCGCGAGCATCATGGTCCTCGCGATCCGCGATCTGCCGCGCTTCGTCGCGCGCCCGGCGATCGCGTGAGGGTCGTCGCGCAACTCGGCGGCCGGCTCCGTTCGTTTGACGCGCCCGAGCGGCTGATCGTCGCACGAAACGGCGACGAAGTGGAGCGCGCCTTCGATCAAGTCGAAGCGGCGCTTGACGCGGGCGCGCACGTCGCAGGCTATGCGACCTACGAACTCGGCGCGCACTTCGTGCCGAAGCAGGTGCAACCGGCCGCGGGGACGCTACCGTTACTCGCTTTCGGCGTCTATGGTGAGCCGGCGGAGGCGACGCTCGTTTGCAGCGCCGGCTACTCACTCGGCTCGCTCGAACCGGTGGTCGATGCGCGTCGCTACGCCGAAGATGTCAATTCGATCCTGTCGGCGATCCGCGACGGCGACGTCTATCAGGTCAATTACTCGGCGCCGTTCGCGTTCGCGCTTGAAGGCGAGCCGTTTGCGCTGTTCGCCGGCCTGCTGGCGCACGAGAACTATCCCTACGCCGCCTTCGTCGATACTCCGGCGCACGCGATCGTCTCCGCTTCGCCCGAGCTGTTCCTCGCGCTCGATGCAGGCCGCCTCACCGCCAAGCCGATGAAAGGCACGGCAAAGTTCGAGTACGCTCGAGACCTCGAGAATCCGAAGAACCGCGCCGAGCACGTCATGATTGTCGATCTGCTCCGGAACGACGTGCATCGCATCGCCGCAGACGTCACGGTCGAACGGCTCTGCGAGATCGAACGCTACCGCGACTTCGCTACGATGACCTCGACGATCGTCGGGACGATCGGCTCGACCCTCACGTTACGTGAGATTTTTGCGGCCATGTTTCCATGCGGGAGCGTCACGGGTGCCCCCAAGGTGGCGGCGATGCAGTGCATTGCGCGAACCGAGCGGCGCGAGCGGGGCATCTTCTGCGGAGCGATCGGCGCCATCGGACCCGATCGCAACGCCTGCTGGAACGTTGCGATCCGCACCGCGACGATCGATAAGGCGACGGGGCGCGGGCATCTCGATATCGGCGGCGGCGTCGTTGCCGATTCCACGGTCGCCGGCGAATGGGAAGAGATCATGACGAAGCTCGCCCCCTTCGCGGCGCTGGCACGAGGAGGCTCCGTCGTTACGCCCCGGCGCTGAGCCGCCGCGCGGAAAGTGCCTAAGGCCGAGAGAGAGAAGAGGGCGGCATGCAACAGATCATCCCATTCTTGTGGTTCGACGATAACGCCGAAGAGGCGATGAAGTTCTACGTCTCGATTTTTAGGACGGAACGGCGAGTTTGGGAAACGATGATGCAAATGACGAAGATCGACATCCCACTCCTGCAACGCGCCTACGATCGAGAGTAGATGCCGTCCCAAGCGCCGGTCCGGGTCGTCGATGTTTCCAAAGTCTATTCGAATGGCGGCATCGCCGTGCGCGCGCTTGACGGCGTCTCGCTCGAGATTCGCGCCGGCGAGATGGTGGCGCTCGTCGGTCCGAGCGGCTGCGGCAAGAGTACGCTCCTCAACCTGATCGGCTGCATCGATCTGCCGACAGCCGGCAGCGTGATCGTCGGCGGTCACGAGACGAGCGCGCTCGACGACGATGCGCTGACGGCACTGCGCCGCGACAGCGTCGGAACGGTCTTCCAGTTCTTCAATCTCTTGCCGGCGATGACGGTCGCTGCGAACGTCGCTTTGCCGCTGATTTTGCAGCGCGTCGCGCGTGCCGAAATCGACGAGCGTGTCGCCCGCGTACTCGACGCCGTCGGTATCGCGGATAAGACCGGCGTCTATCCGGCACAACTTTCGGGCGGACAGGCGCAGCGCGCGGCCTTGGCGCGCGCGATGATTCATCAGCCGGCGATCGTGCTCGCCGACGAACCGACCGGAAATCTCGATTCGCAGAGCGGCGCGGTCGTTTTGAACGTACTGCGCCGGGTCGCGGACGCCGGCCAAGCGCTGCTGCTCGCGACGCACTCGCCGGAAGCCGCGCAATCGTGCGATCGCACGATCCGCATGCAAGATGGAAAAATCATCGCATGACGCGGCCGGAAACCGCACTCTTTCAAAGTTTGGTCCTGGGATATCTGCGCACGAATCGGCTGCGCTCGCTCGTGACACTGCTCGCGATCGGGCTCGGCGTCGCGGTTTGTCTTGCCATCGATCTTGCCAACACGACGGCGCTGGCCTCGTTCTCCTCGAACGTCAACATCGTCGCGAGCCGCGTCAATCTCCAGATCCTCGGCCTGGGCCGGGGCTTTGACGAGCGTACGTTAGTCGCGGTGCAACGGCTTCCCAACGTGGTGCAAGCCGACCCGATCATCGAGGATTCCGTCGTGATCGGTGCGCGGCAAGGCGATCCCCTCTCGGGAGAGATTCTGCGCGTGCTGGGGGTCGATCTGCTGCGTCCGCTGCCGGAGGGCGTGGAGCAGCGAGCCGAGCTGCCCGGCGGCTTCGCGCCGCAAGGCTCAGGACCGGACCCGTACGGGCTGATCGCGGGCCGGGGAGCGATCGTCTCGCAACGCGTCGTCGATCGCTACCGCCTTCGCGTCGGCGGAACGCTCGCAGTTTTGGCCGACGGGCGCCCGGTTCGTCTGCGTGTCGCCGCCATTCTGCCGCGCACCGTCGGCGCGGCCGATTCGAGCGTCGTCTTCGTCGACATCGTCACGGCGCAAGAGATCTTCGGAAAGGTCGGCCTGATCGACCGTGTCGACTGCGTCGTCGAACCCGCACGTCTGGCGGAAGTGCGTGCGGCGATCGCGCGCCTGCTGCCGCCGGGCACGCGCATCGTCGCCCCGGGGACGCGCAACGATGAAGTACGGCGTTTGTTGCGCAGTTTCCAATCGAATCTCGCCGCGATTTCGTACATCGTGCTTTTGGTCGGCGCGTTCTTGATCTACAACACGGTTGCGATCTCGGCCGTGCAACGGCGCACGGAGATCGGAACTCTTCGAGCGCTTGGGGCGACGCGCCGGCAAATTTTCGGAGTCTTTCTGTTGGAGGGGACGATCTTCGGCGTCCTGGGTTCGTTGCTCGGCCTGCTCTTCGGCTCGCTCTTGGCGCGCTTCGCGGTCGGCGCGGTCGCGCGTACCGTCGACACGCTCTACGTCGGCACGCACGTCGACCGAATCGTCTACGATCCGCTCGTGATGCTGCAAGCGCTGGCGTTCGGTACCATCGTGGCCGCGGCTTCGGCGGCTGCGCCGGCGTTCGAAGCTGCCGCAACACGACCGGCCCAAACGATGCGTTCGCGCGGCTACGAAACGCGCATGTGGCGTCTGGGAATCGGCCTGGCGCTGGGCGGGGTCGCGCTCTTGGTCCTGGCCGGGCTGAGCGCGCTCTTGCCCGCCATCGACGGGCTCTCGCTCTTCGGATACGCAGCCGCGATCTGCACGATTTTGGGCGCGTCGTTCTGCGTGCCGCTGGCGGTCATCGCGACCTCGTACCTGTTGCAACGGCTCGTCTATCGATATTCTTCGTCCGCGCTGCTCGCCGCTAGTAACTTCGGCGGTACGCCGCGCCGTAACAGCATCGCGGTGGCGTCGCTGGCGATCGCGGTTGCGATGATCGTCAGCGTCGCGGTGAGCATCAGTTCGCTGCGTTTAACGGTCGTCGGCTGGGTCGACGAAACATTCAAGGCGGACCTCTTCGTGCGGCCGCTCGGGATCTCGGGCGCGGCCTACGACGCGCGCCTCTCGGCGCAATTGCCCGCGCGCATCCGAGCGCTGACCGGCGTGGCCGAGGTCAGCACGTTCCGTGGGATATCGCTGCCGTTTCGCGGCTCCCTGATAACGCTCGCGACGACGAACCTGGCCGCGATCGCCGAGCACAACTGGCTGCGCCTCGAGAGCGGGGCCGATGCGCGAACGCTGGCGCGAACGTTGCCGGGAACGACCGGGGGCGTTGTCAGCGCGCAACTCGTCGCCCGTTCCGGGCTGCGCGTCGGCGATGCTCTCGTGCTTGACACGCCGTCCGGAAAAGTTCCGTTCCGGGTTGCGGCGATCTACGACGACTATTCGAACGACTCCGGGACCGCGATCGTCGATGCCGGTACCTTCGCGCGGCTCTATCACGACGATTCGGTCGCCATGTTCTCCGTCTACGCAAAGCCGGGCGTCGACGTCCTCGATCTGCGCACGCGCGTTATTCGCAGCGTCTCGCCGCTGCGCCTCGACGTCGAAACGACGGCCGAGTTGCGTTCGCTGATCGTCTCGATTTTCAACCGGACCTTCGAACTGACCCAGGCGCTCAACGTCATCGCAATCACGATCGCGGTCATGGGCGTCGTCAGCACTTTGTTCGCGCTCGTCTTGGAACGCCGGCGCGAGATCGGCGTGATGCGCTATCTGGGTCTTTCGATCGGCGCGGTGCGGAACATGGTGCTCTACGAAGCGGCGCTGATCGGGGTTCTGGGCGGCCTCTTCGGCCTCGTTTGCGGTACGCTGCTCGGATTGTTGCTCGTGCTCGTGATCGATCGTCAGGCCTTCGGCGCGGCCGTCGCGGTGCAAGTGCCGTATGGATCGCTGGCCGGATCGCTCCTGCTCGTGGTTGTCGCGGCCATTCTGGCCGGCCTCTATCCCGCGCGCGTCGCGTCGCGTATTCGGACGGCCGAGGCGGTGCGGACGGAGTGAAGCGCGCGCTCGCAGTGCTCTTTTCGACGTTCGCGCTGCTGGGCGCGAGCGGTGCGCCGGCCGAGGCTCCGTTCGCCGTCGTTAGGGCGCCGTTCGTCTTTCATTTCCCGAGCGACCACGGCGCGCACTCGCTCTACCAAACCGAATGGTGGTATTTCACCGGCCACTTGCGCGCCGCGGACGGACGGCGCTTCGGTTACGAGTTGACGTTCTTTCGAGCGCGCTTGCGGCGCGAGGATGCAGATGAGGTGCCGGCTCCGGGAGTCACCGGGCGAAGCCATTGGCGCGGCGATCAGGTCTATGCGGCGCACTTTGCGATTACCGATGAAGCCGGCCGAACGTTCTTTCATACCGAGCGCGCCGCGCGCCAGGCGCTCGGCCTGGGCTCGGCGGCGACGGGCCGGCTCGAAGTGCGCGCGGCCGACTGGTCGCTGCTCGGAACGGCGCTGGCCGACTCCGCGCGCGAACGTATGACGCTACATGCCGCCGCCGCGGCGAATCGGCTCGATCTCGTCGTGACGCCGCTCAAGCCGCCGGCGATTCATGGGAAAGAGGGTGTCGTCCGCAAGGGCGCATGCGCTACGTGCGCGTCGCACTACTATTCATATTCACGTTTGACGACGCGCGGCGTGCTCGCGTACGGAGGCACGAACTTCAAAGTTGATGGCCTTTCGTGGATGGACCACGAGTTCGGTACGAATCAATTGACGCAAGACGAAGTGGGCTGGGATTGGTTCTCGCTGCAGCTCGACGACGGCCGCGAACTGATGCTCTACCGCTTCCGCCGCAAGGATGGAAGCTACGCGCCGCAAGCGCTCGGGAGCCTCATCGATCGCGCCGGCCGCGTACGCTCGCTCGGCGCCGGGCAGTTTGCGGTGACGGCGGCGGGTCGCTGGCGCAGTTCGAAGACGCAGGCGGACTACCCGAGCGGATGGCGCGTGCAAGTGCCCAGCGCCGGCATCGACGTGAATCTGGCGCCGGTCGTGGCGGATCAAGAGATCGTCCTGAGTACGGGGCCCTCGTATTGGGAAGGTGCGGCCGAGGTTCGCGATGCGAAGAGCGTGCGCACGCTCGGGCGAGCCTACGTCGAGTTGACCGGGTACGCCGAGCCGGTCGTGATCTAGCGAGCGCCAGTGTCTAGCGAGCGCCGGTTGACATGCGTCAGGCCGGGTGATAGCGTAGAGCTCCCATGACGCTTCAACTCGCCGCGAACTATTGGTATTGGTACTACACGCCACATAGGAATGTGCCGGTGAGATAGTCGCGCCCGATCGAAACGTCATTTCGTTCGCAGCCACCTCTCACCGGGTGGTTTTTTATTTTACAAGGAGCCGCAATGCTTACCGGACCCACTCTGGCTTCACGCCGATCCGTTCGAACTACCGTGGTTGAAGTCGGCCCTGTCCGCTTCGGCGATGGGGGATTCGTCTTGATCGGCGGGCCCTGCGCGATCGAGAGCGCGACGCAGATCGACACGATTGCCGCCGCGGTCAGCGCCGCGGGCGGGGCGATGTTGCGCGGCGGCGCGTACAAGCCGCGTACCTCGCCGTACGACTTTCAGGGCCTCGGCGCGGATGCGTTGCCGCTCATCAACGAGGCCGCGCAGCGCAGCGGGTTGCCGGCCGTCGTCGAAGTCTTGGCCGAGGCCCAGGTGGCGCTGATGGCGGCCTACGTCGATATGCTGCAGATCGGCGCGCGCAACATGCAGAACGTTCCGCTCTTGCGTGCCGCGGCGCGCAGCGGCATGCCGATCTTAGTCAAACGCGGTGCGGCGGCGACCCTCGACGAGATTCTCTTCGCCGCCGAGTATATTCTGCTCGAAGGGAACGAGCGCGTGATCTTATGCGAGCGCGGTATTCGCGGCTTCGATCCGCAGACGCGCAATGTCTGCGACCTGGGCGGCGCGATTCGCCTGAAAGAGTTGACGCACTTGCCGGTGATCCTGGACCCATCGCACGCCTCGGGACGGCGCAGCATGATCGAGCCGCTGACGCTCGCCGCCGCCGCCGCCGGACTCGACGGCGCGATCGTCGAGACGCACCCGGAACCGGATGCGTCGCGCTCGGATGCCGCGCAGGCGATCGACTTGCCGGCGTTCGCGCGTCTGGCCGCGCGGGTGCGCGCCGTTCGCGCCGCGCTAGATGAGGGTCAGCCAGCTCTCGAAGCGCGGATCGGCGCCGCGCGCGGCGCCGGCGTAGATCGTGCGGAGTTGATCGGTGATCGGCCGCTGTGACGAATACTCGTGATCGTCGACCGCCAAGATCGGAATCACTTCGGCGGCCGTTCCCGTGAAGAACGCCTCGTCCGCGCCGAGCAGTTGGTCGAGCGTGATCGGTCCGATCGCGGTCGGAATGCCTTCGCGTTCCGCGATCTGCAGAACCGAGTCGCGGGTGATGCCGTAGAGTGCGTCCGCCGATGCGTCGTTCGTGCGGAGGACGCCGCCGACGACGATAAAGATGTTCTCGCCGGTCCCCTCGGCGATTTCGCCCATGATGTTGAGTAAGATCGCTTCGTCGAACCCGCGCGCTTTAGCATCGTGCAGCGCGAGCACCGAATTGGTATAGTGACCGCCGGCTTTCACGGTGGCCGGCAGCGCCCGCGAAGAGAACTTCTGAATCGGTGAGATCGTCGCCCGAAATCCGGGCGCGCCTTGGCTGAGCGGCGGAAATTCGAAGACCGCGAGTACGACGTGCGTCGAGCAGCGCAGGCCCGGTGCAAGCGCGATCGATTCGTCGCCGAAGTATGCGAGCGGCCGCAGGTACGCATCGCTCATTCCGCTTGCGCGTAAGGTCGCGACCGCTGCGTCGTGCAGGGCCTCGAGCGAGTACGCGATCTTCAGCGCATAGTGCTCGGCCGAGGCGAAGAAACGCCGCAGATGGTCGTCGAGCCGGAAGATCGCGATGCCGCGCGGCGTCGGGTACGCGCGGATGCCTTCGAAGACGCTCGTGCCGTAATGCAAGCCGTGGGCCAGCGGTGACACGTGCGCGTTCTCCGGCGGCACGAGTTCGCCATCGATCCAATAGGTCCGAACCGGTCTCTCGCTCACCTCGTCTCAGTCGGCGGCCCGGCTCGTCCATCCTTCCGCCGATTTACGCCGCGCTGGCGAAGGTCTCGTTGACTCCGATCACCAGACGATTCCCGCTCGCCACATAACTGAAGTTTTCGTGCACGTGCGCGTCGGCGATTCGCCGGAAGACGCGTTGCGCGATGCCGGGCCGTCCGACGACCTCGAGCACCAGCACTTCGGCTTCGCGCGGCGCGAAGCCGGCCGCCGCGAGCGCAGCGCGCGAGGCCGAACGATCGTCGGTCAACACGTGGAGCACGCCGCCCATCGCGGCGTAGCCTTCGATGCGGCAACCGGCTTTGGAAATAGCGGCCAAAGCGCGGTCGATCGTACCGGGCCGAACCCGGTCAAGCGGGACGAAGATCTCGGTGGCGATCTCAACAGGTAAGGGGTTCATTGCGGCCTCCTTGCCGGGACGGCGAAGCCGGTGACGGCTTGTGATTCGCTTACCCGCGCCTCGGGCGATCTAACGAACGCGCGACCGGGTGTGATGCCGGTCGCGCGAGCTCGTTCGCTAGGTGCCCGCTCCGCTACCCACCCGCACCAAGTACTTTACGATCACGCGCTGCAAGGTCGAGTTTGCGGCGGGTGTGCCGTAGTTCACAAATAGCTCGCTATCGTTCTTGAAGCGCCGGTGAAAGGCGGCCGCAAGATTGATACCGGGCGCGGCAAATCCACCGTTGCCGTTGATCGAACGCAGCGAAAGTGTGAAACTCGATTCATTTCCGAGCGACTCCACAATCGAGACGCGTCGCAAAGTCTGACCATCGTAGGTCGCGATCATCGGATTGGCCGTCGGGAATATCTCAAAGGTTCCGTCGTACTCGAGGCCAAGCGTCAGATGCTTGCCGATCGGCCGCGAGGTCGTCGTGGCGTATCCGCGCAGGTAAGTCGGGCGAATCGTGCCGTCCGGATTGAACGTTGTGAATGGTCCCCAATATGTCGCGAAGTCGATCGGCGTCGGAGTTCCATCTTTGTATCCGAGGCTGAAGTTGTGTCCGTTGAACGGAACCGAGACGCCGTTCGCGTAGCCGAAGTCGTAGCCGACCGCCGACAATCCGTGGTCGTAGAGTCGCAGCGAACTGAAGCTTGGGCCGCCGCTCAACTGCAGCTGATTGCGAAAGATCACATCGAGGAAGGCCGACGCGTCGCTCTGGTGCGCGGCGCCCGAACGGTCGACGAAACGGTCGGCGATGAGGAAGAGTTCGACGCGCTTGAACGGACTCGATGCCGGTGGATTGCTGTTGAGGTCGACGTAGATCTGCGGTCCGCGAATGTCGGCGAGGTTCGTGAATCCGTCGATCGGGTTCCATTTGGGCCCGATATCCTTGTAGCCGAGATAGACCTCGTAATTCGCTTTGTGGACGTCGATGAAGTCTTCGGATTTGTGTGCGAGGCTCGGCGTCGTACCGGGAACCGCGCCGTTCTCGGCGCCGTATTCGAATCCGTAGACGAAGCCGGTATGCGGATTGCGTCCGCTGACCGTTCCATCCCAGGTTACGTCCGAAGCCGCCGCGGCGTAGGCCGTCGCGTTGCCGTCGGCGTGATGCACGCTGATCGCATCGAAGGCATAGGCGAACGAACGGTCGGGTAGCCCGTGCTTGTAGCCGAAGGCCGTGTCGTCGAAGCCGGCGCCGGCGACGTTGAGCAGCCCGAACGATTGCAACCCGTACGAGCCTTCCAGCTTATGACCTTGCGTGAACGGGCCGATTCCGGGTGAGTAGAACAATGTGTTCGGCGCCGAGTTGACGCCGATGCTGTAGGACGGCACGAAAAAGTTCGCGCCCTGCGCGAAGAACGGCCGGTATTCTTGGAGGTTTCGGCGGAACTCTTGCGGCGCGATCGTCTGCTGGTCGATCTCCACGTTTGAGAAATCGGGCGCGAACGCGCCGACGTACGCGATCGTGCCCGTCAACGGGACGTTGACGTCGAGCCCGAGGTTACGGGTGCCTTGGGGCGCGTATGCGCCGTTGGCTTGCTGATACTGCGTTGCATCGCGCCCCATGCTGCCGAGTGCGAAGACCTCGGCGCGCGGTTTGGGCCGCACCGTGTGACCGGCGAATTTGATGCCGGCCAGGTAGGGCCAGAAGCGCGCGTCGCCCGCCTGCGGGAAGCCACCGCCGTTGGGCGAGTCGGTCATCACCGGATCGTAGGCGAAGGTCTCATTTTCGTTCGACGTCGCAATGTGCCGGATTGCGTTGAAGCGCCAGCGCTGTTCCGCGCCGCCCGGCGTGCGCAGCACGTTGAGCGGGATGATCAGCAGCGCGTCCCAGCCCCCGTCGACGCGCCGGACCACCGCATTCCACTGCGGATTGTAGCGCGCCGATTCGGTTGCTTGCTGGTAGCGCACGCTGCCCGGCGTGACCTCGAAGTAGTAGACCTGCCCGTTGCCGCTCGTATCGATGCCGACGCCGACGTAGTCGTCGATCCCGAAGCCGACGTTGTTCGTCGTTTGGGTTGCGACGATCGGCGTGGTTTGCACGCTGTGGATCGCGACGTAGAGGTTCGCGGCATCCAAGACGAGCTTCGCGACGGTCGGATTCGCCGTCGCAGGCGTGCGCGTGGTCAACACTTCGAAACCATCGAGCGGCGGCGCTTGCGTCCACGGCGCTACGCTAAAATCGGCCTGCAGCGGCGGCGCCGTGGCGACGATGATCGCCGGATAGATCTTGCTCGCATCGACCACGGCAAGCGCCGGCGCAGACTGCGCTAGCGCTCCCGCGACGGCCAGGGCGAGGACGGGAAAAAGGAGCTTCGCGGGAACACGCATGCTCCCAAGTATACGACGCAAAACGGCTCCGCATTCGCCCGGCGGCGAGCTATGACATCAATCAATCGCCGGCCGGCGCGAGCGCGGCCAGGTTCGCGCTACGGAAGGCGGCCCATTCGTCGCGCTCGATCGCAGTGCGCGCTTCCGCGAGCAGGTCGATCAGGACCGCAAGATTGTGATAGGAGAGGAGACGGGGCCCGAGCATCTCTTCGGCGCGGAAGAGATGCGACAGGTAGGCGCGCGTGAAGGTTGCGCAGACCGAGCAGGAGCAGCGCTCGTCGAGCGGGCGAAAATCACGCGCGAAGACGGCATTTCGAATGTTCAGATCGCCCGCGCGCGTGATGGCGCGGCCGTTGCGACCGCAGCGCGTCGGATAGACGCAGTCGAACATATCGATCCCGGCGTCGACCGCCGTCAGCAGGTCGCGCACCGTACCGACGCCCATCAGGTAGCGCGGCTTCCCGGCCGGCAGCAGCCCGGCGCTGAAGCGGGTCATGCGTTCGAACTCATCGCGCGTCTCGCCGACCGAGAGGCCGCCGACCGCGTAGCCCGGCAGTTCGAGCGCGGTCAATCCCGCAGCGCTGCGCGCCCGGGCGCTCTCGTCGAGACCGCCCTGCACGATGCCGAAGAGCAGCGTCGCGGCGCGCGAGCGTGCGTTGGCGCACCGCTCTGCCCATAACGTCGTGCGCCGCACCGCCTCGTCGATCTCCGTCTGCTCCGCGGGCAGTTTGACGCAGACGTCGAGCGCCATCGCGATATCGACGCCGAGTGCTTCTTGGAACGCGACGATGTTCTCGGGCGTAAACTCGTGTTCGCTGCCATCGATGTGCGAACGGAAGCGCACGCCGGCATCGCTGACGACGCGGCGCGATTCGAGGCTGAAGACTTGGAAGCCGCCGCTATCGGTCAGGATCGGGCGCTCCCAGCGCATGAACGCATTCAACCCGCCGGCCGCAACGATCGTCTCGCGTCCCGGGCGCAACCACAGGTGATACGAGTTGGCGAGGACGATCCGCGCTCCGAGTTCGAACAGGTCGCCCGGAGTCAGGCCCTTTACGGTCGCGGCGGTGCCGACGGGCATGAAGACCGGCGTCTCGACCACGCCGTGCGCGAGCGTCAGCGATCCGCGGCGCGCGTTTCCGCTTGTGGCGCGCAGCGCAAACGCGCCGGGCACACCGTTCATCCGCGCAGAATATCGCGCGCGCGGACGTATGCGTCGGGCGGGGCCGCTTCGAACGACAGGTCTTCGCGCGTTGCCGGGTGGCGAAAGACCAGGCGCCAGGCGTGCAGCGCCTGTCCCGGCAAGTCGATGCGCGGATCGCGTTTTCCGTAGACCGGGTCGTTCACGATCGGATGATCGAAAGCTGCCATGTGCACGCGAATCTGATGCGTGCGTCCGGTTTCCAAGCGAAACGTCAGTTCGCTCGCGTCCCGCAGTACCTCGCGCAGCGCATAGTGCGTCACCGCGGGACGTCCCTCCGCGCGAATCGCGAAGCGTAAGCGATTGTGTTCGTCGCGTCCGATCGCTCCCTCGATGCGGCCCTCGGCCTGTTCGGGAATACCGACGACGAGCCCGAGGTATTCGCGCTCGATGAAGCGTCGCATCATCGCGACACCCAGCGCGCGGAGCGCGCCGTCGGTCTTCGCCATGACGAGCAAGCCTGAGGTATCGCGGTCGAGGCGATGGACGAGCCCCGCGCGCAACGGATCGCCCGGCAGCGCGCCGGCGTGCGCCAGCATCGCGTTGACCAGCGTCCCGTCGCGCGCGCCGTGCGCCGGATGTGAGACCATTCCGGCCGGCTTGTTCACTACGACCAGCGAGTCGTCTTCGTAGACGATGTCGAGCGGCATCGCTTGCGGCGTCGCTTCGAGTATGGCGCGTTGCCGCAAGACGAATTCGAGTCGGTCGCCGGTGGCGACCGGCGTGCTGGCGCGGACCGGCGCGCCGTTGAGGCGCACGTCGCCGGCCTTGACCGCATCGGCGATCGAGGAGCGCGGCGCGCCCGTCAGGCGGGCGATCGCGACGTCGATCCGCAGGCCGGCTTCCGCGGCCTCGACCGTGTGCGCGGTCAGTTCGCCGGGCGCGGAGCCCGCTCGCGCCGGAACGTCGTGACGATCAGCAACAGCACGCCGATCGTGATGCACGAATCGGCGACGTTGAAGACGGGCCACCAGCGCAGGTCGATGAAGTCGACCACCGAGCCGTAGTGAAAGCGATCGATGATGTTCCCGACCGCGCCGCCGGCGATCGCTCCGAACGCCAGCCGCACGATTGCCGAATTGGCGGCATATTCGCGAAACGCGTACCAGAAGACGCCGAGGACCACGAGCGCCATTCCGACGAGCAACCACGGCTGGGTTCCGAAGAGACCGAACGCGCCGGCGTGGTTCTGCACGTACGTCCAGTACAACAGATGCGGGATCACCGCGCGGCTCTCGTTCGGCACGAAGGTCGCAACGACGCGATGCTTCGAGAACTGATCGAGGCCGATCACGGCCGCGATGGCGATGGGGAAACCCGATACCGTCTTAAGACGCGGGTCCGAAAAACAGGTCAGCAGACGATGGATCACAGATGCTTGGTCGTCGAGAATCATCAGAGGCTTGGCGGTTTGACGAATTGGTAGAAGAACCCCGCGACGCGGGTGAACGAAAGCGTCACGAGTACGAGTCCTGTTCCCACCAGGATCAGGCCGGAGACGAACTCGATCGCCGGCAAGTAACGCTTGATCCGGTTCAAGAAACCGAGGGTCTGCGTTATGGCGGCTGCGGTGATCAGGAACGGGACCGCCAAGCCCATCGAGTAGACGAAGAGCAAGAACGTCGCCTGCGGGATCTTTTCGTTTTGCGCGAGCAGAAGGACGGCCGCGAGAATAGGGCCGATGCAGGGCGACCAACCCGCCGCGAAACCGATGCCGACCAAGAACGAAATCGCGAGCGATTGCTTGCGGGGGCGCAGATGAAAACGCTTATCCATCATCAGCGCCGGAATCTTGAAGACGCCCATCATGTTGAGGCCCAAGATGATGATGATGACGCCGCCGATTCGGGCGACGGTATCCTTATAATCCGCGAAGAAGGCGCCGACGGTGCTTGCCGAGAGGCCCAGCAGAACGAAGATCAGCGTGAAGCCGCTGACGAACGCGAGGGCGTGCGCGAGCACGCGGGCCTTGGCGGCAGCGGTGTCCGCGGCCTTGAGATCTTCGAGGCTGGTCCCGGTCAAGAACGACAGATACGACGGGATCAGTGGCAGGACGCAGGGCGAGACGAAGGAGACGAGACCGGCCAAAAACGCGGTCAGAATGTTCAACTGGGGGTGCATAGGCAGCCCTAACCCTACGACAATACGGCTTGGGCGCCTGCGCCTAGCGGCGCTCGGCTGGAGGCAGGTCGCACGGCGGGCCCCAGGCAAGCTGGTCAGCCGTGCAGCATTGGTTCACGTACCCCAATATCGATCCGGTCGCTTTCCGTCTCGGCCCCTTGGCAATCCACTGGTACGGCTTATCGTACCTGGTGGGCTTCCTGGCAGTCGGCCTCTGGATGGCGCGGCCCGCCGGGCGCAAGCGGCTCGGCCTGACGGCCGAACAAGTCCAAGATTTCCTGGTCTACGCGCTCGGCGGCGTTCTGATCGGCGGACGGCTGTTCTTCGTACTCGCCGATATCGTCACCAAGCATACGGCGTCGCAATACTTCGGCGACATGCCCCGGAGCCTGATCAATATCGTCGCCGTTTGGAACGGCGGCATGGGCTTCTACGGCGGGCTGATCGGCGTCATCGTGGCGATCGCGCTCTTCATCCGGCGCCATCCGCAAGTTCGTTTCACCGTCATGGCCGACGAGACGGTCGTCTTGCTTCCCATCGGGCTAGCCCTGACCCGGATCGTCAACTTCATCAACGACGAACTGGTGGGGAACGTCTGCAATCCCGATCGACCGTATTGCATCAAGTTCCCAAGCGCGCCCACCGATTACCGTTATCCCTCGCAGATCTTCGAATCGATTCTCGATATCCTGGTGCTGCCGATCATGCTGCTGCTCTACCGGCGGCGCCCGCCGGACGGCGTCGTGGCCTGGACCTGGTTCACGCTCTACGGCGTGACCCGCTCGCTGGCCGAGATCTGGCGCCAGACCGACCTCGCGGTCGGCCCGTTCACCGGCGGACAACTCTTCTCGCTGGCGATGATCGCGATCGGCGTCGTCATGATCTGGCGCTCGGTCCGCGCCGGCCGGCGCACCGATGCAAGCCTGCCGTCCCCGGCTCCGGAGAGCGCGGCCAACTAGGGAAAGCCTCCGGTGCGGGGAACCCCCAACGTTCATGAAGCTCGAGGTCGGAGTCCCGCCGTCGGGCGCTCCGAGTTCGCTCGCAGCGCGCATCGCCACGATGCGAGCGAATATCGCCGAAGCCGCGCACGCCGCCGGGCGCGATCCGGCAACGATCACGCTGGTGGGCGTCAGCAAGAAACAGCCGCGCGCCGCGCTGCTCGAAGCGATTGAAGCCGGCCTCACCGATATCGCTGAGAACTACGCGCACGAGGCCTCCGAGAAGTTTGTGGCGCTGCCGCCGGTGCGCAAACATTTCGTCGGTCACGTGCAGAGCAACAAAGCCAAGGCGATCGTCGACACGTTCGACCTGGTCCAAACAATCGACCGGCTCGAAACCGGCCGCGCGATCGCGCGCGCGCAACGTCTGCGCGGAAAGCGGCTGCGCGCGCTCTTGCAGATCAATATTTCGCGGGACGATCGTTTCGGCGTCGCGCCGGCTGATGCGCCCGCTTTGGCCGCGCAACTGCGCGATGAGGAAGATCTCGAAATCGACGGCGTGATGGCGATCGGACCGTTGACGAACGACCGAGCTTCGATCGTCAGCGCGTTCGGCGAAGCGGCTCGAGCTTTCGAGCGCGTCGGCGGAACCACGCTTTCGATCGGGATGTCCGGCGATTGGCGTGAAGCGATTGCTTGCGGTTCGACGATGCTGCGCATCGGTACCGCGATTTTTGGAACCAGAATATGAGCGACGAACGCCTGGTCGACGACCGGCAAGGGGGAAAAGTGGGTGTCTTGCACCGCATCACTTCGTTCTTCGCGCTGCACGAAGACGACGAAGAAGAGCAGTACGAAGAGGAAGCGCAGCCGCGCCGCAACGTAGTCTCGATCGCGGGACGCGAGGGCCGGCGGCTCTCGGCGGCGGGCTCCGAGGTCTCGGTCTTCATGCCGCGTTCGTTTAGCGACGTCACGGAGATCGCCGACGCTCTGCGCGGCAACCGGGTCGTCATCGTCAATCTGCAGGGCATCGAACGTCCCTTGCTGCAACGCATCGTCGACTTCACTTCAGGCGTGGCGTACACGCTCGATGGGAAGATTCAAAAACTGGCCGAGGCGATGTACTTGGTCGTACCGTCGGGCGTTGCGGTGAACTCGCAAGGCCTGCGCGATTCGTTGTTGGGCCGTGACGGCTCGCTCGATTTCATGGACCGAGGATAAAGCACGATGCAAAAGATAACCATCATCGATATCCAGCACAAGACCTTCAAGAAGAAACTGCAGGGCTACGATCCCGCCGACGTCGATCAGTTCCTCGACGACGTGATCGAAGCGCTTGAGGACGAGGCGTCGTCGCGCGCGGCGCTCGAGGCCGAGATCTCCGATCTGAAGGAACGCATCAGCCACTTCAAAGCGATGGAAGAGTCGCTGCAGAATACGCTGCTGCTCGCGCAGCGCACTGCCGACGAGGTCAAAGGCTCGGCGCACAAGGAAGCCGACTTGATTCGTGCCGAGGCGCGCATGTCAATCGAGAAGGAGATCGCGGCCTATGGCGACCGCGCGACCGAAGCGCGTCGCGAGTGCCAGCGTCACCTCGAGACCTCAGAGAAAGCCAAGAGCGAACTTCGCAGTTTGCTGATGACGCATCTCGCGCTGCTCGAAAAGACGGAGCTGCACGTCAGCGCGCCGCCGTCGCGACCGGCCCGCGCGCCCGCCGCTGATTCCGGCAGCGAAGGCGATCTGGCGCCGAACGGCAGCGCCACCGCGTTCATCGACGTTTAAACACGAGAGATATGGCCAAGGCTCAGACCGCTCCGACCGTCCAACCCCGGGTCTACCCGGCGGGACGAGCCGTCATCTTTCACGGCTTCGGAGCGCCCGAGTTGGCGGGCCGGCGCTTCACGGTCGAGGGCCGTCGCGTTCAAGCGCTCCGGTACGGCCGGCTCGCATTGCTCGTCGCGTTCGTCGCGCAGACCGACTATACGGCCGATGAAGTCGAACGGCGCCGTTCGGATGACGGTTGGCTGCGGATCGAAGCGCGTGTGCACGAGCGCGCCGTCGAACGCGCGAACTTTCACGGCGTGCTCGTACCGGCGCGCCTGCTGAGCGTCTTCCCGCACCCCGCGGCGCTTGAAGAATCGGTGACGGAGAACTACGCCCGCTGGTGCCGCACGCTCACGCGCCTCGGCGCGAAACGCGAATTTGTCGTCCACGCCTTCGCCGGACCGCACGTCGCGCCGGGCGGCGCGCCGTACGTGCTGCGCGTCGTCGCGAACGCTTCGCGTTCGCCGCGGCTCCTCACGCCGAAGTTGGGCGTCGAGATCGTAACGCAGCTGCAAGCCATGTGGCGCGCGTGCGGTGCGCTGGCGACCGGTTCGCGCCGAATCGTGGGCCCACCGATGCGCGGCGCGCTCGGCAGCGTGGCGTATCTCGTGCCGGAACATCAGGCAAGCGCACTGCGCTCCGCGATCGCGACCGCATCCGAGATCGGCGCCGCCGCCGGCCTCACGTATTATTTGGAAGGCCCGCGCGCGCCGTTCGTCTTTAGTTGACGGCAGACGTCACGCCGGCGTTCGGCGCGACGTTCTCCGGTTATGAAGGACCTCCGATCGGAGGCCGCGGTCAAGTTCAACGTCGGATGGGCTGCGCGCCGTCCTGTGGCGGACGTGAGTTTCGCCACCCAGTAAGGCCCGACCGGAATAGCGGCGGCGTAAGCCGAGAGCAACCGTAGCGTAACCTCGGGCCCGTAGGCTCGCGCTATGGATGGCATCGAACTCATGGCCGGGGCGATGCACGCCGCGCAAGCGCGGCTCGACGTCTCGGCTGCTAATCTCTCCAATCTCTCGAGCGCGGGTTTCCAGCGCCGCATCGCTCACGCAACGCTGGGCGAGCGGGGCCTCAGCGTCTCGAGCAGCATCGATCGCACGCAGGGTCCGCTCGAACGAACCGGACGCGTCTTCGATCTGGCCACGGTCGGTGGAACGCTGTTCGTGCGCGACGCGCACGGCAATGCGATCCCGGTCCGCTCGGCTTCGCTGACGCTCGACGCAAACGGCGCACTGCTCGACGAACGCGGGCGCGCGCTACTCGGTGCGAGCGGCGCGCTTCGCGCGAGCGCCGGCGCGACGATCGACGCGCAAGGTGTTGTGCGCGAGGCCGGCAACGTGACCGGCCGGCTGCGGCTAACGCCGGGGACGAGCGTCGAAAGCGGATTTCTCGAGCGCTCGAACGTCGATGCCGTGCACGAGATGGTCGACGTGCTCTCCGCGCAGCGCGCGTTCGAGACCGCCCAGAAGGCGCTCTCGGCGATCGACGAGGCGCGCGCCAAGGACGTGAACGATGTCGTGCGGGTGAAAGCGTGAACCGCGCGCTCTACGCGGCCGCGACGGGGATGGCGGCGCAGCAGCAGACACTCGACGTCGTTGCCGACAATCTGGCGAATGCCGACGTCACCGGGTTCAAGCGCGCCACGGCGACCTTCGCGTCGCTGGGCGGCGATCTCGGCACCGCGCCGGCCGGCGTTCGACGGCTCTTCGAACAGGGCAAGCTGGAGAAAAGCGGCGGCCCGTTCGACGTTGCCATCGAGGGCGAAGGCTTCTTCAGCGTTGAGCGGGATGGACGGCGCGCCTACACGCGGGCGGGCGCGTTCGCGCGCGCGAGCGACGGCGCGCTACGCGATGCCGAAGGCTGGCGGCTCGACGGTGTGCGCATTCCGGCCGACGCGACCGCGCTCGATGTCGGCGCCGATGGGCGCGTCTTCGTAACGCTCGCGAACCGCGCTCGTCAAGAAGCCGGCCGGATCCGCTTGGCCACGTTCGCCGCGCCGGAACGTTTGCGTACGGCCGGCTCCGCGCGCTTTGCCGCGACGAACGAATCGGGCCGCGCGCGCCTCGTTACGCCCGGCGCCGAGCACGGTCCCAAGCTCGTCTTCGGCGCGCTGGAACGCGCCAACGTCTCGATCGTCGAGTCGATGATGGCTATTCTGAGCGCGCAACGCGCCTACGAAGCCAATGCGAAAGGAGTCCAGGCGGCCGATGAGATGCAACGCATCGCCAACAACTTGCACCGCGGCTGAGCCGCGCGTGCGCGAGGTGGCTGCACGTTTCGAAGCGCTGCTCTTCGGAGCAGCGCTCGCGCCGCTCGCAAAACCGCTCGGCTTCTTCGGGGAAGCCGCAATAGAGCAGACCGCGCTTGCGATGGCACGCAAGAGCACCGGGCTCACCGCAACCTTCGAACGGTTGATCGAACGCGCGTGAGCGATCTGGCTACGATCGACGAACGCGAGGAGACGGTGCGCCGTTTCTTTCCGGTCATTCGACGCATCGCGGGCGGTGTGGCGCGCGCGGTGCCGGCGGCCGAACTCGACGACTTGATGAGCGATGGTTCCGTCGGGCTGCTGCGCGCGATGAATACCTACGACCCGTCGCACGGAACGACGCTCGAGCAGTACGCGCGCCGCCTGATCCTGGGATCGATGCTCAACGGGTTACGGCGAATGGATCCGGTCTCCGAGCGCGTGCGCCGGACGTTGCGCATCGCCGAGCGCCGGCGCTATGCGATGGCGCAGGAGCGCGATCGTTTACCGGCGCTCGGCGAACTCGAACGCGACGACCCGGCGCTGCGCCGCGCGCGTCTGACGGCCTTCCTCCACTCGTCGCACTCGATCGACGCGCCGCTCGGCAGCGTCGGCGGAGCGCTGGCGGATTGGCGCGACGAACCGTCACAGTACGCCGTGCGCTCGGCGATCAAGCGCGAACTGCAAGAGGCGTTGGCACTCTTGCCGCCGCGTCAGCGCGAAATTCTGTCGCTTCATTATTATGGCGACCTCTCGTTGCACGCGATCGGGCGTCAATTGCGCATCTCGCCGCAACGCGTTTCGCAGATTCACCTGAGTGCGCTCGCCAAGCTGCGCACGATCGTGCCGCGCACGTGAGCCATGCGGTAGAGCGCGAAAGCGGCTTGCCGCCCGGGACCGCGACGAGTCTACCCGCAGCGCTAGCAACGACCGGGCCGCCACCGGTCGCGCTCGATCCCGAGTCGGAGCCCGAGTGCCGGCTGCCGAACGATCACCCGGCGTGGGCGCGCGACGTCGTCTCGCTCTCCCAACGTGCGCGCGCGCTCTTCGCTACGCTGCGCCCGATCGTCCTCAAGGTCTTTACCGCCTGGGAACACCGAGTGCGTTCGATTATGGTGGGAGGGCGCACGCTCTCGATCGACGCCGGGGGCTGTTACCGCGTAGATTGAGCTAGTGCGGGGATGGCGAAGAAGCCGGTGCCGGCGGCCGCGACGGCCCTTGCGCTCCACCGATGGTGTAGAACCCGAAGCGATCGCTGAAGCCGAATCCTTGCCGGCGCGTGTCGTCGATGCCGGCGGTCTTCAGCAGTTCGGCTGAGACGCCGGCGACGTGCAAGCAGTTCAGGACGATCCCGAACGCCGTTTGATCGCGCGGGGCGATCTCGAACCAGCGGGCGCTGCCGTCGTGCGGCGTAATGACGGCGACGTCGGAAGTTGCGGCCGGAGTACCCGGTGGCGCGGCGTGCGCAGTCCGCACCGCGTCGACGAGCGCGTCGATGATCGGCTTGGATGAGACCGGGCACGAAGCCTTGCGCGCGAACGGGTCCACCGGCGCCGCATCGGGTACCGGCTCGAGTTCGGCGTGCAGCATGACTCCGCCGCGTGGCGCTTGGGTCGGCGCCATAAGGTAGAGTCCGACCGACGGTGCGTAGATAATCAGGAAGGCGGTGCGTCCGCCGGACGGCTGATAGAGGTGACGTTGGGTGAGGTCTTCGGGGCCACCGCCGTGCAAACGCGCGCAGCTGAGGAGCGCGGCCGCCGCGGGAATGACGCCGGTCGCTACGACGGCGTAGCGAGCGCCGTCTTCGTACGCAACGTAGCGAAGTGGAATCTTCGAGACGATCGATGGAATGCCGGAGAGCGTCTCGGGATAGCGTCCGTCGCGCTTGGCGCGTTCCGCCGCAGTGCGAATCGTGCCGATCGCGTCGAGAACGGACTGCGCGGCGCGAGCCGCGACGGGCGTGCACGCCTCGTTGTCGGGATCGATCGTCAGTGCGTCCGCCGGCGGGGCGGCCGGGAAGTCGGTCGCCTGAATCATGATGCGCAGGCCACCATCCTGTTCGCCGGCGGTCGGCTCGGCCGAAGCCGCGCCGCTGCCGGTCGCGCCGGCTCGGCCGACTCGCAGCGTGTAGGTCGCCTGCACGGCGCGTCCGCGCAACGGCGTCGCGGAAAGCACGAGCGGCGCGTGACCGGTAAACGAGAGCGGGAGCCCACGTGCGAACGGATCGGCGAGCGCATTGGTGAGGTTGGTGCCGACGAGCGCGAGCGAACCGTACTTCAACGGCGTCGCGAACCCAGCGTTGAAGAGCGTGTACGCCGGCAAGCGGCTTGGATTGTTCGCGCTCGTATAACTCAGGTTTGCTAACGCATCGACCACGCGGCCGAGCTTCACGGTCGCGACGAGGCCGGCGCGATGCAGCGGCGTGCCGGGGACTTGCATCCCGCCCGGCGTGAGCCCAAGCGTGGCGCCGGTCGCACCCGTCACGAAGCGCGATTGCACCGAGGCGTACCCCGCTAGCAATCCGGTGCCGATATTCAGCGTTCCCGAGAGCGTCGCACCGCGCGCGAGTTGATCGGCCGGCACGAACGAAGTGAACGCAAGCGCCAGCGGCGGGCTTGCGCCGCAAACGAACGGCGAAGCCGCGAGCGCGGCGACGCTCGCGGTGTAGCCTGCCGGCAGGCCGATAGCCGTACTGTCGAAGGCCGCGAGCACCGGAGCCGCCTGCAGCCATTGCGTCCAGGTCGTGAGTGCGAGGCGCCCGCGCTTGCCGGAGCGTTCGACGCTCGCCCGCAACGACGATGAACGTTGTCGCGACGCGTTGGTCGCGGGGAGCGTGCCGTTCGCAGTTCCGTCCGCGCAATCGTACGTCAGCGAACGCGGATCGGGCAGCGCCAAGCCATTGATGACGATGTTGCCGCCGGCGTCGCCGCTCGCGCCGCTCAGGCTGTATGCGAGATCTTTCGTCGGTTGCCAGCGCAGGTCGAGCCCGCTCGTCAGGCTCGAGTTGCCGCTTCCGCCGTTGACGCCGGCGCGCGCCGTCAGCGTGAAACGCCGGCTTGGATGGATGCGATCGATCATGTTCGCGGAACGAAACGAGACGGATTGAACGAATGGCGTCGTGCCGAGCGAGTTCGTCGTCGAGCCGCTGAAGGTGGTGCCGTATGCGGTGCCGGCAAACGAGAGTTCGTGAACCTCGGAAGCGGGCAGTTGCAGCGAGAACGTGAGACCTCGGGCAAAGGAACGCGCGGAGTCCGTCTCCGGCGCGGGCAGACCGGCGAAGAAACGCAGGCCCTGATCGGTATCGAAGCGCGATTGATTGAGGACGCCGGCCACAAAGAGCGTCGTCGCGCCGATGGTCGCGCTCTCAACGAGCGTCGCCAGCGCGCCGTGCTGGTAACCGAACTCGCGCGGCCCGTTGCCGCACGGAAAAAGCGCCGTGAGTTGATGGCAGGCCAGCGCGCTTTGCGTATCGGTCGAGGCCGCGGTCAAGGTCAGCGTCTGTGAGAGCGCCGGGGCCCAGCGCAGTTTTGCGAGGTTGCCGGAGGTCGTGAGATTTCCATCGTGCAGGTACGTCAAGCCGCTCTCGTCGGTGAACGTCGCACCGGTCAACGGGTCGGTCGTCCCGCGAACGGCATGTTCGACGACGTACCCGAGATTGTGGATCGAACCGCGCGCGACCAGCAATGCCGAAGAGTCGTTCAGGCTTCCGTACTGCGCCGTGCCGAGTTGTTGCGCGAAGCGTGTGGGCTGTAAGGTGCTGAAACCGACGCCTCCGCCGAGTCCGCCGTTGGAGGCGCCCGAACTCGCGCTCGCGCCCGCAAAGAGGTCGCCGTTCAAGCCGTGCGCGCCGAACGATCCGCCCGCTCCGGGAATCGGCACGCCGTCGAGCGACATGCCAGTTTGCGAAGGATCGTTACCGTCGACCGAAATGCCGTCGCCGCTCGAGGTCAATCCCGGAAGATCGCCGAGCGCAGCGCGCAACGAACCGTCGAGGTACCGCAACGAATCGTTCTGACCGACCTCGCGCGAAGCGTGCGCGGGTGAGCTGGTAACGGTAATGCTGCCGATCTTCTTGAGGGAACCGGTCTTGTTGAGTTGCACGCGAATGCCGCTAGTGCGATGGGTGATGACTTCGAAGAGCGGCGAATTTGCCGCATCGTATCCGCGTTTGACGACGCGCGCGCGATACGTTCCGGTGGCGACGGATTCAAAGCGGGCGTGGCCTTCGGCATCGGTGTACCCGATCGTTCCCGTCTCGCCTTGCAACAGCACGCGCGCCAGCGCGATCGGGGCGCCACTCTGCGCATCGACGACGTCGATCGTGATGTCGCTGGCTTCGTCGGCGGCGAGCGCGGGCAGGTTGAAGCCGGCGAGGGCGAATACGATCGCCGCCGCGAGCGCGGGAAGCCGAGCGTTCATCGTCGCTGGCCGTATCCAGCTAAGCCGAAGGCCGGGTTCGGCGTTGAGACCGGCGTCGGATGAACGTCGGCCATCGGCCGCGACGCTCCGGCGCCGTTCAAGAGAAGAAGCCCGGCGGCGACGAGCGCCGGTAGACCCAGTGCCGCACACGCGGCGAGTGCGAAGGTGCGGCGCCGCGCCCGATGTTCGGCGACCACGCGTCGCGAAGCGAGCGCTTTGCCGTTGAATGGTGGAGCGGCGATATCGTCCAGAGCGGCGCGTAGCGCGCCAAGTTCGTCACGCATGATGCAGCATTATCCCCGGAGGCAGAACCGGCTCGGGTTCGTCTCGCGTGTCGACCGCATCGCGCAGCCGCGAGCGGGCAACTGAAAGGTGATATCGTACGGTGCCCGGCGGTTTTGCGACCATCTTTCCGATCTCGGCGCTCGTGTAGCCGAGTGCGGCGAGTTGCAAGACGGCACGCTCGAGCGGCGTGCATCGCCGCATTGCGTTTGCGAGGTCGAGGCGTTCGTTGATCGAGCCCGATCCGTCGAGCAGCGCAGCGAAGTCCTCGAGCGCTTCGTGACGTTGCCGTTTTGCTGATTTTGCGGCTCGAACGGCGGCGCGCACGACGATGCTCGATAGCCATGCGTCGAACGATTGAACATCTCGCAATCCTCGCAGAGTCCGGTGGACGGTGAGGAGCGCGTCCTGTGCGACGTCTTCGGCGGACTCGCGATTTCCGAGCACACCGTAGGCGAGACGGAATGCGCGCGGCCAAGCCGCGCTCATCAGAGCGTTGAGACCATCGCGATCGCCCGCTTGCGCGAGGCGCACCGTCCCGTCGTTCACACTGACTCTTTCCTCTATCTCTTAAGAGGCTCCCCGAGACGAGAGTGTTGGCTCGATTAGAGCGAGCCCAGGACACCTTCCAAGAGCGTCGCGATCCGCTCGCCGCCTTCTTTTGAGGCTTCTAAAACGTCTTCGTGCGATACGTCCTGGGCCGGACCGATGAGGTTGGTGATCAGGCTGATGCCGAGCACTTCGAGGCCGAGCTTGCGCGCCGCCATTGTTTCGAGCACCGTCGACATCCCGACCGCGTCGGCGCCGAGACGGCGCAGCGCTGCGGCTTCGGCCAGCGTCTCATACGCGGGGCCGCGCAACCCGGCGTAGACGCCCTCTTGCGTACGGCCATCGCCGCAGTGCGCGCGCGCCAACGCGCGCAAGCGCGGCGAGTAGGCGTCGAGCATGTTCAGGAACGGCTGCGAATCGTCGGGCGCGATCGCGGTCGCGCCGGTCAGGTTGAGATGATCGGAGATCAGCATCAGGTCGCCGCGAGCGTACCACGTGTTGAGACCACCGGCCGCATTGGTCAACACGATCGTGCGCGCGCCCGCTTTCGCCGCAAGTCGCACGAAATACGTCACTTCGTCGGGCGTGCGTCCCTGATAGAGATGCGCGCGTCCGGCGAAGGCCACGACGCGCTTGCCGGCCCACGAACCGGCGAAGGCGATGCCGGGATGGCCGGCCAGATGCGAGAGCGGCGCCCCCTCGAGCTTGTCGTAAGGGATCTCGCTGCCGACGATGCGCGCGCTCACCGCCGCGGAGAGCCCGCTGCCGAGAACGATGGCCGCGTCCAGCGTGCCACCCGCGCGGCGCACGATGCGCGCTGCCGCCTTGACCAGCTTCTGCGGCGCGCTAATGGTCGCCGACGCTCGCTGGTCCGGGCACCAAGAGATTTCGTCCGGTCATATTGGCGGGAACCTCCAAACCTAAGAGCGGTAGGAGCGTCGGCGCGATATCGCCCAAGCGTCCGCCGCCGGCGAGCGTGCCGAGCGGCTCGCGTGCGATGAGTACGAACGGCACGGGGTTCGTCGTGTGCGCGGTCAAGGGGCTTCCATCCTTGCCGATCTTGTCCTCGGCGTTGCCGTGATCGGAAGTGATCGCGAGGATGCCGTCCGCGTCGAGCACGGCCTTCTCCAAACGGCCCAAAGCGACGTCGAGCGTCTCGCAACTCGAGATCGTCGCCGGCATGACGCCGGTATGTCCTACCATGTCGGCGTTGGCATAGTTCATCACGATCAGGTCGTGCGCGCGATCGCCGATATCTTCGACGGCGGTCGTCGTGATCTCGCCGGCGCGCATCTCCGGCGCGAGGTCGTAGGTCGGCACGTTGCGGTTCGATGGAATCAGGACGCGATCTTCGCGTTCGAAGACATCTTCGCGACCGCCGTTAAAGAAGTAGGTGACGTGCGCGTACTTCTCGGTCTCGGCCAGCCGCAGCTGCGAGAGGCCCGCCGCCGCGACGATCTCGCCGAAGGTGTCGCGCTGCGGCCGCGGGCCGAAGAGCACGGGATTCGAGAAGTCCTCCTCATAGCGCGTCATCGTCGCGAAGATCAAGTTCGCAAACTCTTCGACGGCGAACTCTTTGAAGCCGGGCTTCGAAAATGCCATCGTCAGTTGGCGCGCGCGATCGGGTCGGAAGTTGAAGAAGACGACCGCATCGCCGTCGCGTACGGGCCGTGCCTCGCCGATCAGCGTGGGGAGGATGAATTCGTCCGTCTCGCCGCGCGCGTAGGCGGCTTCCAAAGCGGCGCGTGCATCGGGGAAGGCGTGCGGCGCTTGCGCGCCGGCGAGCGCGCGGTAGGCTTTCTCCGTCCGCTCCCAGCGCTTGTCGCGGTCCATCGCATAGAAGCGCCCCATCAAGGTTGCGATCGCGCCCGCGTTGCCGGTCTCCGCTAAGTGTGCTTCGAGCGCGTCCAGATAGCCCGCCATCGAGGCGGGCGGCACGTCGCGTCCGTCGCCGAAGGGATGGACGGCGAGCGGCACGCCGGCCAGTGCGGCCGCGTCGATCAACGCGAAGAGATGGTCGATCGAACTGTGCACGCAACCGTCGGAGAGCAGTCCCATCACGTGCAGGCGGCCACCGGAGCGTTTGGCGTGATCGAGGCACGACGCGAGCACGGGATTGCGCGCGAAGCTGCCGTCGGCCAGCGACTCGTTGATCACGACGAGGCCCTGCGGAACGATTCGTCCGCTGCCGATGTTGATGTGTCCGACTTCGCTGTTGCCCATGATGCCTTCGGGCAGGCCGACGTCTTCGCCGCTCGCGGCCAAGAGCGTGTTGGGATAGGTCGCGAGGATGCGGCGCCAGTTCGGCAGATCCGCCGACGCGATCGCATTCCCGTGGACCTCGACGCGTTCTCCCCAGCCATCGAGAATCGCGAGCACGAGCGGCCCCTTGCGCGCGCGGGTCACGGCGTCTGCGCGCGCGCGCGCGCCGCTTCGACGATCGCGAGGAATGATGCCGCCTGCAGGCTCGCGCCGCCGATGAGGCCGCCGTCGATCTCCGGCTGCGCCAGCAGGGCCGCAGCGTTTTCGCCCTTCATGCTTCCGCCGTACAGCATGCGCGTTTGCTCGAGGCCTTCGACGGCTGCGCGAATAGAACCGATGACGGCGTTGGCGCCAGCGGGCTCCTCGACGAGACCCGAGCCGATCGCCCAAATCGGTTCGTAGGCAACGACGCAACGGCCGACGTCCTCGGGCGCGAGTCCGGCGAACGCCGCCCGCGCTTGCAGCGTTACTCTGGTCAGCGTCGCATGCTCTTCATGTTCGGTCGCGGTCTCACCGACCGCGACGATCGGCGTGATGCCGTGCGCCAACGCCGCCCGCACTTTGTGGGCGACCGCATCGTCGGTCTCGCTGAAATAGGCGCGCCGTTCGGAGTGTCCGAGAATGACCCAGCGTACGCCGAGTTCGTGCAGCATGACCGGGCTGATCTCGCCGGTGTAGGGTCCGTGGTTTGCTTGATGCATCGTCTGCGCACCGAGTTCGATCGTGCCCTCGCGCAGTTCTTCGCGTGCCGCCGGGAGCGCGGTGAACGGCGGGGCGACGACGACCTCCACGCCGGGCGGCAGTGGAGCGGCGCGAAGCTCGCGCAAGAGCGCGCGCGTCTCCGCGATCGTCTTGTGCATCTTCCAGTTTCCGACGATCAGCGGCCGGCGTCTCATCGGATTCCGGCTTCCTGCGCCGATCGCTCGAGCGCGGCGACGCCGGGGAGCGTCTTGCCTTCGAGAAATTCGAGGGTCGCCCCCCCACCGGTCGAGACGTGCGTCATCGCCGCCGCAAAACCAAGTTCGTGCGCGGCGGCGGCGGCATCGCCGCCGCCGACCACGCTGACGGCACCGTTGCGGGTCGCTTCGGCGATCGCCTCGCCGACGGTTCGCGTGCCGTTCTGATATGCGGGTTTCTCGTAGACGCCCATCGGGCCGTTGAAGACGATCGTGCGCGCGTCGCGCAGGACCGCAGCGTACGCGGCGGCCGTCTGCGGTCCGATATCGAGAATCATGCGTGCGCCGATCTCCGAGATAGGGACGGTCTCCGCCGACGCATCCGCATCGAACGCGGTCGAGACCACGGCGTCGCTCGGGACGTGCAGCGGGATATTCTTGAGCTTTGCTTGCGCGATGATCGCCTTCGCCGGCGAGAGATCGTCGTCGCGCAACGACGTGCCGACGTCGATGCCCGCCGCAGCCAGGAACGTGTTGGCCATCCCACCGCCGATGACGAACGCGCTGACGCGTTGCAGCAGGTGCGAGAAGACGCCGACTTTATCTTTGACCTTGGCGCCGCCGATCGCGCAGACGAAGGGCAGCGCGGGGTCGTTCGTCAACCTGCCGAGCGCCGTGAGTTCGGCCTCCATCAGAAAACCGGCGACCGCGGGCACGTAGGCCGCGATCCCCTCGGTCGACGCGTGCGCGCGATGCGCCGTTCCGAACGCGTCATTCACATAGAGGTCACCGAGCGCCGCGAGTGCGCGGGCAAAGACCGGATCGTTCGCTTCTTCTTCGGGATGAAAGCGAACGTTTTCGAGGAGCAACGTATCCCCGTCGTGCAAGGCTGCGACCGCCGCCTCGGCGACGGGTCCGACGCAATCGCCGGCAAACCCGACGCGACCGCCCAAACGAACGCCAAGTTCGGTAGCGATTGGCCGCAGTGAGAGCTGCGGCACGACTTTTCCGTCGGGCCGGCCCAAATGCGCGAGCACGATCGTGCGCGCATCGCGTTCGCGTAACCAGCGCAGCGTTTGCAACGCCGCGACGATCCGCGTATCGTCACCGAGGTGTCCATCTTTCAGCGGCACGTTCAAGTCTTCGCGTACGATCACGCGTTTGCCGCGGACGTCGACGTCGCGCAGCGATCGGAAGTTCATGCCGCCCGCACGACCGTCCGTCAGACGCCGGCCGGCTGCTTCGTCAATACCATCGCGGTCACGTCCGCGAGCCGGCACGAATAGCCCCACTCGTTATCGTACCAGGCCGCGATCTGCACGAGGTCGCCGTTAGCGTTGGTCAAACCGGAGTCGACGATCGAACTGTACGGCGAACGTTTGAAGTCGCTCGAAACCAACTCCACGTCGCAGTAATGCACCAGATCCTTCATATCGGTCCCGGCCGCGCGCCGCAGAATCTCATTGACTTCATCTTTCGTCGTGTCGCGCTTGACTTGGCAGACCAAGTAGACCATCGAGACCGTCGCGGTCGGCACGCGCAGCGCGAACCCGTCGAAGGTTCCTTTGATCTCGGGAATCGTCAGATAGAGCGCCTTGGCCGCGCCGGTCGAGGTTGGAATGATGTTGGTCGCGGCGTTGCGCGCGCGGCGCAGATCCTTGTGGGGCGCGTCGAGAATATTCTGATCGTTCGTATACGAGTGGATCGTGGTCATGAAACCCTTGACCCACCCGAGATGATCGACGATCGGCTTGACCGCCGTCGCGAGACAGTTCGTCGTACACGATGCGTTCGAGATAATGTGGTGCTTGGCAGGATCGTAGTCGCGCTCGTTGACGCCGAGGACGAGGGTAATGTCTTCGTCCTTGGCCGGCGCCGAGATGATGACTTTCTTCGCGCCGCCACCGTCGATGTGCGCGCGCGCCTTGGTCGCGTCGGTGAAGAAGCCGGTCGATTCGATGACGACGTCGACGCCGAGATCCTTCCAGGGAAGCTTTGCCGGGTCGCGTTCGGCCAGCACCGCGATCGTGCGCCCATCGAGCGTAATCGAATCGGCGGTGTGCGTGACCGAACCTTCGTAGGTGCCGTAGTTCGAGTCGTACTTGAAGAGATGCGCGCATTCGGCGGCGCTCGTGAGATCGTTGACCGCCGCCACTTGGATCTGCGGCTGACGCTCGATCAGAGCCTTGAGAAAATTACGGCCGATCCGCCCGAATCCGTTGATCCCGATGCGCATGTGCTCTCCCTCGAAAACCTGCAGTTCGACTCGTTTAGGCGCCGGTCGCCGCGAGGCCCTCCTGGCGGCCGGCCCTGGTCCGATCGCGTTAAGAGTATTAAGCTTCGGAGCGACCGCGGTGCAAACCACGCGCGAGTTTTAGGAGCCGGGCGATGCGTCCGTTCACGGTTGACTTCTTGGCGGCGGGATTGCAGCGCCGCCCGAGTTCGGCGAGCGTTTCGGTAGGATGGGCCAGGCGTAATTCGGCGATCTCGCGCAACGCTGCGGAAAGATTGCGCAAGCCGTATGCGTCGGCCAAGAGCGCGATCGATTCGCGCTGCGCGGCGGCGGCACTCGCCGCGCGGTCGACGTTGGCCGTCTCGGTGTTGACCAAGCGATGAATACGATTCTTGGTCTCTTTGAGCGCGCGAACGTCTTCGAGGTGCAGCACGGCGCCGAAGGCGCCGATCGAGGTGAGAACGTGCGCGATCTCGTCGATATCTTTGAAGTAGACGACCGTCCGCCGTTTGCGCGGCGCCGATTTCGGATGCCGCCCGTCGGCGCGCAGCAAGCTCAGGAGCCGCTTTGCTTCGGCCTCGCCGGGCGGCGCGAATTCGAGGTGATAGCCTCGCGCCGGGACGGCGATCGAACCGCATGCGAGAAAGGCGCCGCGCAACTCCATGCGCCGGTCGCAGCGTGCGCGCGGCTTCGGCGGGGCGCTTGCGGCGTCGCGGTCGATCTCGTAGATCGGCAACCGGCGCAAACGCGTTCCCGCGGTCTTGCGTATGCGGCGCGAGGTTCGATCCTCGAGCAGGCTCCAGGCCAGTCGCGCGATCGAGGCGCGCTGCGTTCGAAAGGTCGTCCGGTCCGCGGCGCCGCCGTAGTAGTAGAGGCCTTCGCGTAGCGCGTTGCGGCAATGTTCGCTTGCCGGCACGTCGCGCGCCAGCGCGTCCTTCGCGTCGGCCGAAAGCGTCGAACTCACGGCGCCGGGACTGAGGCCTCGAGCCAATCGATCGGATCGTCGCGACGTTCTTCGACGATCTCGTACATCAGCATATCGCGTAGTGCGGGCGTGACGCGCTCGGGAACGTACAAGATCCGCACGGTCAAGAACTTGCGAGCATAGTGCAACAGCAGGACGTCGCCGACGCGAACCTCATAGCCCGGTTTTAGCGCGCGGCCATCGCGCGTGATCCGGCCCGCGACCAGCGCCTCGTGAGCTTCGCTGCGGCGCTTGGCCAAACGCGAGACCTTGAGAAACTTGTCGATCCGCACTATGTATGCGGCCGGCGTTGCGCGTCGGCGATGAAGTCTTGGACCGTCTTGATCAGGGCGTGGCGGGTCTGGTACCGGTCGGTCACCGACGGGCCAAGCGCCCCATCGGTCTTGGCAACCGAGTCGTAGAGCGCTTTCCACTTCTCGCCGGCAAAACCGTAGTCCATCACCGCCAGCATTCGCGCGTCGTCCAAACGGTCGTTGTTTTCAACCGAAGGCCGCGCGGCGAGCACGGCATTCTTCCAAATGTGTGCCACCTTCTTGTCGCCATCGGTGCTGATGCCGGCATACCAGTAGATCTGATCGTACGGCGGCATCTCGGCTGCCGGTTTGGCCACGACCTGGAGTTTGATCTTCGGTGATTTGGCGGCGAGATCGACCGCCTGGAGCAGCGCTCCCACGTCATAACGCGTGATCTCGGCCGTTGCGGTTCCGCCCGGGCCCGGCGTCGGGGGCGCAGGCTCAGCATTCGCTCCGGCACCTGCGGCCAGAACGAGCGCGAGCGCGAACGCTAACGCCGGGGCGCGACGCATGTTCCCCGAGCGCGGCAGACGACGACGGGCGGATCGATGACCTCGGCCGCGGTCGCCGAAAGATCGGGGCACGCCGCGATGACTTTGCGCGCTTCGAACTCGATTGCTCGCGAGCGATTGCCGAAGCGCACGATGCGGCCTTCGGCTTCGATGAAGTCGCCGGCGTGAACCGGCGCGAGAAACTCAACCGATTCGTACGCGGCGAACAAGCCTTCATCGCCGTCGCTGCGAATCAACAGTTCGGTCGCGACGTCGCCGAAGAGTGCCAGCACGCGCGCGCCTTCGACCAGATTGCCTCCGTAGTGCGCATCGTGCGCGCTCATCCGCACGCGAATCACGACAGGTTTGCTGCCACCCCGCTCGCTCATGCGGCCTGCGTCTTGGCGAGCTGCCAGAGTTCGTCAAGTTCGTCGAGGCTGAGGTCGTTGAGCTTGCGGCCTTCCTTCTCAGCTCGGCGTTCCATGAAGGTGAAGCGGCGGTAGAACTTAGCATTGGCGTCGCGTAACGCGCCCTCGGCATCGACGCCGAGCGCGCGTGCGAAGTTGACGAAGGTGAAGATCACGTCGCCGAGTTCTTCGCGAATCGCTTCCTGGTCGCCGTCACGCCGAGCGTTCTCGAGTTCGGCGACCTCCTCGGCGAGCTTGGCGCGAACGCCCGCAAGGTTCGGCCAATCGAATCCGACGCGAGCGGCCTTCTCTTGCATCTTCTGCGCCCGCTGCAGCGAGCCGAGACCTTTGGGAATGCCGTCCAAGCGCGAATCGCGCAGCTTCCCAGCGGGTTCGAGCGCTTTGAGCTGATCCCAGTTCTGCCACACCTCAGCGACGTCGGCGACCGCAACGTCGCCGAAGACGTGCGGATGCCGGCGAATCATTTTGTTGGAGAGCCCATCCACCACATCGGCGATCGAGAACTTTCCACGCTCGGTTGCGAGTTGGGCGTGAAAGACGATCTGCAGCAGCAAGTCGCCCAACTCTTCGCAGAGATCGCCTGCGTTGTGAGCTTCGATCGCGTCGGCGACCTCGTAGGTCTCCTCGATCAAGTATGGGACGAGCGACTCGTGCGTCTGCTCGCGATCCCACGGGCAGGATCGGCGCAAACGCGCCATCACTTCGATCAAGTCGTCCCAGGTATAGTGATCCGATGCCGGGGGCAACGGAACGAGCGGCATCGAGATCGAGGCCGAGAGCGTCGCGCGCGGCATGCCGGGGACGAGCTCGCAGCGGATCTCGCGCCGTTCGAGCGCGCGCAATAGGATCGGCAGACCGGGGAAGTCCGAGAGTGGATTTCCGAGCACGCCGAGCGCGACGTCTTCGTCGCCCAGCGAGGCAACGAACGTCTCGATCTCATCGGCCGAGCCGCGCACGAAGAGCGATGGTTTGGCGATCCGATCGCGTTCGATCCTCACGCCCTCGCTTTGAAGAAAGAGCATCAGGTCGGGCGGTGCGAGCAGCGTGACGGCATGCCCGACCCGGCGCAGAGCCTCGAGGCTGCCGAGCGTGACGAGGTCCGGATCCCCCGGTCCCAGCCCCACGATGCGAATCAACGCCATAGTTAACGAGAGTTCCCCGAGACGCGCCGCGACGCATCTCAGGGAACCGTGAGTTCGGCCAAACGGCGTCCGGGCAGGCTACTTCTGGGCGGGCGTCGCGGGCGCGAGGGTCGCGGGCGCGGCGGGAGCGACCGACGGGGCCGGGCTCGGCGGGAGCGGCGGCATCGCGTCCTTGAGCAACGGATCGAAGATCTGGATGTTCGCCTTGGCGCGCAAACCGGCGAGGAACGCCGGGAGCACTTGCTGTTCTTGAGTTTGCGAGAGCATCGTCTTGATCTTGTCGCTCGAGTTCGCGAGCGTGGCGACCGTCGCCGGGTTTTTCTTTTCAACTTGAATGATGTGGTAGCCGAACGGCGACTTCACCGGCGGTCCGATTGCGCCGACCGCTTGCGAGAATGCGGCAGCTTGGAAGGCCGGCACCATCTGACCCTTGCCGAAGAGACCGAGCTCGCCGCCCTTATCTTTGCTGGACGGATCGGTCGAATACTTCTTGGCCATATCTTCAAACTTGGCACCGGCTTTGAGCTGAGCTTCGACGTCGGCGGCGGTCTTTGGATCGGCGACCAGAATGTGGCGCGCCTGCACTTGCGCGGGCGTATCGAGGGTGGCGTGATTCTTATCGAGGTACGCCTTGATATCGGCGTCGCTGACCTTGACGCTCGGCGCGACGGCCTTTTCGACGATCAGCTTCTGGCGCAGAATCCGCTGCACGTCGGCCTCGGTCAAGTTCTGCGACTTGAGAATCTGCTCGAACTGGCCGGGCTGATAGCGCGCCTTGATGTCGCTCTCTTGTTTTGCGACGTCGGCGTCGGGAATCGTGATCTTGTTGTCACGCGCGTACTGATCGATCAGGATGCCCTGCACCATCTGATTGAGGACCGCTTTCGATGCGGGCGAGACCTCGGTCTTCGAATCGAAATCAGAGCGCGAGATCTTTTCGCCGTTGACGGAGGCGACGTCGCCGCCCGAGCCGGCACAACCGGCGAGCATGAAGCCGAAGACGGCGGTCGCCAGGCCGGCGAGTGCGCGAGACGCGTTGGACATCAGAAAAACTCCAGGTGGTGACATAAAACGCGGAGTCAAATCGACCCCGCAAACCCTGCCCCTTTCGCGCAAAAAGATGCTCCGGCCCTGCTTGGCCGGGGAGACATCAGCCCTAGAGAGCCTCGAGCAGCGCCTTGAGCAGCGGCAGATGCTCGGCGGGTTTACGGTCAGGCAGGTCGACCGTAATCTTGGAATCGCCGAAACGGAACCGGTTCCTGGTCAGCGATTGGAGCTTGGAGATGGCGGTCGGGGCGATCTCAAAGCCGCTGCCGACGCCGAGGGTCAGGCGGCTCTCGGCGACGACGACCCGAGTAACACCCTTGTGCAGCGCGAGGGTCCGCAGCTTCGTTACCGCGACCAGATTGCCGAGCGCGTCCGGCATGGCGCCGAAGCGATCGCGCAGGCCGGCCGCGACCTCATCGACCTCGGCTTCGCTGCGGGCGTCGGCCAGCTGCTGGTAAGCGGCGATCTTCTGCGAGACCTGCGGAATGTAGTCATTGGGAATGAAGGCGTCGAGTTTGACGTCGATGACGGCTTCGCGCTTGGCTTCGCGCTGCGCCTGTTGACCTTTGCGCTCGGCGATCGCCTGTCCTAAGAGTTCGCAATACGTTTCGAAGCCGACCGCTCCGATGAAGCCCGACTGCGCGGCGCCGAGCAAGTTTCCCGCTCCGCGAATCTCGAGATCGCGCATCGCGACTTGCAGGCCGCTTCCCAAATGGGCGAACTCGCGAATCGCCTCGAGTCGCGCTTTCGCATCTTCGCTGAGCGCCTTGTGCGCCTGATACAACAGATAGGCATAGGCCTGATGGTTCGAGCGCCCGACCCGGCCTCGCAACTGATAGAGCTGCGCCAAACCGAACTTGTCGGCGTCGTTCACAACGATCGTATTGACGTTGGGAATATCGATCCCGTTCTCGATGATCGTGGTCGCGACCAGAATGTCGATTTCGCCTTCGATGAAACTCGCCATGATTGGTTCGAGCTCGGATTCGGACATCTGCCCGTGACCGATCGCGACGCGTGCCTTCGGAACGAGTTGTTCGAGTGCGCGCGCGACTCCGTAGATCGACTCGATGCGGTTGTGCAAGTAGTAGACTTGGCCGCCGCGGTCCAGCTCTTGCGCGATCGCTTTTTGCACGATCGCATCCGAAGCCGGAACGACGACCGTTTTGATCGACATGCGATTCTTCGGCGCCGTCTGAATCAGCGAGAGATCGCGCATACCGAGCAGCGACATATGCAACGTGCGAGGAATCGGCGTCGCCGAGAGCGTGAGCACGTCGACCGACGCGCGCATCGTCTTGAGCCGCTCCTTGTGCATGACGCCGAAGCGCTGCTCTTCATCGACCACGATCAAGCCCAAGTTTTTGAAGACGACGTCTTTCTGCAAGAGCCGGTGCGTGCCGACGACGACGTCGACTTTTCCATCGGCGAGATCCTTGAGAATCGACTGCTGCTCTTTTTTTGTCTTGAAGCGCGAGAGTTCTTCGATGCGCACCGGAAAACTCGCGAAGCGCGTCGAGAACGTGCGGTGGTGCTGCGCCGCGAGCAAGGTCGTCGGCACGAGCACCGCGACTTGACAGCGATCGGCAACCGCCTTGAACGCGGCGCGAACGGCAACTTCGGTCTTGCCATATCCGACGTCGCCGCAGACGAGGCGATCCATCGGGCGGCCGCGTTCCATATCGGTCTTGGTGTCATCGATCGCTTTCGCTTGGTCGGGCGTCGGCTCGTAGGGGAAGGCCTCCTCGAGTTCGGCTTGCCACGGCGTGTCGGGCCCGAACGCACGGCCGCTCGCGAGTTCGCGTTCGGCATAGAGTTTGACCAACCCGTCGGCGATCTTCGCCAGATTCTCGGAGACGCGGGTCTTGGTGCGCGCCCAGTCGGAGCCGCCCATCTTGGAGAGGCGCGGCGCTACGCCTTCGTTCGCGCCGTACTTCGTGACCTGATGCATCTGGGTGACGGGAACGAGCATGGTATCGGTGCCCGCGTACTTGAAGTAGAGGTAGTCTTGCGTCGCGCCCAAGATTTTCTCGGTGCGCAAGCCGAGGTATTGAGCGATGCCGTGCACCGCGTGCACCAAGTGATCGCCGACCTTGAGATCGGCGAGCGTGACCGGGACGCCTTCCTTGACCGCACGCAACTTGACGCGTTTGGAAGGTTGACCGAAGATCTCGCGATCGCCGAGCACGTGCAAGCGTAGCCCCGGAATTGCGAAGCCGGCTTCGACGTTGCCTTGGTCGACGAAGACGACACCGCCGCGCGTCATCCCGGGGCGCGCGCCGACGAACGAGGCCGCGCCGCTCTCGCGCAGATGCAACAGCGACGCGCTGCGCTCGACGCTCAAACCAGCGCCGCGCAGCATCTCGACCAGACGCGAGGCGCCTGACGAGACGAGCGCGACCGTTTCGCCGGCGGCGACGCGCTCGCTGATGGTCGCGAGAAAGAGATCGATCTGGCGGTTGAAGTGCTCCGCCGGTCGCGTCTCGATGGCGAACGTTTCGAGCGTGCGCGGAAGCCAGGGCGTCGCTCCGCCTTCGATCGCGCCCGGAATCACGAGCGTACGTCGCAGCGCGAACGTCGCTTCAAGCGATCCGAGGCTGGGATGCGGTGCGACCACGTCGGCCAGCAGCGCTTCGCCGACCGCATCTTCGTCGACCGAGAGCTCGCCCGATTCGACCGCGGCGAGTAGGACTTGTTCCTCGCGCGAGCGGTCGTCGTCGAGGCCTCGCTCGATGGTCGCCAGCATCGCGGGCTCTTCGAGTACGACCAACGCCTCGCTGTCGAAATAGTCGAGCAGCGTCTGGCGTTCGTCGTAGGCGAGTGGCAGCCAGGCTTCGGGAATATCGGCACCGCTCGCGATGTAGGCGCGCGCCGCCGAGACCGTGCCGGGACTCCCCTCGATGCGCGCGAGAACAGATTCGCGCGAAGCGTCATCGCGCGGAATCTCGCTCCACGGCGCGACCGCCAGACGCTCGAGGGCTTCGGTGCTGCGCTGTGTCGTCAAATCGAACGCGCGCAGACTCTCGATCGCGTCGCCGAAGAACTCGACGCGCGCGGGCGCCGCCGCGCTCGCCGCCCAGAGATCGAGGATGCCGCCCCGCACCGCATACTCCCCGGCTGCCGAAACGACGTCGCTGCGGTGATAGCCGAGCAGGTACAAGCGTTCTTGCAGCGCTTCGAAACCGTATTCGTCGCCGGCGCCCAGTTCAAACGAAAGCGCTGCGAAGACCGTCTTTGGCATCACGTATTGTCGCAGCGCCGCGACCGGCACGATGGCGATGAGCGGTTTTCCCGCGACCAGATCGGCGAAGAGCGTCATCCGCGCGCTGCGTTCGGAGGGGCTCTCGATCACGCCCACGCTCTCCTCGCGCGGACGAACGAGCGCCAGATTCGCAACGTCCTCATTGAGATAGTAGGTGAGGTCGGCGAAGGTTCGTTCGGCGACATCGGCGGTCGGAACGACGACGCAAAACTGTGCGCGCATCGCTCGATACAGCCCGGCGAGTAGATACGGGCGGGCGGCCTGCGTCGTCTCGTGCAAACCGAAGGCCGCGTTGTGCTGACGCAAGCGTTCGATCAATCCGGCGAGCGGACGGCTCGAACTCGGCAGGGCGCGGACGAGCGCCGGTGCGAGGCCTGCGGGCGACGGGACCGTGGGTGCTAAGGTTGCGATTATTTCAAACCGAGCGGCAACGTGATGGTCGAAATGCGCCCGTCGGCGACGGCCGCGACGAAGTCGACATCGAAGGTCTGTCCGCTCAAGAACGAAGGAACCTGCGGCAGTTGGTACGAGCCGCCGAACTCGCCGGCTTGAACGCGCGGCAACGCGATTTCGCGCCCGACTGCGCGCGCTACAACCGAGACGACGTCGACGCTCGTCAACACGCGCACGCGCAGTTCGCCCGGCGTCACAATCGTCTGATCGTTCAGATCGATTTCGAGGATCTGCGGCGGGTGCGGGCCTGGGAACGGCGTCGTGCCCGGCGACGGCGTCGGCAGATAGACGAAGCGATACGCCGGCGTCGCGGTCGCCGTGGGTGATGCCGTTGCCGCCGGCGTTGGCGCCGGGCTCGACGTTGTGACGAGCGGGCTCGGCGCCGGCGACGGCGGCTGTTGCGCGACCGCGGCGACGGCCAAGAGCGCCGAAGCGACGATCAGAAAGAAGAATTTGGACACGAAAACCTACTTGATTTTGACCGGCACTTTGACACTTGCCTTGCGGCCGTCGGCGCTGGTTGCAATGAACAGAATTGTGGTCGAGAACGTGAACGGCAATTTGGGCAGTTTGGAGATCGCCTCAAATTCACCCGGACCGACTTGGGGAAGATCGCCCGAATGTCCGTTGCTGCTGCTCGTGACCTTGACGACGGCGGCGCTTGTGATGACGCGAATTGCGATTACGCCGGTCAGCACCTTTTCGTTGAGGTCGATCTCGATGATGGCCGGTTGGGCGGGATCGACGCTCGCGGCCGGTTTCGGCACGGTCTGATAATTCATCGCCGGCAACGGCGGACGCGTCGGCCATTGACTTGGGATCGCACTCGGAATCACGCTCGGCGTCGCAGACGGCGTCGTTCCCGGCAGCGCAGAGGGAGATGGGCTCGCAGTAGGCTCTAGGCTGGGCATCGGAGTGAGCACGGCGTCGGGCGCCACGCCCGGGGTCGGCGAGGCGGGCGGTGCCGGGGTCGCGGCCGGCACCGCAAGTGCGAGGGCCAACAGCAGCCAAGGGACGGTCATGCTTCGGAGTTCACTTTCGCAGTAAGCCTACCGCTTACTTGGCTCGCGCTCCAGATGAGGGGTGCCAGTTGCGCGAGCGTCAGGACGGCGGCTTCCAGATGGTCGATGTTTCCAAACGCTTCGGGAAGATAACGCAGCAGGCCGGAAATCGTCGCCGCCCAGAGCGCGAGTGCGGCGCGTCCCGGCGGTGCGGCGACCGCGACCGGCAAGATCCACAGCGCGTACCAGGGGTATGGATTGGGGATCGCAAGCCATGCGGCGATCGCCAGCCACACGATGCCGGAAAAACGTCCGCGTGCCACGTCGCGCACGCCGAGCGCCGCGATCGCGCAGGCAACGAGGATCGCCGGGATCGCGCCGAGCAGCGCCTGTAACGAAAACTTCGGCGCGTAGTGGCCGTGCGCGCCGAGCGCCTCGAGCGCTCGCAACTGCAACGGGGCGATCAGTGCGACGGCGAGCGCGCAGCCGAGCAGCAGCCCGATGGCAAAGCGCCGAGTCCACGCCGCGCGACGCACCAAAAGGAAGACGAGCGCGACCGGCCCCGCGATCGCGCCGATTATTTTGATCAGCGGCGCGAGGCCGAGTGCGAAGCCGGCGAGCCCGCTGCGGCCGCGCCGCAGCCAAAGAAAGCCGGCGAAGACGGAGAGCAGCACGAGCACATCGTTGTGACCTTCGGCCGCGCTCCAGAGCGCGACCGGGTTGAGCGCGAATGCGGCGACCGCGAGCCGGCGCCGCGCCGAGCCGGCCAGCGCGGCATTCAAGAGGACGATGCTGCCGAGAAATCCGAGCGATGTCGCGATGCGCAAAACCCACAGCGTCGCGCCGAGTTTGCCGCCGCCGAGCAGCACCGCGAGCGCTGCGAACGCGACGAATGCCGGACCGTAGATGCAGGCCGGAAACGATACGCCGCCCCACTGCCAGCGCGCGGCATCGGCGAATGCATCGTGGAACGAGCGTGCTACCGCGACATATGGGTCGCGGCCGTGCAGCAGCGCGTTGCCGTAGGCGGCGTAGGCGTAGACGTCGCTTGAAAAGACGACCGGCCACGCGAGCGCGGCAGCGAGCGCGAACGCGGCCAGGACGAGCGTCGCGCGCAACGAGGGCCCGCTGCCGCGACGCCATGCGGGCCACAGTGCCACGAACACTCCGGCGACGCCGGCCGCGACGGCCGCTGCCAGCACCGCGAAGAAGCCCAGACCGTACGCGCCCCAAGCGGTGACGACGACGAGCGGTTGCGCGAGATCGTTCGCAAGCCGCGCGGGTGCGCTATGCAGCAACACGTGCGCGGCGGCGGCGCCCACGGCGAAGGCGGCGGGTACCGCGGCCAAAGCGACGCCGCGAGCCGAAGGAATGGGCACGCGGTGCGGGCTTCGCCCCATCCATCGCGAAACCCGGGCTCGCGATGGGTTTTGATATGCGGCGCGCGATCGCGCACAAACGCGATGGCGGCCGGCTCGGCGCCGAAGAGTGGCAAGCGATCGTGGCGGCGCATCAGTGCGGCGAGGCCGACGACGCGCAGATGGCCGCGCTGCTGATGGCCTGCTTTCTGCGCGGTCTTGACGTGGCCGAGACCGCCGCGCTGACGCGTGCGATGATCGACAGCGGCGAAACGCTCGAGCCGCCGGCGCCGAACTGCGTCGACAAACATTCGTCGGGCGGCGTCGGCGACACCGCGTCGCTCGTTATCGTGCCGATCGTCGCCGCGTGCGGCGTTCCGGTTGCGAAGTTATCGGGCCGCGCGCTCGGCCACACCGGCGGAACGCTCGATAAGCTCGAGGCGATCGAGGGCGTGCGCACCGACCTCTCGCCGGAGCGATTCGCCACGCAGGTTCGAGAGATCGGCTGCGCGATCGCCGCCCAGAGCGAGCGTCTCGTTCCGGCCGACAAACGAATGTACGCCTTGCGCGATCGCACCTCGACCGTACAGTCGCTGGGCCTGGTCGCCGCCTCGATCGTCTCCAAGAAGATCGCGGCGGGCGCGCAGGCGATCGTCTACGACGTCAAAGTCGGCAGCGGCGCTTTTTTCGCGAACCTCGACGACGCGCGCGAACTCGCGCAGCGGCTGGTCGATCTCAGCGCATCGCTCGGCCGGCGCGCGGTGGCGCTCGTCACCGACATGGAAGAACCGCTCGGTACCTCGATCGGTACGGGACTCGAAGCGCTCGAAGCGCGCGACTTTTTGAACGGCGAACGGCGCGACGCGCGGCTGCTGGCGCTGGCGCGAACGCTCGGCAGCGCGCTCCTGGCCGCGGGCGGGCGCGGCGAGAACGCGGGCGCAAACTTCGACGCGATGCTGGCAAGCGGCGCCGCCTACGAACGTTTCGAGCGCATGCTCGCGGCGCAAGGGATGCGGCCCGGTGCTTTGGAGAGGCTCGCACCGCACGCGCAGTCGGCGCCGGCGAACGCCGGACGCGAGGGCTTCGTCGCCGCCATCGACGCGGGCGCGCTCGGCCGGCTCGGACGCGAACTCGTCGACGCCGACGGTTCGAACGCGGGTCTGATCGTGCACAAGCGCATCGGCGATGCGGTGCGCGTGGGCGAAGCGCTGGCGACCGCATACGGTAGCGTCGCGAGCGCCGCAGCCCGCGCATTTCAAGCATTTACGTTAGACGATGCGCCGCCGCCGAAACGGCCGCTGGTCTACTTCGAGACAGCTTCCGATTCGGACGCCCGGGGCACAGCGGCGGGGGCGCGCTCGACGCTCGAGATCAGGTAGAGCGGGCGTCCCTTGACCTGATCGTAGATGCGTCCGACGTACTCGCCGAGGATGCCGATTCCGATCAGCTGCACGCCGCCTAAGAATAGGATCGCGACCATCGTCGAGGTGTATCCCGGATCGTTGCGGCCGAGAAACTTGAACACCAGCACGACGATCGTGTAGAAGAATGCGAACGCGCTCACGATGAAGCCGAGGTAGGTGGCTAGGCGCAGCGGCACTTCCGAGAACGAGGTGATGCCGTCGAACGCGAAGCGCATCATCTTCGAGAACGGGTACTTGGTCGCACCCGACGAGCGCGCGTCGCGTTCGTAATCGACGCCGATCTGCTTGAAGCCGACCCAACTGACCAAGCCGCGCAGGAAGCGATGCCGTTCGCGCGTCTGCGCCAGCGCGTCAACGACCTTGCGATCCATCAAACGGAAATCGCCGGTATCGACCGGGATCTCGACGTTGGTCATACGCCGGATGATGCGGTAGAACGCGCGCGCCGTAAAGATCTTGAACGGACTCTCGCCGCGACGCGCCTTGCGCGTCGCGTAAACGACGTCGTAGCCTTCGCGCCACTTCGCCAGAAAGGTCTCGATGAGTTCGGGCGGATCTTGCAGATCGCCGTCCAACAGGACGATCGCATCGCCGCTCGCCGTTTCGAGCCCCGCGGTCGCTGCGATCTGATGGCCGAAGTTGCGCGAGAGATTCACCACGACCAAACGCGGCTGCGTCTGTTGTTGCGCGCGCAGCGCTTCGAGCGTTCCGTCGCGCGAACCGTCGTTGACGGCGACGATCTCATACCGGTCGCCGCGCGCGGCCGTGACGCGGTCGAGGACGGCGCTAATGCGTGCGAAGAGTTCGGGGACGTTCCCTTCTTCGTTGCAGAGCGGCACGACGACGCTGATCGTCATCCCAACTCGCTTCGCACGGCTTGCCAGAAGAGCGGGAAGAGCAACTCGTGGGGTCCCGTGAACGAGAAACCTTTGCCGTCCGTGCCGAGATGCGGTCGGCGCACGACGTTGGTCATCGGACGGTACTGGCGAATGAAGTCGAAATCCGCGGTCGTGAAGTCGCCGCGATGTCCCAGGTTGCGTGCGACGCTTACCGCTTTGAGGAAGACCTCGGGCAAGAGCACGGCCGAACCGAAGTTCAAGTAGACTCCACCGTCGAGCAGATCGGCGACGACCGAGCAGAGCGTGCGAAAATCGATCAGGGCCGCTTCGCCCAGGGCCGCCCCGTCGGCTTGAGGGTGGGCGTGGATGATATCGGTTCCGATGGCGACCGTGACGCAGAGCGAGACGTCGCTGCGCGCGCACGTTGCGAGCACGGAACTCTCGGCGTGCGGTGCATCGGCGGCGAGCAGCGCGTCGCCAAGCGCGCGTCCGATGCCGCGCGCGCGATCGCGCGAGATGGCGCCGAGAATGAAATCCGCGGTTCGGCCCGACATGCCGAAGGTTCCGTCTTGCAGGGCGACGTCGACGTCTTCTGAGGTCTTGCCGACCAGCGCCAATTCGGTATCGTGGATCGTCACCGAACCGTTCGAGACGATCGCGGAGATCAGACCACCGCGGACCAGGTCGCAGACCATCCCGGAGAGGCCAACCTTGATGACGTGCCCGCCCATGCCGAGCAAGACGGGACGGCGCGTGCGGATCGCCTGGGCAGTGCGCCCGACGAGTTCGCGCAGGCTCTCGCCCGCGAGGATATTGGGCAGCGCGTCGAACCACGTTCGGAAGGAAGCATCGGCCGGAACGGTCTTGCCTCCATCCGCGCTCCGCACTTTTGAAGGGCGATCGTCCAGCGATGTTACGTGAAGCGGCCGTAAATCAATCGGCTGATAGGCCATCGCGTGCGGGTTCCACCACTGGGGTGGGAGCCCTTGTGCTCGCGCTCGCGGTCGCAAGCGCGTGTTCGCATTCGGCCACGACGCGACCGCTTCAAAGCTCGCCTCCGCGGGCGCCTGCGCCGCATTCGACTCCGGCGCCGCCTGCGTCATCGGCGCGCGTTGCGCCGCCGATCGAAGTCCAGGCGAGTGCGACGCCCATCACGCCGCCGCTCGCAGCGATCTATTCCGCGTCGGCGACTCCGCGCGTCGCGCACGCGGGGGACACGATCGTCTGGAACGTGCGAACGAGCCGGGCGATCGCAAGCGTCACGGCCAAGTCCGCGGGCTTTACGATTCCACTCGAAAAGCGCGGTCCGGGCGTCTTCGGACTCTCGTTTGTGATTCCGCCGCAGACGCCGTCGTTCTTCCACGGTACGTACGCGGTCACGCTCGAGGCGCGCACCGCAACGGGGGCATCGGCGACCTCGCAACTCTCGCTGAAAATCGAGTGAAACTCTAGTTGATATCGGCCCAATGCGCGACCGCATCGTGCGTCTGCAGGTTGTCGGCCGCGGTGATCGTGCGCGGATTGACGATGCTGCCGAGTTTGTCGCGTTCGATGTTGGCGAAGTTGCCGCGCGTGAATTCATAGCGCAACTGCGTTCCGGATGCGATCTGTACGGAGACGCTCCAGGTGCGCGCGTCCATCCGGATCATGCGAATCTCGGCCGGGCTGAAGTTGGTGCGGTCGGTTGCGAGGTAGACGTCGTCGGTAATCGGCGTGTTGTCGGGAACGCGCACGTTGATCGTCACGGTAACGCCGTGCACGGCGGCGCCGGTCTGGCTGTCGAGAAGCGCGCCGGTTCGCGTCGAGCCCGGCGACGCCACGACGAACTCACGCGGTATTTTGGTGGCGTCGATGTCGGCCGGCAGGAGCGCCTTCGGCTCGAGGATCAGCGACGTGATCGCATGCGATCGTGCGTCGATCAGGGCGCGAACGGTCTGACCCAGACGCAGGCCTTTGGGCAGCGTCACTGCGGAATCGAGCCGCAGCGCGTCGCCGGTCGTGAAAACGAGGTACCCGGAGCCGGCCGAAAGCACTTGGCCTACGACCGAGACGGTCGCCGGCGCGGGACTCGGCGAAGCAACGCCCTGCGCGCCGGCGGCGCAGGGCGCTCCGAGCGCCGCCACGAGTGCCAAGGCGATTGCGCGCAGCACGTTCACGGCGAGATACTGATCGAGTATTGCGGTGAAAAGTATTGGCCGGACCAGCCGAACGCATACGAGCGCGCGAGGTCGAGGCGGAACGTGTTGCCGAGCCGTTGCGTCACGTCGAGCGTGGCGTAATAGGGGGGCCGCCCGAACCCGTGAAACTGCGGGAAGTCGGCGCTGCGCGTCAGATAGAGCTGAACGCTGTTCTCGCCGCCGCGCGGCCGCCACGTCGTCTGCAGCGAGTACGTCCGGAACGTGCTGAGGCCGGAGTACGCGAAGAAGCCCGGGTACGGCGTTCCGTCGGGTGCGAAGTACGGAAAGGCAGGATCGGGCAGAAACAGATATTGAGCCGCGTTATCGCGGTAGCGGTTGGCCGTCTCTTGCACCGAGACGAATCCTACGAACGAGAGGCTGCGGTTCACCTTGCGTGAGAGCGTGAGCGTCGCCGTGCCGCTCGTCACCTCGTGCGGAAAGTCGTACTTGACGATCGAGTACTCGTACTTGAGGCTGGCGGCGACGCCGAGCGGGAGGCGCACGTTCGGCGATGCGACGTACCCGTAGGTCGTGATGCGGAAATCGTTGTTGAACGGGACCTGTCCGGGCGTGTGATCGTACCCGTAGCCGACCTGCAGTTTGTACGTCAAGAGCGGCGCGATGAAATGATCGAGCGTGCTCAGCGTGAGGCCGGCCGAGTTCGAACTGTCAAACTGCTGCGCGGCGAAACTCAGGCGGCTCGACGGGCTCGTCCACTGCGCGTTGTATTGTGCGAAGTTGTTGTAGTACAGACCGTATTGGTGGAAACCGCCGATCGATTGCGTGACGCCCGGCGCGATCTGCGAGAAGGCGTTGAAATCGATGCGCTTGCCGCGCAACGGAAGAATCGAGGCGACGACGTAGGCGTTGTTGCCTTGCACCAGGTGCTCGTCGAAGGCGAGCGTCGGACCGTTGACCGAATCGTAGCGCAGGTGTCCCGCCGCGAGCGAGTTCGCGGTCCCGAACAGCGGGTACGGCTGATCGAACGTCGCGCCCGGCAGCGAGCTCTGCGAAAAGTTCGTCGGAGCGAACGTAAAGAGGTAGGTCGGCGTCACGAAATACGGTCCCGGACCGGTCGAGATCTCGGCGGGGGTGAGCCGCACGTTGGCATTCTGCGTTACGACCGCGTGCCGGGTACGCATATACGGGCGGCTTCCCGTGAGGTCCAGTGCAGCGAACGTCGCCGGCGGCGCGGGCGCCTCGCTACCGGTCGCCGGGTCGTCGTCGCGCAGGTTCAGCGTCGCGGGCAATGGTTCCAGTTGCAGCAAGATCGCCTTGCCCGAGCTCAGGTCGAGCGCGTAGGCGGCGCCGCCGAAGGCGCGTGCGCCGCGCATCACGCGGACGTTGCCCGAAGCGATCAGCCGGTTCTTGCGCAGATCGAAACGAACCGCGTCCGCCGCGATCGTGCGTTCGCCGGCGCGCACGATCACGTGGCCGTCGGCGGCGAGCAGTGCGGAACCGTCGGCCAGGGGATAGAGTCCGATGCTCGCCGCTTGCAGGTCGACGCGTGGCGACGCGGCCGCGGCGAACCCCGGCGCTCCAAAGAAGAGCGCGCCGCCGAGCGCGGCGGCGAGGATGCGCAACTTCACGTCAGCGCTTGCGGCCTAATGGTGCGGCGGCGTATTGAACGGGATCGGATTGAACGGCGTCGGGATGCTCGAGCCGAGGTCCGGCGCCGATTGGTCTTCATCGCCCCAATGATACACGGTACTGGTGATGCGTTGCACGTCGGCGTTCCCCACGGAGAATTTCCGCGGAGCGACTTCCAAGCCGTCTTGGCCGCGTTCGGCCGAGCGCCACGAACCGCGCGTGAAGCGGTAGAGGAACTTCGTCCCCGACCTGAAGTCCTGCGAGACGCGATAGTGCAGCGAGTCAACGCGATCCATGCGAATCGCGGTCGCGCTCCAGCCGCTTACGTCGGTCGCCACGTAGACGGTGTCGCCGAAGGGCGTTTTGGGCGGCACCTCGACCGTGAAGATGACGAGCACGGGCTTGCCGTTCAAGCCTTCGCCGCCGCGCAGGTCGGTATTCTGCGTCATCGGCGACAACGCGACCGCGAAATGCTTGATGTCTTCGTAGCGTGCCTCATTCGGCAGCGGCTTGGCCGAGAGCGCGAGCTCGACGACATCGCCCGTACCGGTATCGAATGCGGCGCGCGCGTAACCGCCGGTCGACGGCGCCAAGGTTGTGGCCGCACCGCTCGGATCGGTGAGCTTGAGCGCCGGACCGATACGGAAGCCGTCGCCGGTCGTAAAGAAGACGAAACCGTTGCGAAAATCGAGCAGCTGTCCCGAGAAACGCACGAGGAACCCGGAAGGCGAAGGCGTCGCGGTTGCGCTCAGCGGCGGCGGCGTCGCCGGAATCCCCGTGAGCGGCGGCGGCGTGGCGGCTTGCAGCGCGCTGCCGAACGGCACGAACCCGCCGCCGGCGAGGACCAGCGCGAGCGCCGCGACGAGCGCGAAGAAGGGGCGTTTGCCGAGTCTCTTCATCGTAGTGCCTGGAATTGGAAGTTCGGGCTCCACTTTTGGACTCCGCCGAAGTTGAAGAAATAGGCATCCTGGAAATCGAGCACCAAGATCGGGCTGAGCCTGAAGCGTACCTCGACGGTCGCTTGGTTCGGTACGTTTCCGTAGTTCTGAAAGCTCAGCGCGCCGTAGGCGGGAAAGACGCCGGGCACCGCTTCGGGGAAGTCGTGGTTCTTGCGCAGATTGACGCTGGCTGCGAAGGACGTGCTGGCGACGTAGTTCATCTGCACGAAAAGCGAGCGGGTCGTGCCGAGGCCTTGGAACGCTCCGTAGCTGGGATAGATTTGGTTCGTCACCGGGCTGAAGTAGGACTGATTCAGGGGATAGACTTCGTTTTGACGCGCCCCCCAGTAATCGCCGATGTTCTGGTTCGTGTATCCGAATAAGCCGGCGAAATGGCGATCGAATTGCCGGCTAATCGATCCGTTCACGATCGAGATATCGATATGGTGAGGCGTGTCGTACCAGGTTCGCGTCTTATCGAGCGAGAGGTTGAGGTAAATGTCGCGCCTGAAACCGCTCTCGTCTTTGATCAGCGTCAGCGACGGCGCGGTGACGTTCACGCCAACCGTCTTATTCCAGATCGTCGGCGATTCGACGCCGCCGAGAAACTGGAGCCCGTAGCCTTCGTGCGCTACCCCGATTCCCGAGCGCAAAGTGAAGTAAACAGGCAGTTTATTGATTCGGTGACGAAAGCCGTTCCAAGTCAATTGGATGTCATTGGGGTGATTCGGGATCCAGTTGTGCGTCGGGTCGAAATAGTAGAGGAGCCCGTTGATGCCGGGCGCCGGTTGCGCCAGAAGACTCGTCCAGTACTGATGCGCGACGAGTTGAAGGTAAGAGTTCGGTAAGCCACCGGTCAGAGCGAGGCTGCTGTACGCCGACGCCGCAAGCGGCGTGTGCAGGCCGAGCTGAAACGCGCTTTCTTGAAATGAGGCTTGGACCTGCATCTTCGGCGAGATACGGTCGTAGACGTCAAAGTTGTACTGCTTAAAGGGGCGCGTGAACGGACTGACCGACCCCACGATGTAGTGCTTGTCGCTGACCTGATGAAACTCAGGCGCCAGATAGACGCCATTCGGTCTGTCGTAGCGCAGGTTCAACGTGAACAGCCCGTGCCCGCCGCCGAACGCATCGTACGGTCCGTCGATGAACGCGCCGGGCATCGAGTTTTGCGCGAAGTTCGGATTGGCCGTGAAGTTTACGAAGAAACTTGGCCAGGGAATGTAGGCCAGACCGAAGTTGATCGTGGGCGTGATGAACTTGATGCTCTCGCGCGGCTGCACGACGCATTTTTGCGCGTAGATGAACACTTTGTCGCGGCTGACGTCGGGGAGGAAAAACGTGTCGCCGGGCATCTCGCGACCGCGATAGGGCTGGCCATACTCGCCGTGCGCGTACGTCCAACGGTCGGGCTCGTCGGTCACCGGTACGAAATACTGGCGGTCGAAATCGAAGTAATCTGAGAACGCCGCCCCGTCATACTCGTGACCGAGAGCATACAGCTTCACATTTCCGGCGACGACGAAGCGATTGAGCCGGATATCCATCGCGAACCGGCTTCCGGTCACGCGGGCGCCGTCGGCCAGCTTGACCTCGACGTCGCCGTCGCCGGTCAAGATGTAACGCGCACTGTAGAACGCGATGCGATGCGCTTTCAGGCTGAAGGCGCCGGTCGACGAGAGCGAAGACGTCGCGGTGGGTTCCGGCGAGACCGCGGGCTCAGGCGAGGGCGAGGCCGAGGCCGGCTCGGCCTCGCGTCGCGGCGCAGTTCCCGAGTTGTCACTCGCGGCGAAGGCGGGAACGCACGCTAGCACGAGCAGCAGCGCGATGATGAGCGTTCGGATCCTCAAGTATCCCTTTCATTCGCCAAACGGGTGCGCGGGAGGCATCGTTTCGTTGAGTACGAAGCGCGTCGCCGTATGTCACGCTGCATCGTGATCGTTCTCGATTCGGGCGGCATCGGCGCTTTGCCTGACGCCGCCGGCTTTGGTGACGCTCCCGGCGCGAACACCATCGGCAACACCGCCCGCCGGGTCGGTGGCCTGACTCTACCCAATTTCGAGCGCCTTGGGCTAGGCAACCTGACTGAGATTCGGGGGCTCGCGACGTCCGCGTCGCCGGCTGCGTACGTAGCGCGGCTGAACGAGACATCGAAGGGCAAAGATACGATCACTGGGCACTGGGAGATGGCCGGAATCCACACCGAGGTACCGTTTCCGACCTTCCCCCAGGGCTTCCCCCCCGAGGTAATCGCCGCGTTCGGCGCCATCTGCGGCAAGCCGCCCCTGGGAAACTATGCGGCTTCGGGGACCGAGATCATCGAGGTCCTGGGCCCCGAGCACATCGCGACTGGCCGACCTATCCTTTATACGTCGGCCGATTCCGTGTTTCAGGTCGCGGTGCACGAGGAGGTCGTGCCGCTGGCGACGCTGTACGATTGGTGCGAGCGAGCGCGCGCGATGCTCGTGCCTCCGCACGAGGTCAACCGAGTGATCGCGCGTCCCTTCGTCGGGAGTCCTGGAGCCTTCGTACGCACGCCGAACCGTCGTGATTACGCACTGGACCCGCCCGCTAATATCTTGGATCGGTTGTCTTCGGCGGACGTTGGGGTATATGCGGTCGGAAAGATCTGCGACATTTTCAACGGGCGAGGGGTCGCGTCGACCGTTCGCGTCGCAGATAATGAGGAAGCGATGCTCCGCACCTTTGAGATTCTCAACGACCTGGAACGCGGCTTTGTCTTTGTGAACCTCAACGACTTCGATTCGAAGTACGGGCATCGGCGCGACGTGCGCGGATACGCAGCGGCTTTGGAGCGCCTCGACCTGCACGTCCCGCGGCTTGAGGCGGCGCTGCGCCCCGGCGACCTCGCGATCTTTACGGCCGATCACGGTTGCGATCCGACCGCGCCGGGCAGCGATCACACGCGTGAGTCGGTGCCGTTTATCGAACTCGGTCTGCGCACGGGCGACGGCGGAACGATCGTCGGGATGGATGCGGTCGGCGCGCGCGTCATGGAGACCTTGCTTCCGTGACGCCGGTCAACGCGGAATTGGGACGCCCTCTCGTCGCGCGACAGGCCTCGCGCCTTCGGCACGTACCGGAGTCGTGGAAGGCCGCCAAGCGCGCGATCGACGTGACGATCGCGGGCACGCTGCTCGTCGCGAGCGCGCCGCTCGTGGCCTTGGCCGTCGCCGCAATCGCGGTCGTCTCGCCCGGCCCGGCGTTTTTCTTGCAGGAGCGGGTTGGCAAGAACGGCCGTCCTTTCAAACTTTGGAAGCTGCGCACGATGGTCGATGGCGCGCACCTGCAACACTCGGAATTGCGGGAGCGCAGTGAAGTCGAGGGCCCGGTCTTCAAGATCCGGAACGATCCACGGCTCCATCCCCTTGGAAAGCTGCTGCGCCGGACCAGCATCGACGAACTCCCGAACTTGATCAACGTGCTACGCGGCGAGATGTCGATCGTCGGCCCGCGGCCGCCGCTGCCCTGCGAGGTCGAGGACTACGACGAGTTCGCGCAACGCCGCCTGATCGTCAAACCGGGCATCACCTGTCTCTGGCAAGTTTCGGGCCGTTCGAACGTCTCGTTTGACGAGTGGATGCGTCTCGACAACCTGTACATCGATACCTGGTCACCACTCGGCGATCTGTGGATCGTGCTGCGCACGATTCCTTCGGTCATCTTCGGCGAGGGCGCTCATTAAGCCACAGCTTCACGCACTGCCGGCAATGCTGCCGACGCGCGTCTCGCTGGCGCGTTCGACACTGCTGGTCATGGCGGCGACGCTGGGTTCGGCCGTGCTCGGGTTCGGTCGCGAGATGATCAACGCTCGTTACTACGGCGCGTGGCGGCAGATGGATGCATTCTTGGCGGCCGCCACGATCCCGACGATCCTGTTCGGCATCTTCAACGGTGCGCTGGTCAGCGCGCTCGTGCCGGTCTTCACCGAATACGTCGCGCGCGACGACTGGGAGAGCCTGCGCCGCTTGGCGAGCACCGTCTTCAACGGATTGCTGTTCGCGCTGACGATGTTCGCGGCACTCGGCTGGGCGCTCGCGCCCGACTTCGTGCCGCTCGTGGCGCAAGGTTTCCCGCCGCAGCAACTGAGCATGACGATCGAGATGGCGCGCTGGCTCATGCCGAGCATCATCGCAACGAGTTTGGCCGGCGTTGCGAGCGCGATGCTGAACGCGCACCAACGCTTTTTCTGGTCGGCGGTGCAGGGCACGGCGATCAACCTGGTGACGATCGGGATCGTGCTCGCCTTCAACGGGAAGCTGGGCATCTTTGCGCTCGTGCTCGGGACGGCGCTGGGACTCGTGGCGCAGCTCGCCGTGCAACTGCCGGCGATCCTGCAGATGCGCATCTGGCGGCCCGTGATCGATCTCTCGCATCCGGGGCTGAAGAAGATCTGGGAGATGCTCGGCCCGATTATGGTGGGATCGGCGGCGGGGCAGATCGCGATCTTTTTCGACCGGCACTTCGCCTCGACGCTGACGCCCGGCTACATGTCCGGAATGAACTACGCGACCAAACTCGTGGGTTTCCCGCTCCAAGTCTTCGCCGCCGCGATTGCGACCGTCATCTTTCCCTTGCTGGCCTCGCAGTTCGCGAGCGCCAACCCCGGCGGCATCAAGCGCAGCGTCGTTATGGGCCTGCGCATGGTCAACCTGGTGACGATCCCGTCGGTCTTCGGTCTGATCGCCCTCGGCTACCCGATCGTCGAAGCGCTCTTCGAACGCGGCGCATTCAACCCGAGCGCGACCGCCTTGTGCGCCGGCCTCCTACCCTTTGCGGCGATCGGTCTGGTCGGTGCGGCCGCCAGCATCGTACTGACCCGCTGCTGCTTCGCGTGCAAACAGACGCGCTGGCCGGTCGTGATCTCCGTCTTCGCTGTCGTGCTCAACGTCGTGCTCTCGGTAGTCTGGTTACCGACGCTCGGCGCGCGAGGCTTGCTGCTCGCCAACGGCATCAGCCAGTGGATGCAAGCCGCGCTCCTGTTCGTGCTGGTCTTCCGGCTCGTACGCGGGCTGGATTGGAAAGCGATCGCCGCTTCGGCGCTGCGCATCGTTCTCTGCTCGGTCGTGATGGTCTCGACGTTGCACTGGATCGCCGCGCTCGGCGTGCACCCCGATCCGAGTCTCGTCTCGCGCGCCTCGTTCTTGCTCGGCGAACTTGCGATTGGGACGCTCGTCTTCATCGGCGCCGCGCGCCTCCTCGGTGTCGAGGAACTCGGCACCGCGCTCAAACTGATCGTGCAGAAATTCGAGCGCGGCGTCCCGAGCCCGTCGGATAGCAGCGAGGCACCGATTGCCTGATAGCGCCGCCGGCCGCTGGCGCCGGTTGGCGAACAACGAGTTGATCCGGCACGGCGCGCTGGTCTTCATCTCGACGATGCTCGTCAACGTCTTGAGCTTCGCGTTTCACGTCCTGGTGAGCCGCAGGCTTGGCGTCGCGACGTATGGCTCGTTGAATGCGCTCCTTGCCGGGTTGGCGATCCTTGCGGTGCCGTCGCTGATCTTGACCACGATCGTGGTCAAGTACGCCGCCGAATTCCG
>PLDY01000037.1 GCA_003136895.1 Candidatus Erabacter solicola | reverse complement strand
GCGCGAGATTCTCGAGCGCGGCGCCGAATGGTTCGCCTCACACGGGCGCCACGAGCGCAAGGGGCTGCGCTCGTTCTCGGTGAGCGGGCGCGTGCAGAAGCCGGGCGTGCATTTGGCGCCGGCCGGCATCACGATTCGCGAGCTGATCGACGAATACGCGGGCGGCATGCTACCCGGACATGAGTTCTACGGGTATTTTCCGGGCGGCGCTTCGGGCGGCATTTTGCCGGCATCGATGGACGATATTCCGCTCGACTTCGACACGCTGACCGAGTACGGATGTTTCATCGGGTCGGCGGCCATCATCGTGCTCTCGCAACACGATACGGCGAAGGGCGCGGCGCTCAACATGCTGCGTTTCTTCCGCGACGAGTCGTGCGGTCAATGCACGCCCTGCCGCGTCGGCACTTCAAAGGCGGTTGCGCTGATGCAGGCGGGTACGTGGGATGCGCCGCTGCTCGAGGACCTCTCGAAGGTGATGATGGACGCATCGATCTGCGGCCTCGGTCAAGCCGCACCCAATCCGTTCCTGTGCGCCCAGAAATACTTCCCGGCGGAGTTTCGGTAGATGACGAACGGAAAAGTGGCCGACGTGACGTTCGTCCTGAACGGACAACCCATTACGGCGCAGGCCGGCGAAACGATTCTGCAAGCCGCCGACCGCAGCGGCGTCACGATTCCGCGGCTGTGCTATAAGGCCGGATACCGGCCGGACGGCAACTGCCGCGTCTGCATGGTCGAGGTCGAAGGCGAGCGCGTGCTCGCACCGTCGTGCTGCCGGCGTCCCGCCGAAGGCATGAAGGTGAATAGCACGAGCGAGCGGGCGAAGAAATCGCAGGCGATGGTCACGGAGTTGCTGCTGGGCGATATGCCGGGGCAGACGAAGTCGCCCTATCGGCGTGAATCAGAGTTAGATCGTTGGGCGACCTGGCTCGGCGTGACGAAGGCGCGCTATCCGCAACGCCATCAGCCCGCGCCCGATATGTCGCATCCGGCCATGTCGGTCAACCTCGACGCATGCATTCAATGCGGACGCTGCGTGCGCGCCTGTCGCGAAGAGCAGGTCAACGACGTGATCGGTTACGCCTGGCGCGGTGAAGAATCGAAGATCGTCTTCGACTTGGACGATCCGATGGGAGCGAGTTCGTGCGTCGCCTGCGGGGAGTGCGTGCAAGCCTGTCCGACCGGCGCGCTGATGCAAGCCAACGATGTCGGTTTGGTCGCGCCGGATAAGAGAGTCGAATCGGCCTGCCCGTATTGCGGCGTCGGCTGTCTCTTGACGTACAACGTCAAGGACAACAAGATTCTCTCGGTCGACGGGCGCGATGGACCGTCCAATCACAGCCGCCTCTGCGTCAAAGGCCGCTTCGGATTCGACTACGTTCACAATCCGGAGCGTCTGACAAAGCCGATGATCCGCAAGGCGGGCGTTCCCAAGACCACCGCGATCCTGGATCCGGAAAAGATGTGGGACACCTTCCGCGAGGCGACCTGGGAAGAAGCGCTCGATCTCGCCACGACCAAACTCCTCGCGATTCGCGAGCAACACGGTCCTAAAGCGCTCGCCGGATTTGGCTCCGCAAAGGGGAGTAACGAAGAGGCATACCTCTTCCAGAAACTCGTGCGCACCGGTTTCAAGACGAACAACGTGGACCATTGCACGCGCCTGTGTCACGCTTCATCGGTCGCGGCGCTCCTGGAAGATATCGGTTCCGGCGCGGTCTCCAACCAAGTCTCGGATGTCGCGCTCGCGGATGTGGCGATCGTCATCGGGTCCAATCCGACGATCAACCATCCGGTCGCGGCAACGTTCATGAAAAATGCGGCCAAGAACGGCACCAAGATCATTCTGATTGACCCGCGCCGTTCCGACCTCTCGCGGCACGCGACGTACTTCTTGCAGTTCCACGGCGATACCGACGTCGCGCTCCTCAACGGCATCATGAACGTCATCGTCACCGAGGATCTGGTCGACGAGGCGTTCATCCGCGACCGCACCGAGAACTACGAAGCGCTGAAAAAACTCGTGCTCGAGTATCCGCCTGAGAAAGTTGCTCCGATCACGGGGATCGATGCGCAGACCATTCGCGAGGTCGCGCGCCTCTACGCCACGGCTAAGGCTGCGATCATCTTTTGGGGAATGGGCATCTCACAGCACATTCACGGCACGGACAACGCGCGCTGTTTGATTTCACTGGCGCTCATGACCGGGCAGATCGGCCGGCCGGGAACTGGACTGCATCCGCTGCGCGGGCAGAACAACGTGCAAGGCGCTTCGGATGTCGGTCTCATTCCAATGCTCTATCCGGATTACCGGCGCGTCGACAATCCGGATGTGCGGCGCGAATTCGAAGCGCTATGGAATACGGAACTCGATCCCAAACCGGGTCTAACCGTTACGGAGATCATGAGTGCCGCGCACGACGGCATCATTCGCGGAATGTACATCATGGGTGAGAATCCCGCAATGTCCGATCCGAACGCGGAGCATGCCCGGGAAGGCATGGCCAAACTCGAACATCTCGTCGTCCAAGAGATCTTCTTCACGGAGACTGCCGGTTTCGCCGACGTCATCTTGCCTGCAACGGCGTTTCCGGAAAAGACGGGCACGTTCACCAATACGGATCGTCGCGTGCAACTCGGGCGACAAGCGATCGATGCGCCGGGCGACGCGCGCCAAGATCTCTGGATCATCGGCGAGATCGCGCGTCGTATGGGCCTGGATTGGAAGTATGCAGGCCCGGCCGACGTGTTCGAAGAGATTCGCCGAGCGACGCCGAGCATGGGCGGAATCACGTGGGAGCGGCTGCAGACCGAAAGTTCGTGCACGTATCCCTTGGAACACGAAGGCGATCCGGGCGAGCCGATCATCTTCATCGACAACTTTCCCCGGCCCGGCGGCCGCGGACTCTTTATGCCGGCGGAGTACACGCACGCCGATGAGATGCCGGATACCGAGTATCCGTTTATCTTCACGACGGGCCGTCAACTCGAACACTGGCATACCGGCGCGATGACGCGACGCGCAAGCGTCCTCGATGCTCTGGAACCGGATCCGGTTATGAGCGTTCATCCGGACGATCTTGCGAAACTCGGCATCGAGCCCGGCGGCGCGATTGAAGTCGAATCCCGCCGCGGGAAGATCACGGCGTACGCGCGAGCCGATCGCGGGATGCAGTGCGGCACGCTGTTCATGCCGTTCGTCTATAACGAGGCGGCCGCGAACTTGCTGACCAACGACGCGGTCGACCCGTTCGGAAAGATTCCTGAGTTCAAGTTCTGCGCGGTAAAAGCGGGCAAGGGCGGCAAGGTCGCGGCGGCAGTTCTGTAGCCCGCGTGAGAAAACAAGCCGTAGCTCTGGTAACGCTCCTCATAGGCGTTTCCGCGTGTGGCCTCGACTCGCCGGTACGAGGCTTAGATTTTAGGGAGCCGGCCGGATGGACGGCGACGCCGGGGACCGGCTCCTCGCAAGTGTGGTATAAGGAACGTCCCGGCCGAATAGATACGGATTCGCTCATTGTTTCTCGAACCAAGGAGAGCAATCGGGGCTATCTGGATGACGCCGGCGACGGGCGCCAATTAGCGAGCAAGCCGATCACGATCTGCGGCGACCAGCCGGCATGGTATCGTGAGACGAAGCGGGTGCGTCCCGAAGTCGAAGAGATTCTCGAATCGATCACCACGAGCTGGGACGGCGTCGCGTACAAAGCGCTCTATATCCGACTTTCCAACGATTCGCGCGACGGCGCTGCGGAAGCAGCGATCCGTTCGCTCTGCAAAAAGAAGAGTACGTAAGGAAGGCGCGACGCTCTCGACCGAGTTGGACCAGGAACAGTCTCCGGCCGACGAGCATACCAACAGCGTTGCGGTCCTCGCTCGGCGAGGATGCAGCGGGCGGTGGAGTCCGCCTCGCTCACGCGAAACCGTCTCTTTTGCGGGGCCAATGACTCCTCTCGACACTTCGGTCCGGAGGAGTTAGCATGACATTTTTTGGCGCAGAGAACCCGTGGGCGATCGCCGCACTCTGGGTGGGACTGGCGGTCATCGGCGCGTTCGTCGCCGCGCGTTTTGGTTTGGCCGCGGCACTCGTCGAGATCATCATCGGCGTGATCGCCGGAAATGTTATTCACTTACAAACCAATACGTGGATCGATTTCCTCGCCGGCTTTGGCAGTTTGATGCTCACGTTCTTGGCCGGCGCCGAGATCGAGCCGGCAGTGCTTCGCGCGCAACTACGCCCTGCCGCCGTCATCGGGCTACTTTCGTTTTTTGCGCCGGCTGTGTGTGCGTTCTTGTTCGCATTGTTCGTCCTGCATTGGCAGCTCGATGCCGCCAAGATCGCCGGCATTGCGATGTCGACGACCTCGGTCGCGGTCGTTTACTCCGTCATGGTCGAATCGCGCTTGGCGGGGAGCAACTTCGGACAGTTGATCCTGGCCGGCTGTTTCATCACGGACTTGGGAACCGTCGTAGCGCTTGGGCTGATGTTCGCAAATTACAACTGGCTGCTGGTCTTGCTCGTCGTGGCGATCGCCCTTGCGGTCGCGTTACTACCCCGGCTGCTCGCAGCGATCCTCGATGCGACGGGAAAGCGCGTCAGCGCCCCGGGTTTCCGGACGCTCTTTTTCGTCATCTTGTTGCTGGCGGCTATCGCGACGGCGGCGCACAGCGAGGGCGTCTTGCCCGCGTACTTCCTGGGCCTCGCCTGCGCGGGCGTGCTCTTGAGCCGGCCGGAGATCTCACAACGGCTGCGTTCGTTGACGATGGGCTTCTTCACGCCGTTCTACTTTCTCAAAGCCGGCACGCTCGTCTCGCTGAGCGCGGCCTGGCTCGGGATTGGAACCATCGCGGCGTTCTTCGTCGTGAAAGTCGGCGCGAAGGTCGTCGCGGTCTGGCCGGCGGCCCGCGCCTTCGGGCACCCTCCCAAGAACGCCAGTTACATCACGTTGATGATGGCGACGGGGCTGACGTTCGGCACGATTTCAAGTCTCTACGGTTTGACGCATCACTACATCACTAGCGCGCAGTACGCCGCGCTGGTCACCGTGGTGATTCTGACGGCGGTGGTACCGACGATCTTCGCGCAATGGTTCTTCCACCCGGCCGAACACGTCGAACCCGAGCTTACCGGCGTGCCGTGATACGGGGCGCGAACGACCCCGGCGCCGAAGACCGGAAGAGAGCCCAGCGCCTGGAGGTTCGTATGCTCGATCGACGGCACGTTTGTCTCGCGCTAGCGACGGTTCTCGCGTTGGCCGCGGGCGGTTCGATGCCGCTCGTCCCGGCGAGCGCGGCAGGCACGACGCTCACGATCTCGCAAGGCGTCGATCCGGTGACGATGGATCCGCTCAAGCGCACGATCACACCGACGGATAACGTCGTGAACAATCTGTTCGATACGCTGTTGCGGCGCGATCGCGACGGAAACCTGATTCCTTGGCTTGCGGAGTCGTGGAAGCGGGTTGCGCCGAAGGTCTGGGAGTTCAAGCTTCACCGCAATGCGAAGTTTTGGAACGGCGATCCGCTGACGAGCGCCGACGTGAAGTTCTCGATCGAGAAGATCAAAGACCCGGCCACGTCGTCGGAACAAGCGCCGTTCGTCAATACGATCGAGCGCGTGGAGACGCCCGACCCCTACACGGTCCGGTATGTCACGACGCGCGCGGCCGCGCTCATCCCCGCCAATCCTTGGTATATCCGCATCGTCGACGCCAAGTATTGGAAAGAACACGGCGATGCGTACCAGGCCGAGCATCCGATGGGCAGCGGCGCGTACATCTTCAAATCGTGGCGCAAGGACGAGTCGCTCGTGGTTGAGGCCAATCCGAATTGGTGGCACGGGCGAGTCCCGATCGATCGCGTCGTCTTCAAACCGATTCCGGAGCCCGCGGCGCGAGTGGCGGCGCTTCGTACCGGCGAGACCGACCTCATCACCAACGTCCCGGCGCAGTATCAGATTCAATTGCAGGGTGACAGCACTACGAAGCTCGAGAGCGCGCGCAGCGTGCGCGTCCTGTTCATCGCGTTCAATACGCTGAAGACAGGGCCGCAGCAAAACAAACTGGTGCGCCAGGCGCTCAACTACGCGCTCGACGTACCCGCGATCATTAAGGGCGTTCTAGGTGGACGCGGTTACGAAGACGCAACGCCGGTACCGCCGAACTTCTTCGGTTACGATGCGAAGGTGCCGTTCTATCCGCACGATTTGGCGAAAGCGAAACGCCTGTTGGCGCAAGCGGGCTATCCCGGCGGCAAGGGTCTCGAGATGATTCTCAACGCGCCGATCGGCCGCTACAACAAGGACAAGGAGATTGCGGAGGCGATCGCCGGGCAGCTAAGTCAGACCGGCGCGAAGGTGACGACCAAGATCCAAGAATGGACGCAGTACGTCAATCAAACGAGCCAGCGTTCCTTGACGCCGATGTACGAATTAGGCTGGGGCAGTAACAGTTACGATGCCGACAACACGCTGACGCCGCTCTTCACTTCGGAAGGCCGGCTCTCGACCTACTCCAATCCGAATCTCGACAAACTGATCACGAGCGCGCGCTTCGAACTCGATGTCAAGAAGCGGCAAGCGCTCTATTCGAAAGCGCTCCAACTCATACACGAAGAAGCGCCCTGGCTCTTCCTCTTCCAGTACGAAGACCTGTACGCAACCTCCAAGCAGCTCATCTGGCAAGCACGCGCCGACGAGCAACTCTACTGCGACGAGATGCGGCTGGGCGGCTAGGGCCCTCCGGCCGCAGGGCAAGGCTCCGCAGCCTGCTAACCACTCAGCCTTCGCTTCATTCGGAGGTCTCGCATGTTCAATCGACGGCTTACCATGCTCGTGCTGGCTGCGTTTATCATCGCGGCGACCGGAGGGTCGGTCACGCTTGTCCCGGCCGCGGCTGCCGACACGACGGTGACGATCTCGCAAGGCGTCGATCCGGTGACGATGGATCCGCTCAAGCGGACGATCACGCCGACGACCAACGTGCACTACAACCTCTTCGATACGCTCTTGCGGCACGATCGCGACGGCAAATTGATCCCCTGGGTCGCGACCTCCTGGAAGCGCATCGCTCCGACGGTCTGGGAATTCAAGTTGCGTCACGACGTGAAGTTCTGGAACGGCGACCCGCTGACCAGCGCCGACGTCAAGTTCGCTATCGAGAAGATCAAGGATCCGGCGGAGGGTTCGGAGCAAGGGCCGCGCATCGCGACGGTCGATCACGTCGACACGCCCGACGCATACACCGTGCACTATGTGACGGCGAAGCCGACCGCGATGATCGCGGGCTATCCTTGGGAAGTCTTCATCGTCGATTCCAAATATTGGAAGGAACACGGCGACGCATATCAGGCCGAGCATCCGATGGGCAGCGGCGCGTATATCTTCAAGTCGTGGCGCAAGGACGAATCGCTCGTCATGGATGCCAATCCGGGTTGGTGGCACGGCCGCGCTCCGATCGACCACGCCATCTGGAAGCCGATCCCCGAAGCGGCGGCGCGCGTCGCCGCGCTTCGTACCGGCGAGACCGATATCATTACGAACGTTCCGGCGCAGTATCAGATTCAACTCTCGGGCGGCCGCAGCACGCAGCTCGAGAGCGCGCGCAGCGTTCGCGTGCTCTTCTTCGCATTCAACACACTCAAGCCGGGACCGCAGCAGAACAGACTCGTGCGCCAGGCATTCAATTACGCGATCGACGTGCCGGCGCTCGTCAAGGCCGTACTCGGCGGGCGCGGCTACGAGACCGCGACGCCGCTGCCGTCAAATTTCTTTGGATACGATGCGAAGATTCCGTTCTACAAGCACGATTTGGCTAAAGCCAAAGCGTTGTTGGCGCAGGCCGGCTATCCCGATGGCAAAGGTCTCGACATGGTGTTGAACGCGCCGAGCGGCCGCTACAACAAAGATAAGGAGATCGCCGAGGCGGTTGCCGGGCAGTTGAGCCAGACCGGCGCCAAGATAACGGTAAAGATTCAAGAGTGGACGCAGTACGTCAACCAGGTCAGCAATCGCTCGGTGACGCCGATCTACGAACTTGGTTGGGGCAACGACAGCTACGACGCCGACAACACGCTGACGAGCCTGTTCACGGCTAGCGCACGTCTCTCGACGTACTCGAATCCCGATCTGGACAAAATGGTTACCGATGCGCGCTACGAGATCGATCCGCAGCGACGCCAAGCGATCTATTCGAAGGCGCTCGCACTCATTCACGAAGAGGCGCCCTGGCTGTTCCTCTTCGAGTACGAGGATCTGTACGCGAGCACGAAGCGTTTGGTGTGGCAAGCGCGCGGCGACGAGCTGATCTACATCGACGAGATGAAACTGAACGGCTAGCCGGTAAGCGACGTTGACGGCTTATCTGATACGGCGAGCCATCGGCGCGCTGTGGGTCGTCGTCGGGGTCGCCGTCACGGTTTTCGTCATCTTGCATCTGACCGGCGACCCGGCGGCGGTGATGATGCCGCTCGAGTCGACACCCCAAGAGATCGCCCAGTTCCGCCATAATCGCGGATTCGACCGGCCGCTGTGGCTGCAGTTCGGCACCTTCGCTTGGTCGGCATTGCACGGTGATTTCGGCGATTCGCTGCGCCACGGCGAGCCCGCGCTCGGCCTCGCGCTCGAACGCGTGCCGGCCTCGGTCGAGCTTGCGCTAGCCGCAATCTCGCTCGCAGTGCTCGTCGCGATTCCGGCCGGAATTCTCGCCGCGGTCCGGCGCAATTCGCTGCTCGACATTCTGGCGCGCGTCTTTTCGCTGATCGGCCAGAGCATGCCGGTCTACTGGCTCGGCATCATGTTGATCTTGCTATTCGGCGTGCAGTTGGGCTGGTTTCCGGTCAGCGGCATCGGCGGCCTGAAGCATCTCGTGCTGCCGGCGATCACCCTCGGTTTGTTCTCGATGGCGAAAGTGATGCGCTTGACGCGAGCCTCGATGCTCGATATTTTGCAGAGCGATTTCTTGAGAACCGCGCGCGCCAAGGGTGTGTTGCCGCTGCGCTTGATCCTGCATCATGCGCTGCGCAACGCATGGCTGCCAATCGTGACCGTCATCGGCGTTGAAATCGGATCGCTGATATCGCAAGCGATCATCACCGAGACGATCTTCGGCTGGCCCGGCATTGCGCGGCTCGCCGTACAGGCGATCTACGATCGCGACTATCCGATCGTCGAGGTCGTGGTCATCTTGGCCGCGGTCTCGTTCGTCGCGATCAACCTGCTCGTCGACGTACTGTACGCCGCTCTCGATCCGCGGATCAGGTACGAGTGATGGCTAGCGCTTCCATCGCCGCGAAAGGAGTTATCGATCTCGACGAACACGTGCGCCGGCGTCCGTTCGTCTTCGTGCTCTTCTCCGGCGGCGCGACGATCGTCGGTGGCTTGATCGTTCTCGCGGTGACGTTGTGTGCGTTGCTCGCACCGTGGATCGCGCCACACGATCCGAACGCTCAGAATCTCGCCATCAACTTCAAACCTCCGTCGTGGGTCGTGGGCGGCGATCAGGCCTATCCGCTCGGAACCGACAACTTGGGCCGCGACATTCTTTCGCGCATCATCTGGGGTTCGCGCGTCGCCGGGCTGGTCGGTCTCTCAGCCGTCGCGATCGGCGGCATCATCGGCGTCAGCCTCGGCATCATTGCGGGATACTTTGGGGGGCTCGCCGACGATATCATCGCGCGCGTCGCCGACGTTCAACTGGCATTTCCGGCCGTGTTGCTTGCGATCGCGGTCGTGGGCGTCATCGGTCCGAGCTTGCTGACGGTGATCGCGACCATCGGCATCACCGGTTGGGTGCAATACGTGCGCGTCGTTCGCGCCGAGGCGCTTTCGTTGCGCGAGCGCGAGTTCGTGGTCGCCGCCGTCGCCACCGGTGCGTCGCAGGCCCGCATCCTGGCGCGACATATCTTACCGAGCATCGCCTCGTCGATCACCGTCCTCGCAACGTTCGAAGTTGCGCGCGCGATCATCCTCGAGAGCGCGCTCTCGTTCCTCGCGCTCGGCGTCCCGCCGGGCGTTCCGTCGTGGGGTACGATGCTCGCGGACGGCCGTCAGTATCTCGACACCGCCTGGTGGCTCGGGCTCTTTCCGGGCCTGGCCATCTCGTTCACGGTCCTCGGCGTCAACCTCTTCGGCGACGGCCTGCGCGATGCGCTCGATCCCCGCTCGCGCTGATTAGGCGCGAAGCGTCGCGATGATTTGTTTGGGCGAGGGCAGCTTTCCATAGAGCAGCATGCCGACGCGATAGATCTTGCCGGCGGCATAAAAGGCGATCGCAACCGTCAGCGCGTTAACGCCGACGGCGAGCGCCATCTGCCAAAGGGGAACCGCAGTTACCGCGATGCGCGTGAACATCACGAACGGCGAGATGAACGGCGTGAAGCTGAAGGCGACGACCCACGGCGCATTCGGCTGCACGATCGCGAATTGCGCGATCAGAAACGCGCCAATCACCGGCATGAGGAGTGGCGCGGAGATGCTGCCCAGATCCTCGGTCCGCGAGACGAGCGAGGCGGCGGCCGCATTTACGATCGAGAACTCTAAATAGCCGAGAAGAAAGAACAACACAAATGCGATAATCTCGGTCGGCTGAATGGTCGGAGCGGCGACCGCCGCCACGCTCGTTGCGTTGCGTTCCAATCCACTGAGGGCAAGTGGTGAGAGCAGGAGACCGCTCGCGAGCCAGATGCCGACCTGCGCGAGCGCGAGCGTGGCGGCGGCCAGGACCTTTCCCGTCAACAGGCTGACCGGCGAGATCGTCGCGACCAGAATCTCCGCGATGCGGCTGGTCTTCTCTTCCGCAACTGCGGCCATCATGCCCTGACTTCCCATGATGATCGCAAGGTAGAGAATGAAGATCAGCCCGAAAGCGATGCCGTGCGCGAACGTCGCGCTGCCGGCATCGGCAAACTTGGCATCGATCGGGTGCACGCTGCGCTCGATGCGGCTGGCGGCGGCGAAGCGGCTCGCCGGCACCCCCGTCGCCAGCTCTTCGTTGAGCGGCACGAGGCTGCGGAATTGGACGTCGTTGAAAGCCGCCAGATCGCGGGGGTAGATATCGAGATGCAACCGCCCGCCCTCGACCGCGATAGCGATCCCAGCCGCCGCGTGAAGTCCGTCCAAATACTTGGCCGTGACGTAAGGCGGTAAGTGATCGACGCTTGCGATGACGCGAAAGTCCTTCCGCTCCTGCATCAACGTCGCGGCGCGTTCGCGCAACTGCGCCGGCCCGGCCAGTACGATGTTGTCGGTTGACGACCGGATCATCCCCTCGATCATCCGCGGTGCGTATGACAAGGCGGCGATCGCAAAGATCCCGAGCAAGGTCGCGACGATGAAGACGCGCGATCGCAGCTTGCGCATGATCTCGGCGGAGAAGACGATAGCGACCTCGTTCATGCCGCCGTCTCGCGCGTGCCGAGCGCCCGCATGTAGATTGCGTTGAGCGACGGCTCTTCGCGCTGGAACGTTTCGAGCGGTCCGGCGGCGACGGCGTAGCGCAGCAGCCGGCCGAAATCGGCATCGACGGGCAGATCGTAGACGAGCGCGCCGCCGGCGTCGACGTGCGGCTCGGGAGCCCCGCAGGACGCGAACGCGGCGCGAATCGCGGGCAAGTCCGGCACGACGCGCACCGGACGCGTCGGGAAGCCGGCGCGCAGTTCCGCGAGCGTGCCCGCGGCTCGTACTTCACCCGCGCCGATGATCGTGAACGCGCTGCAGGCGTTTTCGATCTGCCACATCTGGTGACTCGAGAGCAAGAGCGTCGTACCGCGCGACGCGAGCAGGCGAATGCAATCGAGGATGACCTCGGCGTTCACGGGATCGAGTCCGGAGAATGGTTCGTCGAGGATCAGCAAATCGGGTTCGTGCAAGATCGCGCAAGCGAGTTGAACTTTCTGCTGATTGCCCTTTGAAAGTTCGCCGCACGCGCGCTTCTCGTTTCCCTCGAGCCCGAGGGTCTTGAGCCAGACGACCGCGCGGTCGCGCGCATCGAACTCGTCGAGCCCGTGGAGGCGTCCGAAGTAGACGATGTGATCGAGGACGCGCATCTTTCCGTATAGTCCGCGCTCTTCGGGCAGGTAGCCGAAGCGGCGGCGCGCGTTGCGATCGATCGGGCGGCCTTGCCAGGTGATCGTTCCGCTATCGGGCGGAAAGATGCCGAGGATCATGCGCATCATCGTCGTCTTGCCCGCGCCGTTTGGTCCCAATAGTCCGAAGACCGTGCCGGCGGGGCACGTGAAACCGATGTCGCGAACCGCTTTGATCGATCCGAACGAGCGTTTGACGTGATCGACGACGAGCAATGTTCCTCCGGCGTGCGGGATAGGCTCGCGCGGTGATTCGAGCGCGGCCAGGAGCGGCCTGCGCATCTGAGTATATGAACGAGTGATGAGTCTTCAGCCGGATATGACCCGTGCGACCGCTCGCTCGACACGCGCGATGGTTGCTTCGCCGCACGCACTCGCGAGCGCCGCCGGCGTCGATGTCTTACGCAACGGCGGGAACGCCGTCGACGCGGCGATCGCGACCAACGCAGTGCTTTCCGTCGTCTATCCGGCGAGCTGCGGAATCGGCGGCGACGCGTTTTGGCTTCTCTACGAACCGAAAACGCGCGAGACGATCGCCTACAACGGAAGTGGTCGCGCCGCGGCGACACTTAGCGGAGCGCATCTGCGCGCGCAGGGCATGCGTTCGATGCCGCAGCGCGGCGCGTTGTCGGTGACCGTGCCGGGCGCGGTCCGGTCCTGGGAAGATGTCGCGAAGGCGCACGGCACGTGCGGGCTCGACGAGCTGCTCGCACCGGCCGAGGCATATGCGCGCGACGGCTTCGTCGCCACCGGCGTGGTAGCCGACTACTTTGCGCTCAACGAAACGATGCTGCGCCAGGACGACGACGCGACCGCGCTCTTCCTGCGCGGCGGCGTTCCGCAATGCGGCGACGTCTTGCGCAACGTGCCTTTGGCCGACACATTGCACGGAATTCGCGAGCGCGGTTCGGATGCGTTCTACACCGGCCGCGTGGCCGAAGCGATCGTGGCAACCGTGCAGCGCGGCGGCAATCCGCTCTCGCTCGAGGATATTGCGAGCCAGCGCACCGAGCGGACGCAGCCGCTCAAAATCGCCTGGCACGGGCGCGAGATCTACGCGCATCCGCCCAATTCACAGGCTGCGGTCGCGCTGATGGTCCTGGGCGCGCTCGCCGGCGACGGCCGAGCCGACGACTTGGATTGGACCCACTTGGCGATCGAAGCGATCAAGTACGCCTTCGATGCTCGCGACGAACGTTTCGCCGAGCCGGTGGCGATGCGCGAACCGATCGACGATCTCTTCACGCCGGAAGCGCTGGCCGCGCTGCGAGCGCGGCTCGATCCGGAACGGGCGCGCAAGCGCGAGTCGGCCTTCGATCGCGGCGGAACGATTGCGCTCGTCGTCGTCGATGAAGAGGGGCGCGCCGTCTCTTTGATCGAGAGCCTCTACCAGAACTTTGGTTCCGGCCTCGTCGCGAGCGGGACGGGGGTCTTCTTACAAAACCGCGGGGCCTATTTTTCGCTGCAGGCCGGGCATCCGAACGAGTTGGGCGGGCGCAAGCGGCCGCTGCACACGCTCTCGCCCGGTATGGTCTTGCGCGATGGAACGCCGGAGTTCGTCTACGGGGCGATGGGCGGCGACGGTCAGCCGCAGACCCACGTTCAACTGATCCACAATCTGTACGAGCGCGAGATGTCGGCGCAGGCGGCGATCGATGCGCCGCGCTTCGTCTACGGGCGCGACTCGGAGACGGCCTTCGCGGATACGGTGAAGGTCGAATCGCGCCTCTCGCCCGATGTCGTCGCGGGCTTGCGCCGGCGCGGACACATCGTCACCGTGCTCGGTCCCTACGAAAACATGCTCGGTCACGCCCACGCGATCTTCATCGATCGCGAGCGTGGAGCGCTGGCCGGGGGCGCGGATCCGCGAGCCGATTCGCTGGCACTCGGCCTCTAATACCCGGGGTCGGGCGGGACTTTGGTCGCGAAATAGGGTACATGATTTTAGCCAGTCTGAATTGACTACCCGATTAGACTTTGGTACGGTGGTGCACAAACCGGCCGCTTGGCCTGCGGGGAGACCGAATGGGGCACTCTTTGATCGTCCTTCTTGCCGTACGCGGCCAGCGTGGATAGCCGCGAATTCGAGGACCTCGTGCGGGCCGAGGCCCAGCAGCACGATGTCACGACCCTGCAAAGCATCCATATCCTGGTCGGCGACCTTATCGCGCGACGCCAGGCCGAGAAGCCGCCCGACCTGCGCGTCGGGTCCGCCGTGCATGCGAGCCATCTCGATTACGAATGGCACACCTACGGCCTGGTTGTGGAGGCCGACGCCGAGCGCTGCCTGATCCAGACTCCCGGTCGCGCGAATGCGGAATCAGTCGTCTTCCGCGAGCATCATATTCGCGTTCTCAGCGACGACGAGTGGGCCCACGTCGAGCCGCGCCTGCGCAAACGCAACGAACGGATCGCGCTGGAGCGGCAACGGCTCGAGGCCGGTTAGCGCGGGAAGGCGCCGTAGGGCGGCGGCGTGGCCGATGCGCCCTTGACCGCGTGCCACAGGATGTCGTTGAAGATCGCCGCCGGGACGCGATCTTCTTTGGAGAAGTCGAGGCGTGCGCTATCGCGTGCGCGATACGACGTCGCGGTGTTTTTCGCTTCGAGATCGATGCGCGCCGGCGTCACCTCATAGGAACGGAGATCAGGTTCGCGGCCGAACGCCGCATACATCGGCCGGGCCGCCGCGTCGTAGGCCGATAGCGGTGGCAGACCGAGAATCAATTCGATCGTGCGCACGACGCCAGCGGTCGAGTAGTGCTCGTGACGCACGCCGCCGCGCGCGTACGGGCTCGCGATGTAGAGCGTCGTGCGCTGATCGTCGACGTGGTCGGGACCGTTCTGCGCATCGTCTTCAATCGCGATAATCGCGGTCTCTTTCCAGTAACGCGAGTGCGAGACGGCGTCGATGATGCGGCCTAACGCGAGGTCGTTCTCGGCCACCATCGCGGACGGCGTGCGGGTGCCGGGACGCGTACCGTAGGTGTGATCGCTCGGCAAACGTACGATCTCGAGCGCCGGCAGATCGCCGCGCTCGACGAACAATGCGAACTCGCGCGCCCACTCGCTCTCGCGATCCTCATCGCGGTACGAAAGATCGTAGCCTTGGTATTTCGGGTCGATGCGCCCGATCAGATCGGGCATGTGGGTCGTCACGTCGTCGCCCTTTTGGGCCGGATTGGTGACGAACTCACCATAGTCGCGAAACGAGACGCCGGCGCGAACGGCGCTGTTCCACAGAAACTGATTGTGCGCAACCGATGCGTCGGCACCGTCTTCAAAATCGTACACGTTGCGGTGGCTCTGCGGCCACATCTTCTCGAGATAGTCGTTGGCGAAGGCGGCCGTCGACCAGTTGTGCCCGTCGGGACTGATCTCGGCGTCGGCGAACGTGTTATCGAAGATTCCGAAGCGCCGAGCCAGCGCGTGTTGGTTCGGCGTTACCTCCGCGCCGAAGAGCACGAGCGAAGGATCGCCGTTGGCGCCGGGCAGATCGCCGAGCACCTGATCGTACGAACGATTCTCTTTGATAATGTAGATGACGTGTTTGATCGGGCCGCCAGCGGCGACGATCGAGCGCCCGGGATCGGTGCTCGCGGGCCCGTAGAGAAGCGTTGCCCGATCGGCAATCGCTTTGCGCAAGAACGGACCGGCGTTGGCGCGCACGGTCGCAACGCCGCCGGCGAGCGTCGCCGCGTCGGGCAGCGGAATGCGGCGGATCGAGCCGATCATCGAGGTCGCGACGTAGCCCGCGCGCGGACCGTTGGGTTGAAAGGTTGGATTCGCCCGGCTGCCTTCGCCTTTGCCGTCGGCGACGTAAAGCGCGCGGCCGCTCGCGTCGAGTGCGAGCGCCGTCGGATACCAGCCCGTTGGAATTGCGCCGGCGACGGTCGCGCCGATGCCGCTCGCTGCAAGGTTCAATGCGACGATCGCGTTCGCCGAAGAACAGGCGACGTAGAGCCGCGCGCCGTCGAGGGAGAGCGCCATCGCCGTCGGCGATGCGCCGAACATCTTGCCTGCGTACAGGCTGACGTTGATATCGGCGACGCGCTTGCCGCGGCGCAGGTCGACGATCGCGACCGCATCGTCATCGCTCTCGGTAACGTATAATTTCGTACCGTCGCGGGAGAGCAGCAGCGCTTCGGGATGCAGGCCCACGGCGATCGGAACGAGCGCGGTGTTGCTGGGAACATCGATTACGGAGATCGTGCGCCCGCTCCAATTCGCGACGTAGAGCGTCCGGCCGTCGCGCGAGAATGCGAGCCCTGCGGGGTGGTGGCCGGCCTTCACCGTGGCCGTGACTTTGCCGCTCGCGAGATCGGCAAACGCGACCGTGTCGGCCAGATCGCCCGCGACCGCGAGCAGCTTGCCGTCCGGCGACGCTACGGGCGAGGCCGGCCAGAAGCTTTTCGGCAGCTCGATCGTGCGATCGGTCGATCCGCTAACGGCATCGATATGAACCAGCGTGTTTTCGCCGCCCGTGCCGATCCAAAAACCTGTGCCCTGCGCGTCCGGCAGCGGTTGTCCGTAGACGCCCTTCATCGAGATTTGGCGCTGCGTCGCGAGCGTCGCAGGATCGAGAATGCGGATGGCCACCGGACCCGAACCCGCTTCGACCACGATCAGATGCGCGCCGTCGGCCGTCGGCCGCACGCTTTCGGGAAGCGTTCCGGTGGCAACGACCAAATCCGGCGGCGGCGAGAGCGACCACTCGGTGGGCAGCCACTTGGAGCCGCCCGCCAGCGCGAATCCGCCGCCGAGCAGCAGCGCGAGCGCGAGGCCGAGAGCGAGCGATCGCCTCACGCGCGCGCTAGATGAACGGACGTAACTGACCCACGAATTTATCCGTGCTGCGAATGCTGCGTAGCACGGTCACCATCGATTCTTGCGGGAACCCGGATTCAAGGGTGACCGTGTACCCCGAAAACACGTCGCCGCTCTCGTCCGCTCCCCAATAGAAAAAGTTGTCATCGATAAAATTCAGCAGTTTGCGCATCAACCCGGCGCTATCTTTCACCTTGTCGAGGTTGATGTATCCGCCGTGGTAGTGAGGATAGACGCGGATGCTGACCGTATCGGATGCAGTGACGATAACGACGACTTCGAGGGAATCTGCGAACGTCAGGCCCGACGCGACGCCCGTGAAATTGTACGGCGCCTTGCTGCTCGGGCGGAAGGCGATGTTGACGTCGGTGCGGCTGCCCGCGGTTTGAAGAAGCGTTCGAACCTGCTCCCGCGTGGCGTTGCGGGAGGCTTGACTGGCGTGTGCGCCGCCGAGCGGTGCAGTAACTGCCAGGAAAGCGAGGGCGGCAGCAAAGAGTCTCACATTCATGGGGCTCAATCGGCCTGCAGCTACCTGGAGTCCTCCCGGGCCGGCCCCGGGCGTCCGAAAATGCCTGCCGGACCCGCTTCGCGAATGAGCGCAAAATAATGAGCCTGTATGATTCGACGGTCTTCGCCCAGGGTCGCTTTATGCCGTACGATCAGGCCCGCGTTGGGTTATTGACGCACGGTCTGAACTACGGAACGGGTTGTTTCGAGGGCATACGAGGCTACTGGAACCCCGACGATCGCGAACTCAACCTGCTCTTGCTGCGCGAACACTTCGAGCGGCTGCACACGTCGGCGCGAATCTTGCTGATGCACTTGCCGCACGATGTCGAGGAACTGGTTTCGCTGACGGTCGAACTCTGCGCGCGCAACCGGTTCGAAGAGAACGTCTACATTCGTCCGCTCATCTATAAGAACGCGGAAGATGTCGGCGTGCGCTTGGCCGGCGTGGACGACGCGTTCGCCATCGTCGCGATACCGTTTTCCGCCTACTACGATGGGGGTTCGGGTCTGAAGACCTGCGTCTCGTCGTGGCGCCGTATCGATGATACGATGGCGCCGGCGCGCGCGAAGATCACCGGCGCGTACATCAATTCGGCGCTGGCCAAGAGCGAAGCGCAGATGAACGGATTCGACGAGGCGATCATGCTTTCGCACGATGGGCACGTCGCCGAAGGCTCGGCCGCCAACCTGTTCATGGTGAAGAACGGCACGCTCTTCACACCCGATCCGACGCAGAACGTCTTGGAAGGCATCACGCGCCGCGCGGTACTGACGCTCGCCAAGGATGACCTAGGGCTCGACGTCGTCGAGCGCACGCTGGATCGCAGCGAGCTGTATGCGGCGGAAGAGGTGTTCTTCACGGGGACCGCGGCGGGCGTGATCTTCGTCGCCTCGGTCGATCACCGGCCGATCGGCGACGGACGCATCGGGCCCGTCACCCGCGCGTTGCGCGAACTCTACGACCGCATCACCGCGGGTTGCGAGCCGAAATACCGTTCCTGGCTGACCCCGACCTACGCCGGGCGCCGAGTCACGGCCTAACGCTAGTCCGGCTGCGGCGAACTCGCGGGAGCCGGCTGCCAGAGCGTGGGGTCCGCGCTCTCGACCGCGTTCGGCAGGGCGTCCTTGACGTTCCACATCTGGAGATCGGGGGCCAGCGCCTGAGCGTCTGCGGTCTTCGGCGTACGCACGCCCAGATTGAAGGCGGGCAGGCCCGAGCCCGCGCGCCACTTCTCGAAACGCCCGAGTTCGTCGAATGCGATGCGCGAAACTTTGTGAATGAAGTGCCGTCCGACTGCGAGACTCGGCAGCCGCGTCGTCATGACCGCGATCACGTACGGTTCTTGATCGAGATAGACGATGCCGACGTCGTTGAGCGTATCGTGCAAAGAGCCCGTCTTGTGCGCGATCTTCAATTGTCGCGGCAGCGGCTGCGGCAAGAGACTGTTGTGCGTCTGGCCGGTCAGGATCGCGAGCATCTCGCGCGACGACCACACGTCGACGAGCTTACTGCGCGCGATTGAATCGAGCAAGGCGACCATGTCGTGCGGGCTCGAGCGCAGCGAGTAACGGATCTCCGAATCGCTCGTGCGGATATAGTCGTTCAAGCGGGTGCTGCGCAAGCCGAGTTTCGACATTGTTTGGTTCACGCGTTGCCGCCCGACCAGGCGGATCAGCATGTTGGTCGCGGTGTTGTCGCTATCGTCGATCATTAGCCACAGTAACTGCTCGACGCTCTTCACGCTGCCGATGCGCGAATCGGCCATATCGCCCGAGCCCCAATCGCGATCGTCCTTCAACAGGTGGATGCGCTTGTTGAGATCGATTCGGCCCGTCGACATCTGGCGGAAGACTTCGACCATGACCGGGATCTTGATCGTCGAGGCCGCTGGAAGGCTCGCGCCTTCGTTCACGCCGGAGGTCATGCCGGTCGCCAAATCCTCGACCGCGATGCCGATGGTCCCCGGTGCGTGGAACGAAGCTTGCGTCAGACGCATCTGCAAGTCCGAGAACGGACCCATCGCACCGGCGCTCGACGTCACGGGTAGCGCGAACGCGAGGGATGCGGCGAGGCCGCTGCACGCAATGCGCAACCCGAGTCGAGCGCGATGGCGCAGAAGTATCATAAGGTACATCAACCGTTATCAGTGCCCGGGCGCGCGCCCTTTAAGCAAAGGGTAAAGGTTTAGCTCACTCGGTGTACGGCACGCCGTCGGATTGCGGCGCCCGGGCCCGGCCCGCAATCCCCGTCAGGGCGGCCAGTGCTGCAAGGTACGGCAACGCTTGCATCAACTCGCTTGGAATGCCCGAGCGCTGCAAGGTGAACTGCAGCGCCGCGAGCGCTCCGAAGCCGATTGCCGCGCCCATCGCCCCGAACGGCGTCCAGCGGCCGAAGATGACGGCTGCCAACGCGATGAAGCCGCGTCCGGCGGTCATTCCGTCGGAGTAGAGGTCGAGCTCGCCGAGCGAGAGATAGACGCCGCCGAGGCCGGCCAGGCCGCCGGCGATCATCGTCGCGATCAGACGCACGTTGCGCGGATCGATGCCCGCCGAGCGGACCGCCTTCGGGTTTTCGCCGCAAGCGCGCACGCGTAAGCCCCAGGCTGTCCGGTAGAGCGCGAAATGCAGCACGATGGCGGCCAGGAAGGCCAGCGCGATCAGAATCCATTCGCCCCGGCCGCCGAGCGAGTGGACCTCCGAGGATGCGCCCGGCTGTCCGAAGACGACCGTCAGCCCGAACGCGCAGCCGCCCAGGGCGAGCAAGTTCAAACCGGTGCCCGCGACGATTTGGTCGACGCCGAAGCGCGTCGCGGCGATGCCGAGCAGCGCTCCGGCAAGTGCGCCGGCGGCGATGCCCGCGACGAGACCGAGCAGCGGACTCCCGGTCAGGAACGCAACCGCGACGCCGGTAAACGCGCCGACGGTGAGCTGGCCTTCGAGCGCGATGTTCAAGATGCCGGCGCGTTCGCACAGCACGCCGGCCAGCGCCGCATAGATCAGCGGTGCGGCTTTGACCAGCGTGAGCTCCACAAAATCGACGAGCGGGCCGCTCACGCCGGCGACGTTTTCGCGCGTTCGGCGACGAAGCGGCGCGCGGCCAGAGCCACGATCGCCAAGCCTTCAACGAACGTTACGACGTCCTTGGGAACGTGCGCGTACGCTTGCATCGTCAAACTGCCGCTCTGCAAAATGCCGAACGCGAACGCGGCCACGATGATGCGCAACGGATCCAGATCGCCGACGAGCGCGACGGCGATCGCGATGAACCCGTAGCCCGGCGAGAGCGCGACGTTGAAACGGTGTAGCACGCCGGTCACGATCGTCGCGCCGCCGAGCCCGGCCATCGCTCCCGAAAGTGCCATCGCGACGAACGCGGTGCGCGCGAGATTGATGCCCGCGCGCCGCGCCGCTTCGGGCGCATCGCCGGCCGCGCGCAGCTCGTATCCGAAAATGGTTCGGTCGAAGACGAAGCGCAGCGCGAAGGCGAGCAGGATCGCGATCGGCAGCGCGATCGTGAGGCGCGTGTCGGCGAGCAACGTCGGGAGCCATGAGGATTCGGGCAACTGCGCGGTCTCGGCGCCGGTCGCGCCGGGCGAATGCAGCGGGCCGACGACCAGATAGTTGGCGAGCAGCGCCGCAACGATGTTGAGCATCAAGGTGGCGATCACTTCGTTGCCGCCGAAACGTGCGCGCAGGACGCCCGCAGTCGAACCCCAGAGCGCGCCGCCGAACGCTCCGGCGACGAGGATCACCGGGATGGCGAGCGCCCCCGGCACGTTGAGGCGCGCGCCGATGAGCCCGGCGACGAGACCGCCGATGATCAGCTGACCCTCGGCGCCGATATTGAAGAGTCCGGCCCGAAACGCGAACGCGACCGCGAGCGATGGAAAGAGCAGCGACGTGGTCTGCACCAGCGTCTCGGCGATCTGGTTCGGACCGCCGAGTGCGCCGCGAAAGAGTGCGAAGAAACCGACGATCGGATTCGCGCCTGCCACGATCATTGCAAGCGCGGCGATTGCAGCCAGCGCGAGTGCGACGCCGAGTGCGCGAATCACGATGCGACCCCGGCCAAGCCGGCGCCGGCCATCAACGCGCCGATGCGCGCACGATCGATCGCGTCGCGCTCGAACGTTCCGACGATCGCGCCGCGATACATGACGATAACGCGATCCGATAGCGCGAGCACTTCATCGAGTTCGAAGGAGATCAGCAGAACGGCCACGCCCGCGTTGCGCGCCTCGATCAAGCGCGACTGAACGAGCGCCGCCGCACCCACATCGATGCCGCGGGTCGGCTGATAGGCTAAGAGCAACCGCGGATTGTGCGCGAGCGCTCGCCCCACAACGACCTTCTGCTGGTTGCCGCCGGAGAGCGCCGAGACGCTTGCGTTGAGCGAGGGCGTGCGCACGTCGAAACGTTCGACGATCGTGCGCGCGAGTTCGCGTGCCGCCGGACGATCGAGCGTTCCACCCTTGCGCAGCGAGGGCCGGCGCTGGTCGCCGAGCGTGATGTTGTCGATGACCGACCAGGGCAGAACGAGTGCCTCGCGGCGCCGGTCCTGCGGAATCGCGCGAATGCCTTGCGCGATGCGCGCTCCCGGATTTCCCGGCGGAATCGGCGTGCCGTCCAGCTCCATGCTTCCCGTGTACGGCAGCACGCCGGCGATTGCGTCGGCGAGCGCCGACTGGCCGTTGCCTTCGACGCCGGCGATGCCGACGATCTCGCCGCCGCGAACTTCGAGCGCGGCCGAGCGAACCGCGAGCGAGCTTTCGCCGGCGCTGATCTCGTGCATCGAAAATACAGGCGCCGGAATCGTTTCGCGGCGCGCCGCGAGTTCGGGCAACTCGCCGCCGACCATGGCACGCGCGATCGCATCGACGTTGGTATCGGCCGTGGCGAGCCGCGCGACGACCTTGCCCGCGCGCATCACGGTGATGCGCGACGTGTGCGAGACGACTTCTTGAAGTTTGTGCGTGATGATCAGGACTGCCGTCCCGCGCGCGGCCAGCGCACGGACGGTGGCGAAGAGCGCGTCGATCTCGACCGGGGCCAGCACCGCGGTCGGCTCGTCCAGGATGAGCACCGCCGGATCGCGAGCTAACTCGCGCAGCAGTTCGACGCGCTGCGCGATGCCGACCGGCAAGGTCTCGATGACCGCATCGGGGTCGACCGCGAGCCCGTATTCCTTTGAAAGCCTGTTGACGCGTTCGCGCGCGGCTTCGCGATCGAGCGTCGCGCCGCGCTGCGGCTCGTGGCCGAGCACGACGTTCTCCCAGACGCGCAGACGGTCGACCAGTTCGAAGTGCTGGTGGACGAGCCCGACGACGCCGCGCGCGATGACGGTGCCGCCCGAGGCTTTGAGTTTCCCCGCGGCGATCGAGGCGAGGGTCGTCTTGCCGGCGCCGTTCTCACCGCACAGCGCGTGAATCTCTCCCGGAAAGACATCCAGATCGACGCCTTGTACCGCGCGCACGTCCCCCGGGTACGTCTTGGAGACGTCCCGGAGTTCGAGCGCCGCCGTCCGCTCGTCAGAGCTTGACGGGTTTGTAATTCTGGAGTTCCTCGCGCGTCTGCGGCGGCGTGATCTTCCCGGCGATGATCGCTTGGCGCAGTCTTCCGACCTCGGCGATCGTCTTGGCGCCGATGATCGCTCGCGTGTACTGGAACTCGGTGAGGCCGACGCCGTCATCCTTGAGGCCGAGCTCGAGGTGGCCGCTCGGCTTTTTCTTGTTCTTTGCGTCTTGCGCGACGTGGAAGACCGCGACGTCGACGCGTTTGAGCACGCTCGTTAGAATCTTGCCTTTCGCGAGATCATCTTGATCCGAGTCGACGCCGATCGCATAGACGTTGGGCGTATCGCGGATCGCGCCGATCGCGCCGAGACCCGACTTGCCCGCGGCGACGTAGATGACGTCGACGTGGTCATTGAGGAGCACGCTCGCCAGTTCTTTCCCCGATGCGACGTCTTCGAATGAGCCCACGTACTTGACTTCGACTTTCACGCTCGGATCGACCTGATGTGCGCCGGCCGAGAAACCGGCTTCGAACTTTCGCAGCAACGGGATATCCAAGCCGCCTAAGAAGCCGATCATCTTCGTCTTGCTGACGCGCGCGGCGAGCGCACCCGCCAGAAATGAAGCGTCTTGCTCGCGAAAGGTGATCGACGTGACGTTGGGCAGATCGACGACGGCGTCGACGATCGCGAAGTGCCCCTGCGGGTGGTTTTTGGCGACCTGCGCGAGGTCTTTGTTCATCAAGAAACCGATCGCGAAGATGTCGTCGTAGCCGCCGTCGGCGAGCACCGTGAGATTGGGCTGATAGTCGGCTGCGGATTTCGACTCGAGCACCTCGATATCGGCGCCGAGATCGGCTTTGGCTTTCTTGAGCCCGGCGTAGGCGGAGTCGTTGAACGACTTGTCGCCCAGGCCGCCGACGTCGGTGACCATTGCGAGGCGAAGGCCGCCTTTGGCCGGCGAGCCGCCCGAGCCGCTGCCCGAACTGCCGCCGGAGCACGCGCCGAGCGCGAGGGTCGAAATAAGAAGGATCGCGGCCGGCTTAAGGCATCCGCGCATGCCGAGCTGCATCATAGGGCAGCGAACTACGGAACGCGAGCGGGGGAAGCCTGCCGCTCCGCATGGTACGTCTGTGCGATGAATACGCCCGAGAAACGTAAGCTACCGCGGTTCTCGCGCTTCGAACGGCGGGTCACGCTCGGGCTAAAGATCGTAGTGCTGATCGCGATCTCGGCGATCGTCCTCTATGGCGCGCTCGATTTCATCGGGCGAGTTCGTTCGGTCGCGATCATTCTCATCGGAGCCGTCTTTTTCACCTACGTCATCTATCCGTTCGTGCGCAGGCTCCATGCGAGACTTCCGCTCATCTGGTCGATCCTGATCGTCTATCTCGCGATCGCGGTGATCGTCGGGTTCGGCCTGGCCGTCGTCGTGCCTGCGATCGCGAGCGATTCACAGTCGCTCGTGAAAGCGACGCCGGGCTTCGTACAAAACGCTCAAGCGTCGCTGGCCGATCCCGACAACCCGCTGATCGCGCGGTTGCCGTCAAGTTTGCGTGTTTACATTGCGGCTCTTCCGGCTCAGCTCGTGACATTGGCGCAACAGTACGGTGGTCAAGCTGCGTCGCGCGTGCTCTCGCTCGTATTGTCGACGGTCTCGGTGCTCGCGACGTTGGTCGTTATTCCGGTCCTTTCGGTCTACCTGATTATGGAAGCTCCCGCGCTCGTGGAGGGTTTCATCGCTTTCTTCCCGCCGCGAGCGCGGCCCAAAGCGCTCGCGGTCATGAAGGATTTGGACGGCGTGCTCGGCGGCTTCATCCGCGGTCAACTGCTGGTCGGCGCGACGATCGGAACCGCGATCACGATCGCGCTACTTATCTTACATGTCAAGTACGCCGTGCTGATCGGCGTCGCCGCCGGTCTGCTCGATGTTATTCCGTACGTCGGCGCGGTCGTGGCGTTCGTTCCCGCCACGGCGATCGCGTTTTTCAGCGACGGCTGGCAACACGCATTGCTCGTTGCCGTGATCTTTGCGTTGATCTTTCAGGCCGAGGGACACTTCATCGCGCCGCGCATCGTGAGCGAGAGCGTCGGGTTGAGCCCGCTCTTCGTTATCATCGCAATCTTGATCGGCGGCGAACTCGGCGGCATAGGTGGCATGTTTCTGGCCGTTCCGATCGCAGCGATCCTACGCGTGCTGATGTTACACGTTCGGCCGAAGTATCGTGCCTAAGCGCCGCGTGCCCGAGCGGGTCGATGTGATCGGCGTACCGATGGACCTCGGCGCCGACCGGCGCGGCGTCGACATGGGACCCTCGGCGATTCGCTACGCGCGGCTGCGCGAGAGCCTTACGGCCTTGGGCGTAACGCACTACGTCGACCACGGAAACATACCGGTCCCGATCGCCGAATCGCACGCCGCGCTGGAAGTCAAAAACGCGAAGTTTCTCCCGATCATTCTCGGCGTCTGCACCGAATTGTCGCGGCTGGTAGAAGAGGCGATGCGCAAGGGTGGTTTCCCGCTCGTGTTGGGCGGCGATCATTCGATCGCGATCGGAACGCTCGCCGGCGTCAAGAACGCGCGCGGCCGCGCGCCCGGCTTGCTCTGGTTCGACGCGCACGGCGATATCAACACGCCGTTGACCTCGCCGACCGGAAACGTGCACGGCATGCCGGTTTCGATCGCGCTCGAGGAGCGCAGCATCGTTCCCGAACGGACCGCGCTGATCGGTTTGCGCGACGTCGATGCCGGCGAGCGCAAACGCATCGCGGAGTTGAGCGTGCGCGCCTTTTCGATGAGCGATATCGACCGGCTCGGGATGGAGCGCGTGATCGAGGAAGCGCTCCAGGTCGTGGGGAGCGAGCCCGGGTCGGTCCACGTCTCCTTTGATATGGACGGCATCGATCCGAGCGAGGCGCCCGGTGTCGGCACACCCGTGCGCGGCGGCTTGACGTATCGGGAGGCGCATCTGGCGATGGAGTCGATCGCGGGCGCCGGCGTCCTCGGCTCGCTCGAGATCACTGAAATCAACCCGATCTTCGACGAACGGAATCGAACCGCCGAGCTCGCCGTCGAACTGATTCTCTCGGCTCTCGGGAAGACGATTCTCTGACCGAGTGAGCCCCGTCACTCGCTTGCGTTGCGCGCTTCGCGCATTATGGATGCGTATGAACTGCCAAAAGTGTCGCCGCCGTATTCCGGATGGCTCGCTATTTTGTCCGGGCTGCGGAGCGGCGTCGCCGCAGGCCAATGCCGGCGCGAAGAAACGCGGTCCGAGCTGGCTCAGCACGATCGCGCTGTTCATGCTGGCGATCGGCGCCGGTGGCGGGAGCGCATACGGCTATTCCATGTTGCGCCCGTATCACAGCAACATTGCGCAAGCCGCGACGCATCATCCCTCACATCATCGCGCGGCGCCCAAGGGGCACTAGAGCCGCCGGTGTTCTAGATGAGGATTTGGAGCGTCGCCTGGCAGCGCAGGCCGTTACATTCGGCCGGCACGTAACGCAAGGCGATCAGCCGCCTTTCGATCTCGCTGCGAGCGTCGCTCGAGAGTGAGTCGGGAATGTAGATTTTGATGGCGTGGCCGTTCTCGTCGACGACCACGCTGATCGTTGCCGAGGCGTGATATTTCGAGCGCAAGTCGGCGAGTGCGCTCTCGTCGGCAACCAGCGGCTTCTCGAAGTTCTGTCCCCAACCGCCGTTCGGTCCGTCCCGGCCTAAGGCCGGTTGCACCGAAGTCAGCACGATCGCGGCCGTCGATGCGGGCGAGGGCGGCGCCGCCACCGCGATGACGGTCGCCGCGCGCGGTTCGAGGGTCGCAGCTACTGCGGGCTGAGGCCCGACAAAATCGCGCACCGCACCAAGTGCGGCGCCGCTCGCTCGCGCGATGGTTCGCGCTTCGCGCGTCGCGGCGCGCACGAACGCTTGCGCGTGCGTCGTCGGAGCCGTTGGGGCGGGAACGTGCGCGACGGTGTGTGCGACGGTGCGCGCAAGCGCGCGCTGGAGCGTGCTGGCAAGCTCACTCTTGGCAGGCGCCACGTGTCGCGCTACGCTTGGCTGCGGCCGGTGCTCGACCGTGATCGTCGACACGGACGCTTGCTCGGCGCTCGGCGAGCTTGGCGATTGAAGCGATTGACCGACGCCGATCAACAGCGCCGCTGAAATCAGAAAGAGCGGGGCAAGCAGAAAATGAAGCACGGCCGAAAGACCGAGCGCGTATTTGAGGGAAAACCGCTCTGCTCGCGACTGCGACATAAGGTCCACTCCGCGCTTTATGGACGCTCAACGTTAGCCGCGCCGGCGAGCCGGACCTCTGCTAAGCGCAACCTTCCGCCGGTCTGCGGCGCTTTAGGGAACGTGAATTCTCCCTGCCCACATGCCCGAAAGGAACGCGATGGGACGCCCGACCGAGATCGTACTTTACCAGGCCGAATGGTGCCCCTACTGCGCGCGCGTTCGTTCGAAGTTGACCGATCTGCTGCTCGATTACAAGTGCATCAACGTGCCGCGTTCGCATTCCGAGCGCGACGAAGTGAAAGCGGCCTCCGGCCAAACGAGCATTCCGGTTCTCATCGATGGCGGCACCGTGCTCGATGACGACGACGAGATGATCCCGTACCTCGATAAGAGGTACGGCCAAGCCAAAACCGCAGCGAGCTAGCGCGCGAGCGCGAAGGCGACTGCGGCACCGCAGGCCGTCGCGGCTAGATTGACGGCGTCGTTGCCGATCCAAGACAGGCCGCGCAACTGCGTCGTGTTCGCGCCGCAAACGTGCGGTTCGAGTTCGCATGGGCGCCGGCACTGCGGACACCAGCGCAACGACTGCAACGAGGCGCCGAGCACCGAATCGACGAGCGCACCCGTCACGCCGCCGGCCACGATCGGCCAGAACGGCAGATCGAAGTGAAAGGCGATCGCCCCGATGAAGAGCGCGCCGGCGAATTCGGCGAGCGTACCGGCAAGGGTCACGCCGCCCGATAAGCCGATTGCAACGGGCCGCCACGTGAGAATCGAACGCGGTGTCGCGCCTACCAGCGCGCCGATCTCGGTCCCCCACGTATCGGCGGTCGCGGCCGCGAACGCTCCGGCGAAGGCAGCCGCGTAGCGCGTATCGCCGCGCAGCACGAGTACCGCGCAAACTGCGGCGACGCCACCGTTGGCGATCACTTGCGCGGCATCGCGCGCGCCGGTTTTGCCGATGTCGCGCAGGCGCTCCCGCTTCACGGCTCTCCCTACACGCGAGAGTGCGACCGAACTCAAAAAGAACGCCAGCAGAATCGCGGCTCCGGCTAGGTCGAGTCCGCCAAACGTTGCGGTGCCGACGAAGAACGCGGCCAGTGCGCCCGAGCCGTCGAGCGCTCGCGCGCGATAGGCTGCGAACGATACGAGGACCGCGGCGACCAGGCCGATGTCGAAGTTAGTGAGCGGCGCAAGCGTCAGGCGCATGAATCAGCCTGCCGGAGACGCGGTTCTTTCGAGCGCTTCGATCAAGCCGTCGACGGTGTACTCCTCGGCCGTTACGTGCACGGGCAGGCCGCAGGCGCGCACCGCTTCGGCGGTGACCGGGCCGATGCAGGCGACGGTTCGCGTCGTCGCGAGCTGCGCGGCGCCGGGGACGTTCTCGACGAACGAACGCGCAGCGCTGGCGCTGGTGAACGTCCACACGTCGGCCTCAGCGGCGCGCTCGGCGATCTCCGGGTCGTGCACCGCGTTCGTCTTGTAGGCGGCGACGACGTCGACGCGACGCCCTTCCGCACGGAGGGCCTCCGGCAGCGCATCGCGGGCATCCTGGGCGGTGTAGAGCAGAATGCGTTGGCCCGGTTCAGTGCGCTCGAGCATCCCGGCGGCGACTTCTTCGCTGACGTATTGCGCCGGCACGAAGTCGGCACGCACGCCGTGCGCGAGCAGCCGTTCCGAGGTCTTCGGGCCGATCGCAGCGACCGCCGCATCGCCGAAGGCGCGCGCGTCGCGGCCCACGCTTCGCAGCCGGTCGAAGAACGACTCGACGCCGTTGACGCTCGTGAACGCAATCCAGTGAAAGATGCGGATCTCGCGCATCGCGATCTCGGCCGAGGCATCGTCGTCGGGCGGTCCGATCTCTATCGTCGGCGCCACGATCGGTTCGGCGCCGATCTCCCAGAGTTTGGCGGCGAATTCGTCGGCGCTTGCGCGCGGGCGCGTGACCAAGACTTTCTTGCCGAAGAGCGGCCCGGTATCGAACCAGCGCAGGCGCTCGCGTTCGCGCACGACCTCGCCGATCACGACGATCGCGGGCGCCGCGAAGTTGGTACGCTCGACCTCGGAGACGATCGTGTCGAGCGTGGCGACCAGCGTCTCTTGTTGCGGCTTCGTGCCTTCGCGCACGATCGCGACGGGCAGCGCGCCGGGCAAGCCATGCTGCCGCAACTGGGCGACGATTCCGGCCAGGTTGCCCATCGCCATCAGGAAGACGAGCGTCTGCGCCGGATTCGCAAGCTTGGCGAAGTCGAGCGACGACGCGCCCTTGAGCGGATCTTCGTGTCCGGTTGCAACCGTGAACGATGTGTTGTGCGCGCGATGCGTCAGCGGAATGCCGGCATAGGCCGGCGCGGCGAGCGCCGACGAAATGCCGGGCACGATCTCGAACGGGATGCCGGCCGCGTGCAACTCCTCAGCCTCTTCGGCGCCGCGCGCAAAGACGAAGACGTCCCCGCCCTTGAGACGCACGACCCGCTTGCCTTCGCGCCCGAGGCGCACGAGGAGCGCGCCGATCTCGTCTTGCGGCATCGTGTGAGCGCCGGCTTTCTTGCCGACGTAAATCTTTTCGCAGTCGCTCGGCGCGAGCGCCACGATCGGCGCCGCGGCGAGGTAATCGTAGACGAGCACATCGCAGTTCGCGATCGCGCGAGCGGCCTTGAGCGTCAACAGGCCCGGATCACCCGGGCCCGCGCCGACCAGATAGACCTTCCCCCGCGCGGGGTTCATCACTCGCGGGGGCGGAGATCGAAGAGGTCGTCGAGCGTCTCGGCCAGCGAAAGCGCCTCGTCACGATCGCTGCTCGCGCGTTGCCGGAGCTTGGTCACGACGTTGTGCAAGAGCCGCGAGATGATCGTCAGTGACGCGCCCGTGATCAGCATGCGCTCGCGCTCGCTCAACTCGGGACAGCGCGCGAACAGCCGCTCGATCTCCGCTTCGCGGATCGATTCGGCTTTCTGAACGAGCGAGGCGACGGCCGGTATCGCGATCCGTGACTGATACCAATGCGTATGCCGCTGGACGTGCTCGGCGATGATCTCTTCGACGAGCGGAATCGACTCACGACGCTGCTCGAGCGTGATGTCGACGATATCCTTGAGCGCGTCGATATCGGCCAGGGCGACGTTAGGGAGGTTCGCAACGTCGGGATCGACGTCGCGCGGGACCGCGATATCGACGAGGAACATCGGCCGTTCCGGCCGCGCCAGCATCGCTTCGGCGATGTTGCCGGGCGAGAGCACGAAGTGCGAAGCGCCGGTCGAGGTGAGGACGATATCGGCGCGCTTGAGCGCGTCGATCAAACCGGGCATCTCGATGGCTTCAGCTCCCTCGAGACGTTCGGCGACCTGGCGCGCCTTCACGTTCGAACGATTGGCGATCAGCAGTTCGGCGCAACCTTCGCTGCGCAACCGCTTGGCGGCGAGCGATCCCATCTTGCCGGCGCCGACGACCAGCACGGTCTTTCCGGCGAGTGTGCCCAGGCGCCGTTTCGCCAGTTCGATCGCCGCGCTCGCGACGCTTGTCGACTGACTGCCGATCTGCGTCTGCGAGCGGGCCGCCTTGCCGGCGTTGAGCGCTTCGCGAAAGAGCGCGTGCAGGCTCTTTCCGAGCGAACGCGCGCGTTGTGCTTGGATATATGCATCTTTGACCTGCGCCAGGATCTCGGCCTCGCCGATCAGCATCGAATCGAGACCGGTCGCAACGCGGAAGAGATGCTCGATCGCTTGCGCGCCGAGCAAGGTGTACATATACGACGACATGTCGTGGGTGACGTCGCCGTGCCGGAAGTTGTGCAAAAAACTCTTGATCTGCTCGACGCCGGCCTCATAGTCTTCGATCTCGGCATAGATCTCGAGCCGGCCGCAGGTCGAGAGCATCGCGGCCTCGTGGACCGCCTCGTAGTCGCGCAACGCGACCAAGGCTTCGCCCATTTTCGCAGCCGGGAACGCGTGTCGTTCGCGCACGTCGACGGGTGCCGTATGGTGCGATAGACCCAAGCAGACTAGCGGCACGGGCAACGCCCTTCGGGGGACGGGGGAAGCGCCTGGAATCTCATCGTTTCAACCAATACCACAACGCCGCGGAGCGGGCTAGCGTAAGAGTTACACGTACGCGGTCGCGGGTGCGAGGGCCCGTTCGGCAGCGCCCTTCGGGACCGGCGGGAAGGCCACGCCGCCCTCGGTCATCACCTTGTCGAGCAGTTTGGCGCAGGCGTAGACCGCGTCGATGTAAGGGGTCGGAGTCTCCGTCAGCCGGCCCAGCTCGACGACCGAGCCGACCAGCGCTTCGATTTCTAAGCCGCGACCGGCTTCGACATCCTGCAGCATCGAGGTCTTATGCTCGCCGACGCTCTCGGCGCCGACGATGCGTTTCTCGATCGTGTGCCGGAATGTGACGCCGAGCTTCCCGGCGATCGCTTGGGCCTCGCCCATCATGTTGGCGACCAAGTCGCGCGAGAGCGGGAAGCGCGCCATACCGGCCAAGGTGGCGTGCGTCAGCGCGCTGATCGGATTGAACGAGAGGTTNNTCGCCCTCGACGTGCTTGATGACGCCGGGTGCGATCACTTCGCCCGCGGGATAGACGACGCAGCCGACGATGCGGTCGCGCTCGATGTTCGCATCGATTGCGCCGCCCGGATCGATCGATTCGATGCGGCGACCCTCGAATTCGCCTTGCAGTTTATAGAAGTACCACCAGGGGATGCCGTTCTGCACGGTCATCACCATCGTCTTCGGTCCGAGCAGCGGTTTCAGCGTGGCGGCGACCGCCGGAATCTGCTGCGCCTTGACGGCGACCACGACCAGGTCTTGCGGGCCTGGAGCCGCGATATCGGCGGTCACTTTTACGTCGCGCGCGACGACCTCTTCGCTTCCGTCGTGCGACACGATCTTCAACCCATCGCGCGCGATCGCGCCGGCGTGCGCGACGTTGAGCTCGACGAACGTCACGTCTTCGCCCGCGATCGAAAGTTTGGCGCCGAGCATGCCGCCGATGGCGCCGGCGCCGATGATGGCGATCTTCATAGAGCGGCCGCAGCCGTGACGCCTTCGTAGCGATTGCGCAACGAGCCGATGCCTTCGATCGCGATCTCGATCGTGCTGCCGGGATTCATCTTTCCGGCGCCGACCGACGTGCCGCAGGCGATCACGTCGCCCGGCAAGAGCGTCATATCGCGAGAGAGCAAGCTGACGAGTTGCGCCGGTTGGAAGACCATGTCGGAGATCGGATAGTTTTGGCGTTCGTCGCCGTTGAGGATCGTGCGAATCGTGAGTTGCGTGGGATCGAGTCCGGTCGCGATGACCGGACCGAAGACGCCGAACGTGTCGTAACTCTTGGAGCGCGTCCACTGCGCGAACTGCGGATCCTTATTGAGGACGTCGAATCCCGTGACGTCGTTGACGCACGTGTAGCCGAAGACGTAATCCAGCGCTGAAGCATCGTCGACGTTCTTGCAACGCTTGCCGATGACGATGCCGAGCTCGCCTTCAAAGACGACGCGTCCCGCGTAGTGGAGCGGCTGTTCGATGATCTCGCCGGCGGCCAAGAATGCGCTCTGCGCTTTCAAGAAGTAGAGCGGCTCTTGGGGAACGGCGACGTTCAACTTCGTGAGTAGCGCGCGGAAATTGTTCACCAAGCCGATCATTTTACTCGGCTGGGTAGGCGTCAGTAGTTTGACGGCATCGAGCGCGAGCGTTCGCGAGGTTGCCGTTGGCTTCGCAAAGATCGCGCCTTCAAAGACCGCGATCGTATCGTCGCGGAGCGTCCCGAAACCGGTGTTTCCCTGGTGCTCGAATCGCACCCAATGCTGAACGTCTGTCATTACTCTGTCTACTCCACCCTTGTGCGCAAGGCAGCATGTTTCAAATTATGACAGCGCACAATCCTGTTTCACATGCTGAAACGGGCGAGATTTGAGATGCGTTTAGGCTGCGGCGTGGATTGCGCGGATCGCGTCGTCGGCGGCGGCGATCGTATCGTCGATCGCGATATCGGTGTGCGCGGTGCTCACGAAGCCCGCCTCGAACTGCGACGGCGCGAGATAGACACCGCGCTCCAGCATCGCATGAAAGAACTTGGCGTAGTATGAGGTGTCCGAGGTCTTGGCGCTTGTCAGATCGGTCACGGCCGACGCGGTAAAGAACAATCCGAACATCGAGCCACGATGATTCGCCTGATGCGCGATGCCGTGGCGCGCGAATGTGACGTCGAGGCCCTCCATCAACCGGGCGGCCGAACGCTCCAGGCGTTCGTAGGTGCCGGGCTCGGCGAGCGCCCGCAGCGTTGCAATGCCGGCGGCCATCGCCAGCGGATTCCCGGAGAGCGTTCCGGCCTGATAGACGGTGCCGAGCGGTGAGAGTTGCTCCATGATCTCGGCGCGCCCGCCGAAAGCGCCGACCGGCACGCCGCCGCCGATGATCTTTCCGAGCGTCGTCATGTCGGGCACGATCTCTTCGCGCGCTTGCACGCCGCCCGGCGCCACGCGAAAGCCGGTCATCACTTCGTCGAAGATCAAGAGCGCGCCATGGGCTTGCGTCAACTCGCGCAGGCCTGCCAAATATCCGGGCTTCGGTACGACCAGACCCATGTTGCCGGCATACGGCTCGACGATGACGCAGGCAATCTCGCGCGGGTGCGCTACAAAGGCCGCGCGCAACGTGTCGAGATCGTTGTAGGGTAGCGCGATCGTATCGCGCGCGGTGCCTTCCGTTATACCGGGCGAATCGGGGGCACCCATCGTCAGCGCTCCGCTGCCGGCGGAGATCAAGAACGCATCGCCATGTCCGTGATAGCAACCCGCGAACTTGACGACCTTATCGCGATTGGTGAAGGCGCGCGCCAAGCGCAGCGCGCTCATCGTCGCTTCGGTGCCGCTCGAACAAAAGCGAACGCGTTCGATCGAAGGGACCATGGCGCAGACGAGTTCGGCCAGATCGCTCTCGGCTTCGGTCGGCGCACCGTACGAAGTACCGCGCGCCGCCGCCGCCTGCACGGCTTTCACTACGACCGGGTGCGCGTGGCCGAGAATCAGCGGGCCCCACGACATCACATAGTCGACGTAGGTGTTGCCGTCGATATCGGTCATGGTGCAGCCCTGTGCGCTGCGCACGAAGAGCGGCGTGCCGCCCACGGCCTTGAAGGCTCGGACCGGCGAATTGACCCCGCCGGGAATCAGGTGCTTCGCCCGCGCGTACGCGGCGAGGCTGCGTTCGATCATCGGCGCTCCTGATCCAAGAGCGCGCGCAGCGCGGTGTAGTCGGCGGGGGTGTTGACGTTGGTGAAGATGCGCGAGTCGTCGATCGGAACGAGATGCGTGCGCATGCGATCGAGCACCATGCGCAGCGCTCCGCGGCCGCTGCGCAGAATGGGAAAACCTTCGCGCAGGAATGCAAGCCGGTCGTAAAGTGCGGCCAGCGGCTCGTACTGCGTCTTTCCCTCGAGTTCGTGCACCGGGACGATGGCTTCGTCGCCGGGCTCGCGCAACGCGGCTAGACGGTCGACGAAGCTCGCCTCGATCAGCGGCGCGTCGCCGGCGATCGCGAAGACCCAGCGCGCCCGCATGCGCGCCATCGTCGTCAACAAGCCGGCCAGCGGTCCGCGCAAGCTCCAGCGGTCAACTGCGACGGGCGCCGGCACGAGCGCATCGAGCGCGCGCGGAAACGAGCCTTTGCCCGCGATCCAGGTCTCCTCGCGCGCGACGTTGCGGTAGACGCGCGCCAGCATGGGCAACTCGCCGGCGTTCAATTCGAGCTTTCCCGGCAAGCGGGACGCTTCGCCGCCGCCCAAAATGAGTACGCCGACGCCGCTTGCGTGCAGCTCGCTCACCGCTGGTGGCGTTGGGCGTGCGACTTGGCGAAGTACGTGATGATGATGTCGGCGCCGGCGCGAACGAACGCGACGAGCAGTTCGTCGACAATGCGCTCTTCGTCGATCCAACCGTTGAGCGCGGCCGCTTTGACCATCGCGTATTCGCCGCTGACGTTGTAGCACGCAACGGGAACTTCGGAGACTTCGCTCACTGCACGGATCAGATCCAAGTATGCCATCGCCGGCTTGACCATGACGATATCGGCGCCTTCGTCGATATCGAGCAGCGCTTCGCGCACCGCCTCGCGTCCGTTGGGCGGATCCATTTGATAGGTGCGCCGGTCGCCGAATTGCGGCATCGAATCGACGGCTTCACGAAACGGTCCGTAGAATGCCGATGCGAACTTCACGGCGTACGACATGATCGGCAACGCGGGGTATCCCGAAGCATCGAGCGTTGCGCGCAGATAGGCGACGCGACCGTCCATCATATCCGACGGTGCGATCACGTCGACACCCGCCTCCGCATACGAGAGCGCCGTACGCCCGAGCACCTCGAGGGTAGCGTCGTTGTCGACATCGCCACGTTCGTCGAGAATGCCGCAGTGCCCGTGATCGGTATATTCGCAGTTGCAGAGATCGGCGACGACCAGCATCTCGGGCACGGCCGCCTTGATCGCGCGAATCGCACGCTGTACCACGCCGTGCGGATCGTGCGCCGAGGAGGCGACCGCGTCTTTGAAATCCGGAACTCCGAAGAGCAGCACGGCGCGGATGCCGAGTGCTTGCAGTTCGCGTGTCTCGCTTGCGGCGGCATCGACCGAATAGCGGTAGATGCCGGGCATGCTCGGGATCTCGCCTTTGGTCTGGCCTTCGTCCGCAACGAAGAGCGGTTGCACCAAACTCGAGATACGCACCGTATGTTCGCGCACGAGATCGCGCATCGCCGCGCTCCCGCGCAGGCGGCGGGGGCGCTTCGATAGGTCGACGGTGGTGCGTGGCCGGAACAGCTCCGTGAGGCTCATTCCCTTACCTTCAGCATCCATTGCGTCACGCTCTGCACGAAAGCCGCGACGTTGGCCTCATCTGCGACGACGTCGGGCTCGAAGCCGGCCGCTCGCGCGGCGGCGCTCGTCGCCGGGCCCATCGCCGCGACCACCGGGCTGGAGCCGCCGGCGCGCAAACGGGCAAGGTACTCGGCGATCGCGGCGACCGAGCCGCTCGAAGGAAAGAGCAGTGCATCGGGGATTCGCGCGCCGAGCGCGTCCGTGGCTTGCGAGCTGTCGGCGGCCTCGAGCACTTCGGCGCCGGCCCCTCGCAGTGCGGGCGCGATACGGCTGGGACGATCTTGCGTGCGCGGTAAGAGGAAGAGCTGCCCCGAGAGCGGTCCGCGATCTTCGGAGTGCGCGAGCAACTCGGCGCCGCCCTCCGCCAGCAGACGCCGGCCCAAATCGCCGCCGAGCTTCTCCGCGTCGCTCGTGTCGCGAACGGGCTGCGTCAGTGCACCGCGCACGATGCGCGAACCATCGAGCGCGGCGATTGCGCCGTCGAGCGTCAGCATCTCGCCTTCGAGCGTGGCGTACGCGCCGACCGGCGCCTGACATCCGGCGCGCAGCGTACGCAGAAATGCTCGCTCGGCAGAGACTGCGAGTTCGGTAGCCCGGTCCGTGAAGGCGGCATGGATGCGCGCCGCCAGCGTCTCGTCCTCGGCGCGCACCTCGATGGCGAGCGCGCCCTGTCCGGCCGCGGGCACGACGGCGTGCGGATCGAACGGGACCGTGTGCGACGCGCGCAGCCCGAGGCGCTCGAGTCCCGCTGCGGCGAGGACGATCGCATCGTAATCGCCGTCGCGCAGTTTGCGCAAGCGCGTGTCGACATTGCCGCGAATTGTCGCGAACGTGAGGTCAGGGCGCAAGGCCTGCAGTTGGGCGTGGCGGCGGGGGCTCGACGTGCCGACGATCGCCCCCGGCGGCAGCGCTTCAAACGATGTGTAACGTTCCGAGCAGAAAACGTCGCGCGCATCCTGACGCGCACCGATCGCGGCTAGACACATATCCGCAGGCAGCATACTCGGCAAATCTTTGCAGGAATGGATGGCGTAATCGGCGCGCCGCTCGCGCAACGCCGATTCGAGTTCGGTGACGAAGACATTATCGCTGCCGAGTGCGGTGAGCGCGCGATCTTGCACGCGGTCGCCTTGGGTCGTCACTTGCAGAACCGTCGATACGAGTCCGGCGGTCGCGAGCTTCGCGATCGCATAGCGTGCCTGCCACATCGCGAGCGCACTGGCGCGCGTCGCCGCGATAAGTTGCGCGTACGGTTCGGTTCCGGGGACCGATCCGAGGATCGCGGCGGCGATGCGCTCGACTTCGTTCTCGACGACGCCGGGATTCATGGCGGCCAGCGCGTCGATCTCGAGCGCTGCGAGCGCGCCCATCACGCGCCCGCGCAATGTGGGCGGAACGACGGCGGTGACGTACGTGCGGGCGCGGCCGAGCGTGAGTGCCGCGCGCGCATAGCGTTCGTCGAATCGTTCGCGAAGTTCGTCGCGTAGACGCACCGCGAACGCCGGCGACACGCCGCCGGTATCGACCGTGAACGTCAGCGAGCCGACGCGATAGGCGAGGGCGTTGGCGAAATCGCCGCGCGCGTTGGCGCCCGCATCGTTGACGAGGACGCCTTGCGCGCGTGCGGCCGCAACGACCGAAGCGTTGACCGCGTCGTCGGCGGTCAGCGCGAACGCCAAACGCGCGCCGGCCAAATCGCCGGGCTCGAAGGCCCGCTCGATCGTGTGTAGCTCGCCACGCTGGGCAGCCTCGCATAACGCGTCGCCGATGCTGGGCGCCACGACGGTCACCTGCGCGCCCGCTTCGGTGAGCCCGCGAACCTTACGCTCGGCGACGCTGCCGCCGCCGACGACCACGACCGGCCATCCGCGCAGATCGAGCGCCACCGCATAGGGAGCCGCGCCGCGCTCGTCGCTTTCCATAGACTCCCCCTCTTCCACGGCGCGGGAGATTTTCGCCTCGTTGCCAACCTCCCAGACGTGAATTGGGCGTCAGCGTCGTGGCGAGCCGCGCTGGTCGGTGCGATGGTAGCTGCGATTGCGACCTTGCCGGGCCTCGGTATCGGAACGCTTTGGGATAACAGCGAGACCGCGTACGGCGAGGTCGCGCGCGAAATCCTCATCTACCATGACCCGATCGTCTTGCACCACAACGGGCTTCCGTGGTTCGTTCAGCCCCCACTCTACTTTTGGATCGCGGCCACGTTCGCCCGCCTCTTCGGCGTCAACGAGTTCGCGATGCGTCTGCCCTCGGCGTTGGCGACCATTACCATGGCCGGTGCGGTCGGCTATGTCGTCGCGCGCTTGGCGAACGCGCGCGCAGCGCTGCTCGCGACGGTCGTCCTCTCGACCTCGTTGATGCAGGCGATCGTCGGCCGGCTCGCGATCATGGACGCGCTCCTCGACCTCGCGGTCGCGATCGCCGCGCTCTCGTGGTTTGCCGCGCTACGCACCGGCGGCGCACGCTGGTGGTTCGTCGGCTGGATCGCGCTCGCGCTCGGTGTCCTGGCGAAGGGACCCGTCGCGGTCTTGATCAGCGGGCTCGTGATCGTCACGTGGGCAATCTGGGATCGGCGCGTAGGCCGGCGCATCGTCGCACCGAGCGCGCCGCGTTGGATCCTCGGCCTCGCGCTGTTCGCGGCGATCGTTGCACCCTGGGCGATCGCACTCTATGCTTCGGCCGGCGCGACCGCATTCGGCGAACTGGTCGGTCACTATACGGTCGGACGCTACCTGGGCACGATCGAAAACCAAAGCGGGCCATTTTGGTACTATCTGCCCGTCCTCATCTTGGGTACGTTCCCATGGTTCGCGTTCTTGGTGCCCGCGACGCTCGGTGCGTTTCGAACCGCGCGGGATTCGAACGACGGAAGTTTGGCGCGGTTCGCATTGGCCTGGGCGATCGTCCCGCTGCTCTTCTTTAGTTTTGCGCAGACGAAACTGCCGAACTACATCGCGCTCGAACTTCCCGCGCTCGCGATCCTGGTCGCGTTGTGGTTCGACGCGATCGTCGTGCGCGATGACCGGCGCGCGGCGCTCGCTTGGACGGCGGTCGTGCCGCTCACGATCCTCGGCGTCGGCCTCGCCGTCGGAATTTTTTCGCACGACAACAAACTGACGCTCGACCTGCTCGCGCTACGCGGCGCGATGGTCGGCACAGGCCTCGCGATCCTCGTCGGCTCGGCGTGCTGTTTCATCCTGTTACTGCAGAAGCGGACAGCTTGGCTCGGCGCTTTCGCCCTCGGCGCGACGAGTCTCGCGGCGTTGCTGATCATCGCCGTCGTCGCGGAGCCGCAGGCCGAACGGTTCAAGCCGATCCCGCCGCTCGCCGCGCAGATCGAAGCGCTGCGCCGGCCCGGAGATGTGGTCGCAATTCGCGGCGTCTCGGGCGGGAACGCGCTCTTGTTTTACACGCGACCACCGGTTGCGATCGTCGACGACCCCGGTCTCGAGGCAGCGGTCTGCCACGCTCAGCGTGTCTTCGTAATTGCCTCGCGCAAGCGCCCGAACCCCGACCCAACGTACGGCCGCGCGCGGCGAACCGTCGCTGTCGCCGACAACGACGTGCTCTATCTCTTCGACGGCCCCGGTTGCAATTCACAGGCATCGCTCCGCTGAACAGAAACCAGCTGAGCGGAGTATTCGACCGAAAAGCGCGGGTCCGAGGCAGCGGTATCGTTATTGAGGGTACCCGGTCCGGTCTAATGTTGGGAGCGCCGAGTGCTGTTGCTCAGCATCTTCGCGCGCTGCTGCGTCCGACGTAAGCGCTTTTCGCCATATGACGACGTTGCCGTCGTCGGGATCGATGCGAGTGCCGCCGCTCACGAAGCCATTCTTCGCGAGAACGCGACCGGAGGCCGGATTCGCAATCGCCGTATCGGCACACAGCACCCGCACGCCGGCCGCCATAGCTTCGGCACACATCGCCTCAACCGCGCGTGTCGCGTGCCCGAGGCCGCGCCGGCTCGCCGCGACCCCATAACCGATCTCCACCTCACCGTTCGCGGGCGGGCGCCGGTAACTGCAGAGACCAACGACTTCGTCGCCTGAAATCATCATCCAAGCGCCGCGGCAATGCTCCGCGTGCATCCGGGCGACGATCTGCCGCACGATCGCAAGGACTTCCGGGGTGTCGACGCCTCCGGGCGGCAGCGTTAACCCCCGGCGAAGCGCGGGCTCGCCTTGGAGCATCCACGCGAAATCGTCATCGTTGACCTCCGCGAGTTTCGTCGTACGCGCGTTCATATCGTGCACACTAGGTCGCTCCCAAGACGGTGACGACCTCCCAAAGCTCAGGCAAGCGCGGCAGATTAAACTTCGCTAAGAGCACGCTTAGGCACATCTTAGAAATCCGTCGAAAGCGTGACGTCCTCGGAAGCGTTGCGGTAGGATGTCGTCGCAGACCATTGCGCCCCGCGTGACGTTGCGGACGAAAAGAATAGGACTGGTTTCGGATTATGATCAAGCAAGCAATCATCGGCAAACTTCTCTTGGGCGCACTGACGGCGAGCATCATCGTTGTCGGATCGCTGCCCGCGCAGGCTGGCGAAGTGGGCAAGCGCGTCGAGAATCAGCAAGACCGCATCGCTGCGGGAGTCAAGGACGGCCAGATGACGTTCGGTGAGTACAAGCAAACCGAAACCGATCTCGACCGCATCAACGCCCAGCGCAAGGCCGACCTTCAGGCCAACGGCGGCAAGCTCACGTCAGCGGAGCGTTCGCAGCTCAACCACGAGTTGAACAACAACTCGGAACGGATCTACTTCGACAAGCACAACCGCCGCAAGCAGAAGTAACGCCAAAGACAATGTTGGCGGCGCAAACAAATGGGCGCGCCGTCCGCAGAAGAATCGAGGCCGCTGGGACACGGCCTCGATTCTCTTTTTGTGTCACTTCGTGACTTTTGCGACCTGGGCTGCGGTGACGGCGGAGCCCTTGTTGCCCCACGACGAGCGAATGTAGGTGACGACTGCGGCAACGTCAGCGTTGCTCAACTGGCCTTTCCACGGCGGCATCATTCCGTTGTAGGTTGTGGCGCCGATTTTGAGCGCGTCGCTGCGGCCGTAGAGGACGGTGTGTATGATACCGGTCGCGTCGCCGTTCATGTCGGGATTGCCCGCGAACGGCGGGATCGCGTTGGGCGTGCCGGCGCCGCTTGCGCCGTGACAGCTCGCGCAGTTGGTCGCATAGACGGGCGCGCCGTTTTGCCCTGCGGCTGCCGGTGCCGCCACGCCGCCGGTAGCGGGGGCCGGAGAGGCAACGGTTGGGGTGCCCTTTGAGTCCAGTTGCTCTTTTTGGATCGCCATCTGACTGTACAACGAGAGCCCGACGGCGATGATGATCGAAAGCGTCGTGATGCCGAGGATCCACGGGCGTCGCGAGAGTTGGCGGCTTGGATTTCGATCGAGCCAGGGCAGAAGAATCAAGAGCGTGACCAGACCGCCCGGGATGACGACGGTCGCGAGCAGGTTCGCGATCGGCACGACGCCCTCGGGAAGATTTCCGGCGATGCGAAGCAGACCATACAACGCCAAGAAATACCAGGCCGGGTACGCGATGAATTTCTGCGTCGGATCGGCCTTGTCGTCGAGCGGAACCGGCGAGAAGATCGCAAGGGCCACCATGACGCCGAAGACCAAGAACGACGCGAGGGCGTCCATGAACATCTGGTTGGGCCAGAAGCGACCTTGCGGAAGTTTCTTGAGATCGGTGTCGACCGGCGGCCCGGCCGAACCGTTGTGCCGGAAGATCACCAGGTGCCCGGCGACGAGCATCACGAGCAGCGCCGGCATCAACCAGACGTGCAAGCCGAAGAAGCGGTTGATCGTCAATGTTCCCATCGCGGGTCCGCCGCTCAAGAATTCTTGCGTCGCTCGGCCCACGATCGGAACCGAAGAAGCAATGTTGATCGCGACCTGCGACGCGAAGTACGCGTTCATGTCCCACGGCAGCAGGTAACCGGTCAGGCCGAGCACGAGCGTGATGACCAGGAGCAGTACGCCGACGACCCACATGATCTCGCGCGGCGCTTTGTACGAACCCCAGATCAGAACTTGCAGCATGTGCATGAAAAGCAGCGCGATCATCGCTGTCGAGCCCCAGAAGTGCAGGCTGATCACGAACGAGCCGAACGGAACGTGCTGGTAGATGTACTTGGTCGATTCGTACGCGGTCGCCGACGATGGCGCGTAATAGAACGTCAGGAAGATGCCCGTAACGATCTGTAAGACCATCGCAAAGAGCGTCGCGCTGCCGAAGACGTACCAGTAGCTCGCGCCGCCGGGCACGTCTTCGGTCAAGAAGTCGGTGATCTGACTGACGATCCCGGTCCGTTGCTCGATCCAAGTGATGAGATTCACGCTACTCTTCTCTCCCGCTCAGCTGTACGCAACGATGATGCGGCCCGGTTCTTGTGACTTGTACTGAATCCAGGTGATCTCGGCTTTGCCGTTCTTTTCACGGAGCGGCAGCGGATCCAGGCCGCGCGGCGCGGGGCCAGTCAGGTGTTCGCCCTGAATCCCGAACTGCGAATTGTGGCACGGGCAGATGAACTTCTTCGCGTCGGCATCCCAGTTGAAACGGCAACCGAGGTGCGGGCAGACCGAGCTGAACAACACGAAGCTCATGGTAACGGCCGGATAGTCGACCTTGCCGCCGGCTTTGGCGAAAATGTCCGGCCGCTTCGTCTGGAAGCTTGCCACTTGGTCGGGCGTTAGTTTGACGCCCCAAATGAACTGCGTGTCGTCGGACGACGGAAGATACGCGTCCTGATATTTGAAGCTGAAGCTGATCTTGACCGGATTGTCGGTCGTCGCCGCGAGCGATTTCATGTCGGCGTCGGGGAGCGGCGTCCACGTGCCTCCGCCGGTATCGGGCTTGATGAGCGACTCCGGAATCAGCGAGGCCGCGCACGGAACGGCGACGACCAGACCGATCACGCCTCCAAGTGCGAGCGTGGCGTTGGCCAGAAACTTCCGCCGCGTCTGTTCCTCGGGCGTCCCGGGATTCTGATAGGCCTGCGCTTCGTGTGCTCCCACTGCCCTCTTCCTTCTGAACTGCGTTCGCGTGAAGGGTAGCAAGCCGCGTACATGCTCGCAACCACTTGATGTAGCCCGTGATACTATGAGAAAATGGCGTACGCGCTATTGATCGCCTCGGCTTTTCTCTTTGACCTCGCGCTCAATCTCCCCGTCGGAACGATGCCGCTGGCGCTTTCAGGGGACGGCGCGACGCGCACGGCGGTCGCGCTCGCGATGAGCGCCGGAATGTGCACGGCACTGGTCGCGAGTTTGCCGCTCGGGGCGCTGGCCGACCGGATCGGGCGGCTCGCGACCCTGCGGGCCGCGACCGCACTCGGCTCGGCCGCGCTCCTGGCGCTGGCCTTCGTTCATGGGCCGCTTGGCGGGGGAATCGTGCTCGGCATTCGCAGCATCGCGGTGGTCGCATGCATGACCGCGCAGTTCGCGTACGCGGGCGAACTGGCGTCCGAGGGCCGGGCCGTCTCGACGGTCGCGACCCTTGGGATGATCGGAAACTTGACCTTCGCGCTCGCGCCGGCGCTCAGCGTCGTTTTGTGGCAGCACGGAATTGGGCGCGAACAGTATGCTTGGGCGACCGTAGTTGCCCTGGCCGGCGGCGCGCTGACGTTTGCGCTTCCGGCCAAACACGATATCCGTCCGGAGCGTGGCGGAGCGCGGATTTTGTTGCGTACGGCGTGGCTCCCGGCGATGGCGTTTAGCATCGCGGGTTCGCTGCAGGGGGGCGTCAACGGGTCGCTCGCGGTATTGACGTTCCACGAACGGGGCATCATCAACGGCGCGGCGATCTTCTCGGCCGGAGCGCTAGCGGCGTTCGCACTGCGTTATCCGGCCGGGCGGTTGGTCGATCGTTTCGGGCCGCGCGTGATCGCTTGGCCGGTCGTGATCGCTCAGGTTGTGGGCTGTATCTTGGCGGCGCAGGCGTTCAGCCTCACGCAGGTTCTGGTTGCCGGCGCATTTCTCGGCACCGCTTGGGCGGCGGTCGTGCCGGTGACCGTCGGATTGCTTTTCGAGAATAGTTCGCGTGAGACGCGCGGCGCGGCGATGGGTGCGTATAATCTTGCGTTCAGCGGGGGCGCTGCGCTCGGTGCGCTGCTTGGCGCCGTCGCGACGCTGATCGGTCCGGGCTATCCGCTGGCGATTATCACCTGTGCGGTCGCGCCGGCCCTGGCGCTGCCGTTTGTCCTACGCTCGCGCGTGCCGGTCGCAAGCCCGCACGTTACCTACGAGGAGCAACTGACCTCGATCGCCGCGGTCCCGATCGGTGGCGCCGAAGCGTAACGCTCGCAACCCGGCTGCTCGTCGAACGGCGCGCGCAGCACGGCGTGCAGGCGCTCGAGTTCGGAGTAGTCACGCAGCTGCGCGGCCTCGATCGCGGCTTGCGCTAAATGATTACGTAAGACGTAGAGCGGATTGACGCGCAGCATCGCGGGACCGCGCGCGACGTCGCCGGCGGATTCGGCGGCGAGCCGCTCGCGATAGCGTTGCTGCCATTCGTACCACTGCGCGCGATTTTGGAAGAAGTTCGCGACCACGTCATCGTACGGCGTGCTCGTGACCGAAAGCTGCGAGAGCGCACGGAAGAACGTGGAGAAGTCGGCGTGAGCCGCTTCCATGACATCGAAGAGGTCTTCTATCAATGCCGCGTCGGCGTCGCGTACTTCGCGCAAGCCCAACTTGCCCCGCATCAGGGTCAGATACGCATCGCGATACGCCGGCTCGTAGGCCGTCAGCACTTCGTCCGCCCGCTCCTTCGAGACGAGCGATTCGAGCGCTGCCGCAAGCGCGCGGCAATTCCAAAGAGCGATGCCCGGCTGCCGATCGAATGCGTAGCGCCCCGCATCGTCGCTGTGGTTGCAGACGAAATGCGCGTCGTAGGTCTCGATGAATCCGTACGGACCGTAATCGAGCGTGAGGCCGAGGACCGACATGTTGTCGGTGTTGAGCACGCCGTGCGCGAAGCCGACGGCCTGCCAGCGCGCGACAAGTTGAGCCGTCCGCTCGACGATCTCGCGCAGAAGGGTCGCGTAACGCTCCGGCTCCGGAACGTCGAGCAACTCGGGATAGAAACGCGTGATCGTGTAATCGGCGAGCTCTTTCACTTCGGCGAAGCGTCCGCGATAGTGAAAGAATTCGAACGATCCGAAACGCACGTGCGACGGTGCGACGCGCGAAAGCACCGCGGCGGTTTCGACTGACTCGCGGTAGACCGGTTCGTCACTGCCGGCGATCGCGAGCGCGCGCGTCGTCGGAATACCCAAGTGATGCAAGGCTTCGCTGGCTAGATACTCGCGGATCGTCGAACGCAAGACCGCGCGTCCGTCGCCGAAGCGCGAGAACGCCGTCATGCCGGCGCCCTTGAGTTGCCACTCATAGCGGGCGCCCGCACCGTTTTCGATCTCGCCGAGCGTGATCGCGCGGCCGTCACCGAGTTGCGGAACGAACGAACCGAACTGATGTCCGGCGTAGACCGCCGCGAACGACGGTATAGGCCCGAAGCGCGCGTTGCCCGCGACCAGTCGCAAGAACTCGGGCCGCTGCGCTTCGCGCGGATCGAAATCGAGAAGCGCGGCGACCTCGGGGTTGAATGCGATCAGATAAGGATCGGGCAAGGGTGAGGGATCGCGCAATTCGATGAAGCGCTCGCCGAGCGCGGAGTAACCCGGCCCCAGACGGAGCGATTCGAGGGGACGGCCGAGGGAAGCGACGCTAGACACGACGCTTCCCTCAACTACACGATCCCGCTCGAGCGTTGCAGACGGGTCGCTGGCCGGTCAGTACCCGGAGTTCTTGAACTCGATCTTCGTGAAATTGAGCGTGATGCTCTCGGTCGGCCGGTCGCCACCGCTCGACATGCTGGCGAGATGAATCGAGGAGACCATCACATTGCTCATGACGATCGTGTGCCCGGCCGTCGTTAGCGTCGCGCTCGGAGACCGCTGGCCACCGGCCGACATTTTGGTGAGGAGCTCCGCCGACGCCTTATCGGTGACCATTTTGATCGTGATTTCGCTGACGGACGGCGCGCTCGACTCGCGGTCGGCCGAGCCGCCGGCCGACGAACTGATGCCGCGCCCGACGCCCCATTGAAACGAACTGACCTCGATGGTATTCCCAGGATTGCTGGAAAAAACGAGTTTGCCGGCAGCCGTGGCCGGAAGCGGTGACCGCGTCGTTGGTGTTACGACGGCGGTCGTGGGCGACGCACCCGCTGCGAGTGGCGCAAGCGTGAATGCGGCGATGAAGAGGAGTGCATAAGGACGCATGGTTGTATCTCCAATATCCGCCGGTTACGGCGGCGACATTAAGGTTGGTGTCTTACGGCAGCGAGTGAGTGATCGAAGCGTTGAGAACGGCGAGTAATGTCGTGCACTTTGGAGCGGCCGGACGCCGAAACGCCGGCTCCGAGCTGATTCATCAACGGAACCAGGCTCGCGAATCGTTCCGTCTGGGGAGCCGACCTACATTCTGTACGAATGTAGCCCGCTAATCCAGATGTTAACTCCCAGATAGCAGAAAATGATGGTGAGGAACCCAAAGACCGAGATAAGGGCCGAGGGCAGACCGCGAAACCACGTACGTGTGTGCAAATGCATATAGAGCGCGTAGACGATCCACGAGACGAGCGCCGCCGTCTCTTTCGGATCCCATTGCCAGTATGCGCCCCACGCCTCTTTGGCCCACCACGCGCCGGTGATGATGCCGAGCGTGAGCAGAGGCAAACCGAGCGCGATGATCCGGTAGGTGATGATGTCGAGTTTCGGCAGTGTCGGCAGCGTTGCGAGCCAGAGCGCGAGCATGCTGCCACCGGCGGCCGCGCGTTCGAGATTCGGTGAGTCCCCGACGATGATCGAACGGGGCGGCGGCGCCGTTGCGTTTGGCTCCGCTCCGTATGTGGCAGTCGCTTTGCTGAGCGAACGTTCACCGAAGTACTTGATCAGATACAGAATCGAGGAGACCGCTGCTACCAAGAACGACGCGTACGCCGAGACGACCAGCGGAACGTGAATCTTGATCCAATACGATTGCAGCGCCGGGACCGCCGGCAGATACCCTTCGTTCCATGTCAATCCGTAGGCGAGAAACCCCGACGCGAGCGCGAGCACGAAGCCGCCCATGAACCACAGATCGTACTTGAATGCGAAGCCGACGAAGATCGCGACGCTCATCGCCGCAAACAGCGAGAGCGAGCCGTAGAGATTGGTCAACGGCCAGATGTGCGAGGTTTCGAAGCGGTAGACAAGTTCGAAGAACTGCACCGCGCAGCCTAAGATCGCAAACGGGATGCCGATTCGCTTCGACACCTCGGTCCGCGCTAGCATGAAGTTGAAGAGCGCGATCATCGCGACGACGTACGCGGAGATAGCGGCGAGGATCAGTTCCTGATCGAATGACATGAGGTGCCTCAGCTAGCTTGAGCGGTGCGGCGCAGTGCGTCGACCAGACTCTGGAATTGCTCTTCGAAGATTTCGAAGCCCTTGACCGTGGTCGCGGCGATGCCGACCGTGACGCCTTCGGGGGAGGGATCGACGCGCACGTAGAGCCGCGCGGGCAGAAAATAAAACGAGGTGCACAATCCGAAAAGGAGCACGAACGCGCCGAGCCCGACGAGCGGAATCCCCGGATCGTGCCGGTACTGGATGCCGCTGAAGAGCGTGTAGCGTCCGGCTTCGACCCGGTAGCCGTTGCCGAGCGCGAGACCGCGCCCGAGCGAAACCAGCGCCGTTCCGATCGACTGATCGCCGTCGAAGACCTCGAGCAAGACGCCGGGGTTGTTCGCGCGCGGATCGGCGCCGATGCCGCCGCGCGCGTCGATCGTGCCGACGAAGCGGTCGTAACGCACGGAGCGCGTCGACGAGCCAATCGCAAACGCCTCGCCCTCTTTGAGCGGCTGCGGCGGCGCGCCGGCGATGGGCTTCCCGTCCTTCGTTATCGTGAACCCGACTGCGGACCCGTACGACGCTTGATAGTAGAGCGTTCCGTCGATATCGAGCGGTTCGTTGACGCGCAAGACGCGCGCACCGGCCACGCCGTCGCGACCGGTGACGTGCATCTCGGAGACATAGTCGATCGGCTGATAAATGAGCCCGCTGCGCGTCCGAATCGGATCGAAGCGATAGTGAAAACTATCGAGGTGCAAGCGCGTTCCGTTTTCCGGAATGACCGTATCGGTGCCGGCCAAGATCGCCGTCTGACCACTGTAGCCCCAGGCCCAATACATCGTCGTGCCGGCCGCGATCAGAACGAAACCGATGTGCGCGATCAGCACGCCGCGGCGCGCCCAGTTGGCCTTGTCGGCAAAGGTCCATTCGACGCCGCCGAGTTCGCGCTTGCGCACGAGCCAGCCCCGCTCGCGAAAGAACGCCTCGACGCGCTCGCGCACGATATTCGGAGCGCCCGGCAAGACAACGCTCGCGTTGAGGGGGATCCTGTCGATTTTGACCGGATGCAGCGGCGGCATGCGCGCGGGGATGACGCGCTTGAAGGTTGCGAGCGTCATGCAGGCGATGATCGCGCCGATCATCCCGATGTAGCCGATGCTGTGATAGATGTTATCGAGGTGCAGGCGCAGGACGAGCCGCGCCAGCGGCGGCCCATAGTTCGTAAAATAGTACGCCGGCTCCTTACCTTGGTCGACCACGACGCCGATCAAGGTCATGAAGCCCCAGATCGCAAGCAACAGCATCCCGAACCAGAAGTTCGAAAGCTGCAAGATCAGGTCGGTGGAGAGCCCCTCAAGGTAGCGGCGCACCGGGCCGCCGGCCGACGAGGCCGTGGAAGACGTAGCCACCTGGTTAGCTTACAGGCCCTCTGATTCGCGCCGCCACGACTTCTCGAGCAGCACGATGATCCAAATGCTCGCTTCGTACAAGATGTACATCGGGCCCGCGATCAGGAGCATCGTCACGGGCGAGGCGTCCGGCGCGGCGATGCCGCCCACGAGCAAGATGCCGAAGGCCGCGTAGCGCCGGTACTTGCGCAGCATCGAGGTGTTGACCACGCCGATGCGCGCGAGTGCGACCATGATTGTCGGCGTCTGAAAGACGATTGCGAACGCAAGAAACATCAGCAGAATGATGTTCAGGGTAGAGTCGACGCCGAACGTCTCGGTGGCGACAACCGACGTGATCGAGAGCAGCGCCGTCAGGACCTTGTGAATGATGAAGAAGTGGCAGAACGCGATGCCGGCTGCGGCGAGCAGCAGCGAAGGCAGCGTGTACATATACACGATGCGCCGCGTGCGCGGGTGAAAAGCGGGCACGATAAACATCCAGGCTTGGTGCACGAGCACCGGCAAGCCCAGCACGATCGCGCCGTAGATCGAAAATTTGAATTCGGTGAAGAGCACGTCGGTCGGCGCGAAGGCGTGAAGTTGAATCGTCTTACCGAGATACTCGTTCTTCAGCCAGGTGATAACGTACGGCGCCGGCCAGAACAGAAGCAGCGCGAGCCCGAAGACGGTCGCGCAACAGATGAAAAGACGGTTACGGAGCTCCCGCAGGTGCTCCGTAAACGGCATTTCTTTCTGATCCCAGCCCGGCTCTCTTGCTTTATCGGCGGGCGACGTCTCGACCAGCAACGCTTCCGCTTAAACGGTAGGCGCGGGCGGCGTCGGTTGCGTGGGAGGCGGCGGTGTCGCGGGCGTCGCTCCACCCGTCGCGGCGTTGGCCGCGGCGGCGCTCGCCGCGGCAGCATTGGCCGAGGCTTCCGCCTCGGCACGTGCTTGCGCTTTGGCCCGCTCCATCGCGACCTCGGCCTCGGCTTGGCCCGCCATGAACTCTTTCTTCGCCCCGCCGAGCCCGCGCGCCAACTCGCGGATCTTCCCGCTACCGAAGATCAGTATGGCTCCGCCGATCAGCAGCGGTATCTCCCAGCCCCCGATGAAGGCGATGAAGACCGGAGATTCCCAACCACCAGACATGTGCGTTACTTACCTTTCCCGGAACGATTGTGCAGTCGTCCCATCATCTTACCGCGTCCGCGCGATGCTGTCCCGCGATAAGCCGTCCGCCAAGGCCGCCAGTTCGGCCCGCGCCGGGACGCTCCCAAGCGGGGCGAGCGACATTTTGGCCCGCTCGACGTAGCCGGCGATGGCTTCCCGCGTCTTCCTCAGACCGCCCGCCTCGCCCACGTCCGCCACGAGCGCGCGGATGGCCTCGCCGGCCCCCGGCCCGTCCGGGTCGCCGAAGTGACGCTCCAGCCGGGTCCGGAATTCGGGCGTGGCGTCTTCCAGCGCGAGAATGAGCGGAATCGTCATCTTACGCTCGCGCAGATCGTTGCCGATCGGCTTACCGAGTTCGGCTTCGCTGGCGGTCATATCGAGCAGATCGTCGAGCATCTGAAACGCGACGCCGAAGTACAGCCCGAAGTCACGCAGCGCCTTGACGCGCAGCGTCGATGCGCCCGCCATGATCGCGCCGCACTCAGCCGACGCGGCGAAGAGCGAGGCGGTCTTCTTTAGAACGACTTCGATGTAGCCGGCGAGCGGCAACTCGAGATTGCCGAGCGCGCGCAGTTGCAAAACTTCGCCGTCGGTGATGTCGGCCAAGGTCGAACTGAGAATGTGCGGGATCGGCGCCGGATACGACGCCGTGACGTTCTTGAAGATCCAGGCGAACAGATAATCGCCGGCGAGCACGCTCACGCGGTTGCCGTAATCGACCGCGGTCGAGTTGACGCCGCGCCGCGTGTCGGCGCGATCGACGACGTCGTCGTGAATCAACGTTCCGACGTGGATGAGTTCCATGTAGGCGGCGAGCGGCAACTGCGCTTCCGGGTCGGCGCCATTGGCTTCGGCGGCGAGCAGCGTCAGCCGCGGACGCAAGCGTTTCCCGCCGGCCGCAAGCATGCGGCGCACGGCTTCGGTGATCAGCGCGTTGTCGGTCGCGAACGTAGTCCGAAAAAATTCCTCGACCAGCGCGTACAGGTCGCGATTATTGTCGCCGGCGCGCACGCCGCTGGTTCCGATCATGCGCTGCCCACGTGGATCGCGATCGCGCCGCCGCCCATGCGAAGGTAGCGCACGCCGTTGAAACCGGCTTCGCTGAAGCGCGCGGCCAGTTCGTCGGCGTTGGGAAAGTTCGTCAACGAATTCGGAAGGTAGCGATATGCGCTCTTGGATCCGCCGACCAGTCCGCCGACGAGCGGAACGACGTTATAAAAGTAGAGATCGAACGCGCGCCGGAAGAAAGGGTTCGGCGCTTTCGAAACATCGAGGTTGACGAAGCGCGTTCCCGGGCGCAGCACGCGGCGCGCTTCGCGCAGGGTTGCGACGATATCGACGACGTTGCGCATCGAGAAGCCCATAATGGCACCCTCAAACGAACCGTCCTCGAAGGGCAGCGCCAGCGCGTCGCCCTCGACGAATTGCACGTCGGCCCCGGGCGCCTCTTTGAGGGCGCGTGCTTTCGCGCCGTCCAGCATCGGGGCGCAGAAATCGAGGCCCACGACGTGTAGGCTCGGGTCTTTGCGCAGGAGATGAAACGTCAGATCGCCCGTGCCGCAGCAGAGGTCGAGCACGCGCCCGCCGGAGGGCGGGGCCAATTCGCGCACGGCTCGGCGCCGCCAGCGTTCGTCAACGCCGCCGGTCAACAACCGGTTGGTCGCATCGTAGCGTGGTGCGATCGATGCGAACATCTCGCGGACGTAAACGGATTTTTCCATGGTCGTAGCCCGCGAGTTCCGGCCCGGTGGTTGCCGTTCATGCCTGGCGGCGTGAGAGTCGGGTCGTGGCGCCGTTCGGCGCCGGAAAAGGAGCGCACGACGTGAATCCGATCGCTGGTTTCCCGATGGACGGTACCGTGGGCGAAGCCGCCGGCAGCTTGGGGGCGGCATCCCAAGCGATCGCGCAGCTCGGCTCGCTCTCGAGCGCTGCCAGCATGCAAGCCGATTCGATCCTGCGCTCGCTGCAGGGCTCGCTGAGTCAAAGTTCGCCGGGCCAAGCCGCGCCGGCCCAGAGCACTCCGTCGCCCGGCCCGTCGGCCGGCGTCAGCGCCGCCAGCATCGAGAGTCTACTGCGCGGCGGTCTCAACTGGCTGACCAACCTGTTGGGTGGCGCCGCCGGCGGCGCGGCCGGCGAGGGTCTGGCTGCCGAAGCGGTCCAACTCGCGCTGCCGCTCGCTATTTAGGGATGATCGGGCCGAGTTCGCTCGCGGCGCTGCTGGCCGCGATCGCGCGCGGCCGGAACATCCAACTCGCGAGTTCGCTCTTGCGCGAGGGCCGGCTGGTCGCGGCGCTTGAGGCGGCCGGCGAGCGGGGCGCCTCGGTGCGCGTCGATCTCGAAGACCGGCCGTACGCCGGCGATTCGGCCGTACGCGTTCGGTTGGCCGAACAAAATAGCGACGTGGCGGGTGCGTTGCAGCAACACCACGTCGACGCGCGGTTGCGTGGCGCAGGCCAACCGCCGCTTCATTTAAAGGCGGCGATCGTTGACGGCATCGCGTATCTCGACGATCGCAATTGGCCCGAGTGCGGCGGCGATTCGATCGTCACGATCGATGACGCCGCCGACGTCGCCGCGCTTCGCTCCGCGATCGGCGGAGCACCGCAATCCGGCCCGCATCTCGCGACGATCAAGGGCGACGCGCTCGCGCTCGAGACTTATGCGATCGCGTCGTCGCCGCCGAGCGACGTACTCTCCTGCGAAACCGAATCGATCGGCGGCTCAGCGGTCGTCGACGCGTTATGTGCGCGTGCCCGGCGCGGGGGCTGCGTGCGGCTGCTGGTCGACCGGCACGATCTGGGGGGCGGAAAGCATGTCGCGGCCGCCGCGGCGCTGCGCACGCTTGCAGACGCCGGTGTGGACGTGCGTGCCTGCGACGGCGCTGAGAAATTCGCGCTTGCAGGTAAGCAAGCGTGGCTCGGCTCGGCCAACGCAACGACCGGCGAAGCCGGTGCGCTCGACTGGGGCCTGCAAACGAGGAGCCGCGCCGTCATCGACCGGCTGCAAGCCCATCTTGACGCCCGCTGGGCCGGGGCGGGCCCCGCTTCTCAGCCCTAACTCAGAAAACCCGGTTAGGCTCCGAAGAGTGTATCGGCGTTGGCATTGGTCCGGGCGACGATCTCTTCGACGTTCGTCGCAAAGAGTTCGGCGAGGCGCGCCGCGGTGGCCGGCATGAACGCCGGTTCATTGCGCTTGCCGCGATGCGGAACGGGTGCGAGATACGGGCAGTCGGTTTCGAGGACGATATGAGCGAGGCCGGCTTCGCGCACGGCGTCGCGCAGGGCGTCGGCGGTCTTGAACGTCACGACCCCGCCGATGCCCAATTTGAGACCGAACTCGTCGACGAGCGTTCGCGCTTGCGCGGCGTCACCCGTGAAGCAGTGCACCACCCCGCGCATCGGCCGAGCGAATTCGGCGCGCAAGATCGTAACGAAATCATCGAACGCGTCGCGCTGGTGGAAGATCGCCGGCAGCGCGCTCGCGCGCGCGTAGCGCAATTGCGCGACGAACACGTCGCGCTGAATGTCGCGCGGACTGTGGGCGTAGTAATAGTCGAGCCCGATTTCACCCACGGCGATCGGGTCCGCGACGCCGCTCGCGCGCAACGCCTCGAGGGCACCGGCCAGATCGTTGGGAGCGTCCTTGGCCTCGTGAGGGTGGATGCCGATCGACGCGGCCAGCCCGTACGCGCGTGCGGTTTCGAGCGCCCGGGCACTATCGGTCAGATCGCAACCGACCGTAAGGATTCGCCCGACGCCCGCCCGCTTTGCTCGTTTCAGCATGTCAACCCGGTCGATGTCGAAGCTAGGGTCGTGAATGTGCGCGTGGGTGTCGAACATACGACCGCAATGGTACCACGATCGAAGCCGGGCGGGGACAGGTCAGGCTCGGTAAAGGGTCTTGACCGCGATCCAGTTCACGAACGCCGCGGGCGTGGCGGAAAGCAAACGCTGCGCCGCATCGACCAGGCCGCCGCGCAGGGAGCGCGGGAAACCGTAGGCGCGATGTGCGAGCGCGCGCGCCACGATCGTGCCGCGCAACACGAGCTTGACCAGCTTCGCATCGACGCCCGCGGTTCGGATCCGGTACTCGGTGAGGATCTGGGGCAGATTCGCGACGCGTCCGCGTTGCATCAGCCGCATATTGAGATCGAAATCTTCGAGGATCAGATTCGCCGAGTATCCGCCGATCGCGAGCGCGACATCGCGCCGGAACATGATCGACGAATGGGCGAAGGGGTTGTAGATCGGCGCCGCTTTTCTCAACTCGCCGTCGCTCTCGGGATAGTGGCGCGTGGCGACGATGCGGCCATCTTCGTCGATGACGTTGACGGCGGAGCCGACCATGAGAACGTCGGGATTACGATCGAGAAACGCGACCTGCAAGGCCAGACGTTCGGGACTAGAGCGGTCGTCGGAATCGAGGATCGCAACGTACCTGCCGCGCGCTTCGGTCAGGCCGCGAATCGCGGCCGAGTTCTTTCCGCCGTTACACTGACGCACGATGCGCAATCGCGGATCGGTATACGAACGCAGAATCTCGGACGACGTGTCGGTCGAGCCGTCGTCGATTGCAATCAACTCGAAATCGGCGTAGCTTTGCGCCAAGACGCAATCCACGGCTTCACGCAGGTAGCGCTCGGCGTTATAGACGCGGGTGACGACGCTGACGGACGGAGCCATACCCTTTGGGGTTCGACCGGCCGGCGGCTCGAGTTTAGGTTTCCGGGCGCACGAGCATGATCACGGAGCCGGACGAGGACGTCCCGCGCCGGAAGCGCAGCCTGGAGTACGGGATCGTGGGCTCGATGCTGGTCCATCTGTTGATCGCACTCTTCTATTTTCAAGGCCAAGCCTTGCTCACGCGGATGCACGTGCGGTTTCCGCACCCACAGCCAACCGAGGAAGCGGTCACGATCTCGAGCTCGATCACACTCGATAAGCGCGCCCGGCCCAAAATCGTTCCGCAGCCGGCGCAGCCCAAACCGCAGCAGCCGCAGCCCCGCCGCCCGCAATCGCAGCCCAATCCGGCGACCGTCGCACAAATGCCCAAGTTCGAACAGCCCTCGATCCCCGTACCTTCGAAACTGCGGCACGAGCTTTCGAAGAACGTACCGGCCGCCGCGCCGATTCCGCCGAAAACGCAGCACGAAAAGCAGGTGACCGACACGCCGACTGCGCCGCCGATCCACACGCCGCAGACGCCGGGACCGGAGAGTCGCGTCGCGCTCCAGCAGCGAACGAAGGCGCAGCAACAAGCCGCCCAGATTCGGCGCAATCCGTCGCAGCCGTCGCAGTTCAGCGAGCAGCAGATCGAGAAGATCCAGAGCGAGCTCTCACAGACGATTGCGCAAGCGCGCAGCGAGACGAACCCGTTGCGCGTTCCCCCGCAACCGGCGACGGCGCCGAAGCACTATGGGCTGCAGATGCAAGCCGCAGTCGGAAATCTGCGCGGCTATCAAGGTCTGTGCGATCCGCTCCGCGATCCGTGGCAATCGAACGGCTACAATTATTACTATGTAGCCTGCAACGTCCAATTCTCCGACGGACTCTTCGAACGTCAGGCGGTGCCCTGGCCCGTGCGTTTCCGCCCGAACCAAGATCCGTTCAACGGATCGATGTCGCCTGCGCAGGTGCAGCGAATGCCGCTCCCCGGCCCCGAACCGGATTACAAGCTTCCGGCGGGCACTCCGGTCAGCAAAGAGCTGCGCAAGTACGCTCACGATCGAGGCGTCGATATCTAGACCCGGTCGCTTATTCGAGAAAGATCGCGTTTCATGGGTAACTTTAGCTTATGAAACGTTTCGCATGGGCCGCAACACCGTTCGCATGCTTGCTCGTTCTCTCGCTGACGGTTAGCGCTTCGCCCGCCGCTCCTGTTCCCGCGGCTCCCGTTGCCGCGGCCGTTCAGGCCATCGTCGCGC
>PLDY01000019.1 GCA_003136895.1 Candidatus Erabacter solicola | reverse complement strand
CATTCTGCGTAAGCCCGATCGCTTGTGAGTAGACGGCGACCTCGTCGAGAATCGCGCGATGCGTCAGCATCACGCCTTTTTTTAAGCCGGTCGTCCCCGAGCTATGCTGAAGGCACGCAACGGTATTGGGATCGACCGCTCCGCGGTTCGGCGCGGGCGGCGTCTCCAAGATGGCGTCGTCTGCAATCAACATCGGAATCGAAAAGTTTGCGAGCGTCGCCTTTGCGGACGCGGCGTTCTCTTGATAGGTAACGATCAATCGCGGTTCGATGCGCGCAAACAACGCCTCGTGATCGTGCCAATAAATGTCCGAGCGTTGCTTGGGCGATGGGAACGGCATGAAGGACGGAATAGCGCCTGCAAGTATCGCGCCAAGGTAACTGTAGAAGAGGTGGGGCGTATGCTGCAGGATGATGATAATCAGATCGCCAGACTCGACGCCGAGCTCCGCATAGGTACGCGCGTAACTCCGGCTGCAACGATCGAGTTGGGCGAAGGTGATCTGCTCGATCTGCGCGCCGTGCAAAAATGTCGAAAAGAGATCGTTTCCGTTCGCCTCGACCAGGGCCGCGAAGCGGGTGACGAGCGTGTTCATCGGCTGGCGCGCGCGCGCAAAGGTCGTCGCGCAGCCATCGGAAGACTCCAATTATGCGCGAAGCGAATGCCGAACGGCTTGTAAAGCAAACCGGCAATTTGGATATTTACGAAACCCGCGGCGCGAAGGCTCGCCTTCAAATCTGCGAGTCCGAATACCCGCATTTCGAGAACTTGCTTGCCGCCTCCATGAAACCGGATGTTGTCAAAAGTTTGAACGTCGCCGTTTCGAGCTGTGTTGATTACCGTTCGCGAGCCGGCCTCGTCAGTTTGGATCGACCACTCGTGGAGATCCGGAAAATGCTCGATCGTCGGCTTAAATCTATATGGGACAGAGAAGATTAAGCGCCCACCGGGTTTGAGTAGGGCAAGCAACCCGTCGAAGGCTGCCTGCGCCGGGGGGACGACGTGCTCCAAAACCTCCGTGCAGATGACGAAATCCGCCGTTTTGAACCAAGCGCGAGGGGGCTTCGTAATGTCCAAGACGGTCGCGGCGGCGGCAACGTCGAGATCGAATTGGGTATTCGTGTAGGTGATCTTCGGTCCAAGATATTTACTAAATTTGGGCCAATCGCTGATGCCGTAGCCAAGTATCTCGTGATTTTCCGGCCACTGTCCTATCGCCAACGCCTCGACGAACAGATGAAGGCTAAGGAGATGAATCAGCGAGCGCAGCCGAACGAGCGAACCGCATCCTTCGCATCGGCCGGCTTCTCGGTCGAGATCTTTCAAGCGGAGGCCTCTATTTTCCGCGCTGCAGATATTGCAGACGAACGAGAAGCTCATCGCACGGTTGCTCCGGCGAAGGTCACCCAATAGTGGAACTTCGCGTCGCCGGGCTGGGCGACGGCGAACGTGAAGGCAGCGCACGCCGAAGGCTCTAGCGGTATCGAGACGCGCTGCCACGCGTACGGGGCGCCGGCTAGTGGCGAGACCAAGACACGGTCGTAGAGCGCGCGCGTTACGTTCCCTTTGCGCACACTGACGGAAAGACCGAGGTTCGGGCTACCGGGAATAGCGGAAACCACGAAGGTCAGATGCTCGCTCGCGCGCACCCGAACGCATCGCGGCGTATAACGAAACCCCGAAAGCACCGTAAAGTCGCCGAGCGGTCCCAGGGGCGTCGCGAGATTATTCCCAAACTCACCGGTCCCCGTCGGGGTCTTCACGATCGTTTTGGGAGAGACGTCGCCGTCCTGAATCGCGAGCACGGTGCCGGACGCGGCGCCTTGCTGGGCGTGCAGCAGTGCCATCGCCGCGCCCAGATCGGTGACATAGAGGCCGTCGATAGAGGCCAGTGTCGCCGTACCGGGCAAGTCGAGACAATTCTTTGCGTCATCGACGACCCGCGCTTTCGCCCGCGCGCCATAAGTATGAACAAACCAGCCGTCAACGAGGATATAGTGCCTGCCGGGTACGTCGGTCACAACGCAGCGATCGTTGGAACCTTGGTTGAGGAACGAGCGGAGCGTGTCGCTCTGATGCGCGAGAATGACGCTGGTGTTGTCACCATGATGTTCGGCAAAAGTCCAGAACTGCAACGCGAACGCGACCCCAAAGAGGACCAGCAGCCGGGTCAAGCGTTTTGGTTCTGAGGTATGGGCTAACGCCGGTTTGTAGAGCGCGACGACGATGGCGACTTCGCCGGCCAGCCAATACGGGGCCGGATCCCCGGTTGTGCAGAAGGCCCCACCCAAGAATGCGGCCGCACCGAGCGCGAGGCCGGGTGTAAGCGTCGACGCCTGCGCGCCGATCGCCGCGAGCGCATCCCGGCGCACGAGAACGATGACCAGCGGACCGAGTACGAACAGACACACACCGATGATGACGATTGTCGGAGGCCCCGCAAGCGGATCGAGCGCGGAATGGAGAATCGTCGGCAGGCGCAAGCCGATCGCGATGACGGCACACGCCAAAGGTGCGTAACGCGCGATGCTGCGCGCTCGGACCGCAGCGATCGCCGCATAGACGAGCGCCGCCGGAGCCAGC
>PLDY01000011.1 GCA_003136895.1 Candidatus Erabacter solicola | reverse complement strand
GGGCGCGGTCCGCGGTCGTCGCGCCGTCGCGCAACCAGATGATACGCCCGCAGATCGCCCACTCTGAATGCAAAGGCGCCGGTCCACAGGTAGAGCCGAAAGACGCGGTAGAGTTTGGCGCCCCAGCGAGCGACGATCTCCTCGCGATGCGCATCGAGGCGCTCAGCCCAGTGCCGCATCGTGATCCAGTAGTCGTGACTCTCATTCTTGGTCTCAAGCACATCGAAGCCGGCGTAGAGCAGTTCCTGGACGATGTCTTGCAGACACAAGAACGAGTGCGAACCCTGCCATATGTAGCGGCGCGCGAAATCGGTCACGTCGTACTTGCGCAGCGACGCCGACGCATCCAGATAAAACAACCCGCCCGGCTTCAGGATCGACCACAGTTTCTCGGCGAAGCGTCTGTAGTACGGGATGTGCTCGATAACACCATAGATCACCACACCGTCGTACGGAGCGTCGGGGACGTGCTCGAGAAAATCTTCCAGCTTGACCGCGCAATGGTCGAGACCGAGGCGCGCGATCAGATCGTTGACGTACTTCTCCGACTCTTCCGAAATGGTCACGGAGGTGACGTGAACGTCTCGCGGCCCGCAGTATTCGTGAACGCCACCCCAGCCGGCGCCGATATCGAGCAGCCGTTTTCCGGGACCGAGCTTGAGCGCCGCGTACATCGTCTCGAGTTTGTGTTCGGCCGCCTGCTCGAGCGTCTCATCGTCTTCGTAGAAGAGGCAGTGCGAGTAGAAGCGATACTTCGTGTCCATGAACGTGCGGAAGAAATCATTACCGACTTCATAATGCGCCATGATCGCGCGCTTGTTAATCACCGTCGCTGGAAGCATGAACAGGTCGTAGAGCATCCGCATGGGCGTCGAAAGCAGCGCATTGGGGTTGAGTAAGCGGCGCGCTTCTTGCATCGCCAGCATGTCGCCCTCAATCTCGAACTCACCCTTGATGTACGCCTCGCCGAGTGCGACCTCGGAGAGCGCGCGCCGTAGAACACTATCGTTGCGGAAGATGACGGTGAATTGCGGCGGAGCGGCCCCGAAGCGCCGAATATCTCCCGACGCGAACCGCACCTCGCACGCGACGCCGCTTTGCGCGGCAGCCTTCTCCAACAGTTCACTGAAACGCCGGAGCGCGAACGGCAACGCCCGCGATTTGCCGATCGCCATCGGAGTCTCCGAACGCAGGTTCTCCGCCATTATCCCTCCACGCAGCTACGCCAACCGCGTCGCTCTAATAGCGCGGCCGGCGATGGGGTCTTCTTCGACGAGGGGGCAGGTCTTCTCGCACAGGCTGACCATCCCCATGAAAATGAAACACTTTCTCATTAAGTATCACTTCACGAACGGTTCAGTCGAGGAGTGGCACCGGGAGATCGCCCGTTTTATCGAGGCGCTGGAGAACGACCCCGTGGTCGGAGTCGTGCCCCTGGAACTGATCGCGGAGACCGGGTTCAGAGCCTGACGAGCGCCGCGAGATCTTCTATCGAGAGCTCGATCTGAGCGGCGGCGATGTTTTCTTCCAAGTGCGCGCGCGACGATGTGCCCGGAATCGGCACGACCGCGGGCGAGCGACGCAGCAGCCACGCGAGCGCTATCTGCGCCGGCGTGGCGTCGTGCGACCTCGCGACGCTCGTAAGGGCGCCGCCGCTCTTCGCTAGACCGCCGGCATCGAGCGGAAAGTACGCAAGAAATGCGATCCCGTCGCGCGTGCACGCATCGAGTACATCGTCGGACTCACGGTTGCCGACGTTGTAGTCATTCTGCACCGAGACGATCGGCACGATTTTCCGCGCAACGGCGAGTTGCTCAACATCGACGTTGGAGAGACCGACGTGGCGGATCTTCCCTTCGTCGCGCAAGGCTTTGAACGTCCCGACCGACTCCTCGAACGGCACCTTCGGATCGGGCGTGTGGAACTGATAGAGATCGATGCGCTCGAGCCGCAAGCGCTTCAGGCTCTCCTCGCACGCGGCGCGCAGATGCTCGGGGCGTCCATCGGGCACCCAACTCGTTCCCTTCGGCCGCGTATACCCGCCTTTGGTCGCGATCACGAGGCCCGCCGGATAGGGATAGAGCGCTTCGGCGATCTGGCGCTCGTTGACTTCGGGACCGTATGCGTCGGCCGTCTCGAAGAGGTTTACGCCGAGTTCCACCGCGCGCCGCAACACCGCGCGCGCCGCCGCCGGGTCCTTCGGTTTGCCGATGACGCCCTCGCCGCACAGACGCATCCCGCCGAAGCCGATGCGCCGCACCGTCAGGTCGCCGCCGATCGTAATCATCTCGTTCATATCGCACGCCTTTCCGCACACGTCCGAAGGCACCATTTGGCTCCTTGGCCAACCAGGGGGGTTCATGTCCGCCCAGCACGCGCACGAGGCCACGCCGGTCGACGCGCTCCGCCACACCGCCGCACACGTCTTGGCTTACGCGGTCCAGGATCTGTTTCCCGATGCAAAGCCGACGATCGGACCGTCGATCGAAAACGGCTTCTACTACGACTTCGATCGCGCCGAACCGTTCACGCCTGAGGACATGGCGCGGCTCGAAGCGCGCATGCGCGAGATCGTGCTTGCCGATTACGCGATGACCGGGGAAGCCGTCACGCGCGACCAAGCGATCGCGCGCTTTGCGGGCAACCCGTACAAGGTCGAGATCGCGAGCGAGATTCCCGAGGGCGATCCGATCACGCTCTACAGCATCGGCGAATTCACCGATCTTTGCCGTGGCGGACACGCCCACACGACCGGTGAAATCGGCGCGCTCAAGCTGATGAGCGTCGCGGGCGCCTATTGGCGCGGCGACGAGCACAAGCCGATGCTGCAGCGCATCTACGGGACCGCCTTCGCAACGCAGGCCGAACTCGAAGGCTACCTGCTCTTTCTGGAAGAGGCTGCCAAACGCGATCATCGCCGGCTCGGCCAGGAACTCGGGCTCTTCTCCATCGAGGAAGATGCCGGCGGTGGCCTTGTGTTCTGGCATCCGAAGGGTGCGGTGATCCGCGGCATCATCGAGACGTTCATCCGGCAAGGCTTGGCCGACCGCGGCTACCAGTCGGTCGTTACGCCGCACATCGCGCACGAGAAACTGTACGAAATCTCGGGGCATCTCGAGAGTTTCGGCGCGTCGATGTTCGGACCGATCGAGGTCGAGGGCCAGCGTTTTCGCCTCAAGCCTATGAACTGTCCCGGGCACATTTTGATCTACCGCAGCGAAGGGCGCTCATACCGCGACCTTCCATTGCGCTACGCCGAATTCGGAACCGTCTATCGCTTCGAGCGCAGCGGAACGCTGCACGGCCTGGCGCGCGTCCGTGGCTTCACGCAGGATGATGCGCATCTCTTCTGCACGCCCGAACAGCTGCAATCGGAATTCGAACAAACCGCGGACGAAGCGCTTCGTCTCACGGAAGCGTTTGGCTTCGACAAGGTCGAGTATTTCCTGTCGACGCGCGAAGCGGCGGTGCGCACCGAGACCGATCCCATCGCCGAGGATGCGATCCGCAAAGCGCTCGAATCGCGCGGGCTCCCGTATCAGCTCGACGAGGGCGGCGGCGCGTTCTACGGCCCCAAACTCGATATCTACCTGCACGACGCGATCGGCCGCAAATGGCAACTCGGCACCGTACAGGTCGATTTCATCTTGCCCCAGCGCTTCGACCTCAAGTATCGCGGCAGCGACGGGCAAGATCATGCGCCGGTCATGATCCACCGCGCGCTCGCAGGTTCACTCGAGCGATTCTTCGGCGTACTGATCGAACATTTCGGCGGCGCGTTTCCGGCCTGGCTCGCGCCCGTGCAAGCCGTGATCGCGCCGATCTCCGAACATCAGCTCGAATACGCTCACTCCGTCGCTACAAAACTCGGCGCCGAGGGCTTCCGCATCCACGTCGATGAGTCGAACGAAAAGATCGGCTACAAGATCCGCCACTGGAAGATGCAGAAAGTGCCGTACATCTTAGTAGTCGGCAAACAGGAGCTCGCCGACGGAACCGTCGCGCCGAACGAGCGCAGACTCGACGAGAAACGTCCGGCAATCGCGATCGACGCGTTCGCGGCCGAACTTCGCGATCGCGTGGCCCGCAAAGTCTAGGCCGAGGCGCCTACGCGCGCGGTTTGCGTGCGCAGACTTCGAGCCGCGTACCGATCGGGTCCTCGAAGAAGATCGCGGGATACGCTTCGAGGTCGGCCGAGCGTTCGATATTGCGGGCCCCGACGTCGCGCAAACGCTGCTCCCAACTCTCGAGTTCGGCCGCGCCGACCCTGAACGCGATCCGCGTGCGCGTAACCGTCATCGTCGGATCTTCGATGATGCCGATGAAACAGGCCGCCTGCCCGGGCTCGGGAGTCTCGTAGAATTCGCTCGCGTTGGCGGGCTTGCCGGGACCGGGTTCGTGCCAGTCGCCGGCCGCATCGACATGGGCCTGAACCTTCTTCGTCAATCCGAAGAGCGGCATCAGCGCATCGTAAAACGGCTCGACGGCGATAAGGGATGGCACGCGCGCGTCGATATGGTCGACTCCCAGAAATCTCGGCATGGCCAAATGCTTTGCGCCTCGAACGGAATATTCATGCGCAGAATCGCCATCGCCGCCATCCTCGTCGTGTCGATGTCCCAATCGGCTTCGGCCTGGGGCTTCATGGGCCACTACCTCATTTCAGAGGCCGCAGCACAATCGCTGCCCGATACGCTTCCGTCCTTCGTCCGCTCGCCGGAAGCCATTCGCGAGATCGCGGCACTCGGCCCCGAACTCGACATTTCCAAGAATTCCGGGACCTCGCACGATCGCGATCTCGACACGGGGCACTACGTCGACATCACGGACGACGGTTTAGTGGAAGGTGCGGTCGATCTCAACGCGTTGCCGGCCTCACGCCAAGATTACGACACCGCGCTCCGAGCTAAAGGCAGCAACGAGTACAAGGCAGGCTATTTACCGTATGCGTTGATCGACGGTTGGCAGCAGATCGTTAAAGATTTCGCGATCTGGCGCATCGATCGGGTCGGCGAAACAAAGGCGACGAGCCCGTCCGACAAGGCGTGGTTCGCGAGCGACCGCGCGTTGCGTGAAACGCTGACGTTGCGCGATATCGGCGTCTGGAGCCACTACGTCGGCGACGGCAGCCAGCCGCTGCATGCAACCGTGCACTTTAACGGCTGGGGCAACTATCCCAATCCCAAAGGCTACTCGACCAAGAGCGATGTCCATTCGAAGTTCGAGAGCGCCTTCGTGACGGGGCACGCCAACCTCTCGGACGTCCTCGCACACATGCGGCCCTACAAAGCCTGCGCCTGCACGATCCAGCAGGCCGTCGTGACGTATCTGCGAGCCACCGAGTCCCACGTCGTCCCGCTCTACGAAATCGACCTGCGCGGCGGCTTCGCGAACTCGACGCCCGAGGCTGTCGACTTCATGCGCGCGCGCTTGGGCGACGGCGCAACGATGCTGCGCGACCTGATCGTCGACGCGTGGGGCGCTAGTTCCAGCATGAAGATCGGGTATCCGAAGGGGATGACGCCGGCCGATGCGGAAGCCGGCACCGCCATCCCGACCCGCGGGTTGAACGGCGACTAGCGCGCCGGCTCGCTCGTCCGCGCCGGGAACGGGGCGCGAATCCCCTCGCTCTGATACCGCGCGCGCAACTCTTTCATGAACTCACTTCGCAGTCTGAACTGATCGACGAACTCATCGGCGCGCAGGAAGACCGTCAGTTTGATATTCTCGTTGCCGAACTCTTGAAAGCGCAGGAACGGCTCAAACGTAGCGGCCGGAGAGAGCGCCGCGAGCTGTTTGCGCGCCACGTCTAGAGTCACCCGCTCGACCCGTTCGAGGTTAGCGTCGTACGGCACCAGGACCGGCACGCTGACGGTCAACTCGCGATCCGGCAAAGCGAAATTCGTGAACGTGGCCTGGGCGAGTTTCATGTTCGGCACGACGATCAGATTGTTCGAAAGGTCACGAATGGTCGTCGTGCGCCAGGTGATATCGGTGACGTAACCTTCGCTTCCACTCTCGAGCTTGACGTAATCGCCCGGCTTGATCTGTCGCGACGCGATGATCTGCAGACCCGAGAACAGATTCTCGAGCGTATCTTTGAGCGCCAGCGCGACGGCCAACCCTCCGACGCCAAGCGCCGTCAGTACCGGCGTAATCGCGATGCCCAGCGACTGGAGCGCGATCAGGCCTCCGACCGACCAAATCGCGATGCCTGCCAGTGTCGTGAAGAGCGACGCCGACGGCAGCGCCTCGCGGTGCTCGCGCAGATAGAGCCACATCGAGTGCGAGACGATGCGCGCACCGATAATCGTCGCCGAGCCGATGACGACGATCGTCAGAAACTGATCGAGCGCGCTCGAGACGCCGGGCCGAAGCGGATAGGTGATGAGCGCGAAGTGCGCGCCGAGCGCGACGGTTCCGAGGGTCAGGAAACCGTTGAACGCGTTGCGCAAGTTCGCGTTGATACGCGGCAGCACGAGACGTTCGAGAGCCAGCCCGAGCGCGAGCCCTAGCAAAATAAAGCCGAGCGGGGCTGCTTTCAAGAGGGCGTCGGGCATCGAAATCTGCATGTCCCCGTGATTCTAACGCGAACTGACGGAACCGTGTTACTGCTTGGAATCGAGACGTCGTGCGACGATACAGCCACCGCGGTCGTACGCAACGGTCGTACCGCGCTCTCCAACGTCTCGACGAATCAGGACCGCTTCCATGCCAAATACGGCGGAATCGTCCCGGAAATCGCGAGCCGCCAGCACGTCGCGCTCTTGAGCGCCGCCGTCGAGGACGCGCTCGACCGTGCCGAGGTCGGCCTCAGCGACCTCGACGGCATCGCGGTCACCGCGGGGCCCGGGCTCATCGGCAGCCTCGTGGTCGGCGTCGCCTCGGCCAAGGCGCTCGCCTACGCATCCGGCAAACCGCTCTACGCGGTCAATCATCTGCACGGCCACATTTTCGCGGCGTTTCTGGAGCAAGATCTCGAGCCCGAATATCCCTTTCTCACGCTGCTCGTCTCGGGAGGCCACTCGCAGTTGGTGCGCGTCGATAGCCCGGTCGAGACGCGCGTTCTCGGCCGCACCCGCGACGACGCCGCCGGCGAAGCGTTCGATAAGACGGCGCGGCTCCTCGGCCTACCGTTCCCCGGCGGCCCCGCGATCGACGCCCTCGCGCGCTCCGGCAATCCGGCGGCGTTCTCGTTTCCGCGGCACCGGGCGGATCGCGGTTCGCTCGATATGTCGTTCTCGGGGCTGAAGACGTCGGTGCGCTATTTCCTCGAAAGTCCGGCGGGACGGAATGTCGATCGCGCCGACGTTGCGGCTTCGTTTCAAGCGGCGGTCGTCGCCGTGTTGATCGATCGCCTCGATCGCGCAGCAAGCGGCGGCGAGTACCGGCTCGCAGTTCTCTCCGGCGGTGTGGCCGCGAATTCGGCCCTACAGACGGCGTTTGCCGCGTGGGGAGAACGCACGGGCGTGCGGACGGCGATTCCCCACCTGCGCTTCTGCACCGACAACGCCGCGATGATCGCAGCCGCCGCCGACCGGCGCGGCGCCGCTGCCCTGAGCGACGCGCTTCGTCTCGGTGCGGATCCGAATCTGCCGTTCTAGGCGGGCCCTAGACGCGTTTCCGGCCGAGGAGGGCGCAGGCACTCTGCGGATCAATGCGCAGCGCCGCATTATAGTCGAAGCGCGCAAGGTCATTTTGACCTTTCGCGAGGTAGACATCGCCTCGACCGCAGCGCGCAGTTGCGTCGCGTCCGTTGAACTGAAGTGCCGTCGAGAAACTGCGCAACGCGAGATCAACCTGACCTCTCGAGCGGTACACGCTGCCCAACCCGTCATATGCGTAAGACGAACTCGGAGCGTATCGCAGTACCGTCAAGTAGTCGGTGACGGCGAGATTGTTCTGGCCCATCGCGCGATAGGCGTTCCCGCGGCCGATTAAGGCGTCCACATAGTGCGGTATGATGCTGACCGCCGCGCTGAAATCAGGGATTGCGTGATCGTATTCTCCCTGCACGCTGTATGCATGCCCGCGATTACGGTACGCAACCGCCAGATCGCTTGCCGACGATGACCGGCTGCGGAGGACCGTGGTGCAGGCAGCGATTTTTTGCTCTGCGACGGGACTGGACGCGCAGGGGTCTTGCGGTTGGGCGCCCAGGCCCAACGGCGCGACGAGCAAAGCGAGACCGAGAGCTGCGGTGACGAGGATTCCGGCGCTACGAGCCATGGCGTTTGACCCTCCCATCCCCCGTGCGGGGCTTCGATTTACCGAGTTTTGGATTTATGTATTGCGACCTTGTTTCCGTCGGGATCGTAGACGATCGGGTCCACTGGCGCGGTGGGGCCGGGCGGGCATCATTTGGGTAAACGAGCGAGCTCGGCTGCAGCAGCACCGTATTCGTAATATGTATGTGGACAGATCTCAGCGGCTTGCGAAAACCCGGTCCTCGCCAGTGCTGTTTCGTGATGCGTCAGGTCCCACTCCGCCAGATAGAAGGATGCCTCACAACGTCTATCCGCGACCTGCGCGACAAACCGGAACTGCTGGGGCGTGACCTTCTCGAGGAATAAGCCGAGGATGGGCGCCGGCCATTTACTCAAGTCCATTGAAGCGCTTCGAGTAGAGAGATCATCGTCGCTCGATCCCGAACGCAGGCGCGATATATGAAGCCACAAGGTCAGGTACATTTCTTTCGGCTGAAGCTCGGTCGCGCGTTTGTAATCCAAAGCAGATTCGTTAAAGCGGCCCAAGACAAAATATGAGTGCGCTCGGTTTCGGTATGCCGCCACGCGGCTAGGATTGATGCTTAGCGAAACTGTAAAATCGGCGACCGCGTCATCGTATTGACTTTTCTTGAGGTACGCATTACCGCGTCCAAAGAATGAGTCTCCCTGACCCGGATCGATTCGCAACGCTTGGGTGAAGTCGGCTATGGCGAGATCGTTTTGATCCTTTGCGAGATACGCGCTCGCCCGGCCCCAATGCGAATCCGCCAAATTTGGATCGTTATTCAGAGCCGCACCAAAATCGGCGATGGCGAGGTCGTACTGGCCCGTATCGAGGTATGCAACGCCGCGACTATTGAACGAATTGGCGTGATTTGGATCGATTCTTAGCGCCGCGCTGTAATCGGCGATGGCGAGTTCGTACTGGCCCTTCGAATAGTAACCAAAACCGCGATTGTCATATGCGGAAACCCTGGCTTTCTCAGACAACGTGCCGCCGTCCAGGAGCGTGCTACACGCCGCGATCCTCAGATCTGCGCTGACCTGCGCCGCGAAGCACGGGTCTTGCGGCTCCGCGCGCAGAGCGCTCGGAACCAATACTACAAGTCCCAGAAAGACGAAGGTTCCAAGGCCGCGCGTCATTTCGTGATCCTCCGCGTCGCAAACGTTTCGCGACCAGCGTTTCGATCCCCGGTTAGTCCGGCTGCTCCCAGCACCAGCGGTGAATCCCAGTGAGGAGTACGCGGTGCTCGAGCGCGTGCAGACGCTCGTCCAGCGCGGCACGGTCTTCGCCGGCGGCTACCATCAGCGGCGCTCTGGCCAAGACCCGCCCGCGATCGACCACCGCGCCAACCCGATGAGCGGTTGCGCCGATCCACGATGCGTTGTCGGCTAGCGCGTCGTCGACGGCGTGTGCCCCGCGATACGCGCGCAGCACTGAGCCGTCGGGCATCGTGATCGTATCGAGGGCGGGATCGAGCGGCAGAACCGCGGGATGGATGTTGATAATCTGCGGAAAGCGCGCAATGAACGTGGCGGGCAGCACGTGCATCCACCCGAGGAGCAGCACCACTTCGGGTTCCGTCGCCGCAACCGTCTCCAGCACGCGCGTATCGTACGCTTCGCGCGTCTCGTCGCCGCGGTTCCACGCAACCAGATGCGCGTAAATCCCGGCCGCAGCGGCGCGCTCGCGGACGAATGCCTCTTCGTGATTGACGACCAGTGCGGTGACGTCGAGCGGTATTTCGCCTCGACGCGATGCGTCAAGCACCGTTTGAAAATTCGTGCCCTCGCCCGAGGCCAATACCGTCGCACGCCAGCGCCGTCCGCGTCGCGTAAGATCGATCGTCTCGACCGCGCGCGCCCCCGTTTCCCGAGCGTAGTACGCGATCAATCGCTCGTCGCCGACGACCGGAATGAGCGCGTGTCTGTAGCCGCGCTCACGCAACGAAAACATCGCCGCGTGCAGCAACACCGGCCCGAGCCCCGTCGCCCTCGCGCGTTCCACAAGCCCGAACGGTCCGAAGATTCCGACGCCGTTCTGCTGCTGCCAGCGGCGCAACCAATAGAACGCGAGCCCGCGTGCGTCGAATGCGGCGAGGCCGAGCGGTCCGCTCGCGTCATCCGCGACGTAGATTCCACCCGCGGCCGCCTCCGACGACCAGATGCCGCCGAATTGATGATCGATCCACGCGAGAATCGTCTCCGGCGTGCGGTGGTCGCGGATCGGGCGAATGCCGCGTGCATCCAGCGCCTCGAGTGCGTGATGCACGGAACCTTGGTCGAAGCGCGGATCGCTGAGATCCGCGAGAAGGTTAGACGCGCGCGGGATGGACGATGACCGCCGGTTCGCCGTCGGCGCGCGCCTCAATCCAACCGACGACCTTCGCTTCGGGAGCCGCGCGCAGCGCCTTCACCGCGTCGCCCGTTCCAAGAATCAGCGTGAACCCGATCCCCATGTTGAACGTGCGATAGCGTTCTTCGTGACGTAGGTCGCCGCGCTTCACCAACTCCTGCATGAGCGGCGGCACCGTCCAACGCGATTGTTCGAAGATCGCTTTGCAATTCGCGGGCAACGTGCGCGGCACGTTCTCGAGGAGGCCGCCGCCCGTGATGTGCGCCATCACTTTGACGTCGGCGACCGCTTGAATCGCGCGAACCGCTCGATAGTACGAAGGATGTTCCGCTAGCAGCGCATCGGCATAGGTCTTGCCCTCGCCGAACGCTTCGAACGAATCGTTCCAGATATTCGCCGGTAGCAGGTTGCGCGCGAGGCTATAGCCGTTCGTGTGCAAGCCGACCGCGGGAAGTCCGACGATTGCATCGCCGGCCACGACGCGCGCCGGTTCCGGAACGAAGTCGTTATCCACAATGCCGACGATCGTACCGGCAAGGTCGAAGTGGCCGGGTTGGTAGAGACCCGGCATCTCCGCCGTCTCACCGCCGAGGAGTGCGGCGTCGTGCGCGCGGCAAGCCACCTGAACCCCCGCCACGATCTCCGCGGCGATTGCCGGGTCGAGCTTTCCTACCGCCAAGTAGTCGAGAAAGAACAGCGGCGTTGCATTGACGACGAGAATATCGTTGACGCAATGGTTCACGAGATCCGCACCGACCGTTCCGTACCGGTGGAGTTGGGACGCGATCAAGATCTTCGTGCCAACGCCGTCGGTCGAGGCGACGAGGGAGCGTTTCGCGTCGCCCGGCAGCGCAAAGAGTCCGCCGAAGCCACCGATGCCGTCACGCTGGCTCGGGTGACGCCAAACGGCGGTAACGTCGCGGTAGCGCGCGACCGCATCGTTCCCAGCTTTGATATCGACGCCCGCGCGAGCGTACGCGTCGCGCAGGGGCTCCTCTTCCTGCCGCAAAACTCCGTCCTGTTTGTTCACCTAACTAGGGCCCGTTCAACCAGTTGAAAGGTTCGTCATGCAAATCCGCGTCTTGTCAGGCACCGCCGGCTCGGTGCGCACCGGGGCACTCGTGGTCCCGGTCTTCACCGATGGAAAACTCGACGGCGCCGCCCAGGCGGCGGACCAGGAACTCAACGGCGCAATCACCGACATCTTGGCCTCAGGCGAGATAAAGGGGAAGGCTAACGAGCATGCGCTGATCCACGCCAAAGACCTGGCGGCCAAACGCGTGCTGGTCGTCGGCCTCGGCGATCGTGCGAAGTTCGAACCGATGGCGTTGGCCAAGTACGCCGGCACCGCCGTGCGGTACCTCGGCAAGCGGAACGTACACTCCATAGCGATCGCCCTTCCGCTCGAAGCGCAGCATCACGTCCGCGCCGCCGCATCGTTTATCGTCGAAGGCTCGATCGCCGCGACGATCGATACGACCACGTATCGCTCGGAGCAAGATAAGCCGATCGTCATCGAAGAGCTCGCCGTCATCTCGACCGCGGGAAGTCATCAGTACGAAGCGCGCGCACTTGAAGAAGGCGCCGAGCGCGGCAAGATCATCGGCGAGTCGGTTAACGCCGCCCGGCTGATGGCGCTAACGCCGGCCAACGACATGACGCCAACCCACATGGCGGCACGGGCCCAAGAGTTGGCCAAAGAGTTCGGCCTCGGTTTCGAGGCGCTCGACGAAGATCGCATGGCGAAGCTCAAGATGGGTTCGCTGCTGGGCGTCTCGCGCGGAAGCGACGAGCCCGCGAAACTTATCGTCTTAACGTACAATGGCGACCCCTCAAGCAACGAAAAGCTGGCGCTGGTCGGCAAGGGTCTCACGTTTGATTCGGGCGGCATCTCGATCAAGCCGGCCGAGAACATGCACGAGATGAAGTACGACATGTCCGGGGGCGCCGGCGTGATCGGCGCGATGGCCGCCATCGCGCGCCTCAAACCGAAACTCAATGTCATCGGCGTAGTTCCCGCGAGTGAAAATCTTCCCGGCCACCGCGCGATGAAGCCCGGCGATATTCTGCGTGCGATGAACGGCAAGACGATCGAAGTGATCAATACCGACGCCGAGGGCCGTCTCATTCTGGCCGATGCGCTCTGCTACGCTCGCGAACTCGGTGCCACCAAGATCGTCGATTGTGCGACCCTCACGGGCGCGATGGTCGTCTCGCTCGGCCATGCCGCCAGCGGCGCCATCTCAAACGATGAGAGCTTCGTCAAGCAGTTCCTGAGCGTCGCGAACCAAACCGGCGAACGCTACTGGCATCTGCCGCTCTACGAAGACTACTCGACGGACGTCAAGAGCGAGATCGCCGATCTGCGCAACTCGACCGGCCGCGCAGGCGGAAGCCTGACGGCTGCAGCCTTCCTGCAGAACTTCGTCGATAAGACGCCGTGGATCCACCTCGATATCGCCGGTACCGCGTACCTTCCGAGCGAATCGTCATACATGGCTAAGGGGCCGACGGGCACACCGGTGCGCGCGTTCGTCGCGCTCGTCGAAGAGTTCGCAAAATCGCACGCACACGCCAGCAACGGCGCCGCAGCCGCGCTGAAGTGACGCGCTTTGTCGCCTTCTTCTTAGCGTTCATTCTGTGCACTGCCGGCGCCGACGCGGCCGAACGGCTGGTGCACAGTTACGGCGCCCTCAAGGTCTCGCCCGACGGCGTGCACCTCGTCGCAATCGACGGCGACGAGGATCAAGACCCAACCAAGCCCGGACACGCACATCTCGTCATCCGTGCGATGAGCGGTCACGGTTCGCGCACGATCGCCATGCCATGCGATCCAGATCCGCAATGCATTCCGAGTTCGCCCACGTGGTCGCCGGACGCCGGCACGATCGCCTTCCTGTTGCGCGACCCGCGCGTGAAGACTCGCGGTCTGTACGTCGTCGACGTTGACGGCAGCAACCTCCGCCAAGTGCTCGCGTTCACGGGGACATTGGGCGCGCCACGATTCTCGAAGGACGGGCACTCGATCGTCGTGTTGGCCACGGCCAACGCGCACAAGGAAATCGGCGCCACCCAGGCCGGCGATCCGCTGAACGGCGAGATCGGGACGCGCAGCGACGTGCAGCGCATCGCAGTCGTCAGCCTAGACGGCAAGTTGAGTATGATCTCGCCTCCCGACCTGTTCGTCTACGAATATGACGAAGCGCCCGGAGGTTTCGTCGGCACCGGCGCCCGCGGAAACGGCGACAACAACTGGTGGATCGCCCGGCTCTACTACTTCGACGCGAAGACCGGCGGGGCCAGGGAACTCTACAAGGCCGCAACCGCACAGCAGCAGATCGCCGACCCGCGCGTCTCACCGGACGGAAAGCTCGTCGCCTTCATCGGCGGCATCATGAGCGACTTCGGTTCGACCGGCGGCGATGTGTACGCAATGCGTCTCGACAGACCGGCCGGCGCCCCTGTCGACGTGACGCTATACCTTCCGTCGTCGGCAACGTCGTTGCAGTGGAATTGCAGCAAGGATACGCTTCTTTTCAGCGATGTCCATGGCGACCGGTCCGAGATCGACTCGCTCTCGTTTCCCGCACTTGATACGAAGGCCTCATCGTTCCCGGCGTTACTTGCGGCCGGACTGAAGTTCAGCATCCTCTGGTCCGGCTCGGTCAGTACATCGGGCCTCGCTACGTCATGCACGAACGCGAGCGCCGTCGTAACCGAATCCTTTGACAGGCCGCCCGAGATCGCGGTCGGCACAATCGGGGCTTGGAAGGATATCACCAAAGAAAACGCCGGGCTTCCCGCCGAGACGCATGCCACCAGCGTCACCTGGAAAGACGATGGTTTTACCGTTCAGGGCTGGCTGCTCGCGCCGCTGAGCGTGGACCCCGCTAAGAAGTACGCCATGATCACGAGCGTGCACGGCGGCCCGTCGGCAGTCGTGCGGCCGCGCTTCGTCGGACGCGGCACGACACGGGAATTTTTGCGCCGCGGATACTTCGTCTTCTACCCGAATCCGCGCGGCAGTTTCGGGCAAGGCGAGGCGTTCACGCTCGCCAACGTCAAAGACTTCGGCTACGGCGACTTCCGCGACATCATGAGCGGAATCGACGCCGCCGAAAAGGTCGCGCCGATCGACGATGCGCGGCTCGGCATCACCGGCGGCAGCTACGGCGGGTACATGACGATGTGGGCCGTCACGCAGACCAACCGCTTCAAAGCCGGCGTCTCCGGCGCGGGCCTCTTCAATTGGCAGAGCTACTACGGCCAGAACGGCATCGACGAGTGGATGATCCCGTTCTTCGGCGCGTCGGTCTACGACGATCCGGCCGTCTACGCCAAGAGTTCGCCCTCAACATTCGTCAAGAACGTCAAGACACCGACCTTCGCTTACGTGGGCGAACGCGACGTTGAAGTTCCGGCAGCGCAATCGCTCGAGTTCTGGCATGCACTGGCAACGCTCGGCGTACCGACGTCGCTTGTGATCTATGAAGGCGAGGGCCATCGCGTGCGCCGTCCGGATCATGCTCGCGATATCGAGAAACGCACCCTCGACTGGTTCGACCGTTACTTGAAGTAACTTAGGCCTCTTCGCTCGCGGGGCGGCGCGGCAGCGCGTACCAGGCCCCATTGCAAGCGGCGCGATCGGCGTCGTCGAGTTCGATCGCCAGCGCGCCGAGCGAATCGTGGAGTTGTTCGGGACGGCTCGCCCCGACGATCGCGCTCGTGACCCCGGGTTGTTCGAGCACCCAACGCAGCGCGACGTGCGTCAGCGATTTTCCGCGCGACGCGAAGTCGGCGGCGAGCCGCTCGACCAGCGCGAGGGTCTCCTCCTGCCAGTAGCGCCGTCCGTACAGTTGGCCGGAATATCCCGCCAACGTGAAGCGCGTCCCCTCGCGCGGCCGTTCGCCGGCGCGATACTTTCCGGTCAGCATCCCCGCCGCAAGCGGATTGTAGGCCATGATCCCGACGCCGTGCGCAACGCAGGCCGGGAGCATCTCGCGTTCGATGTCGCGGAACAGCATATTGTAGCGCGGTTGCACGCTGTCGAAGCGGACCAAGTTGCGGACCTCGCTCGTCCGCAATGCCTCCATCAGTTGCCAAGCGGCTAGATTGCTCGCGCCCGCATAGCGAATCTTTCCGGCGCGGCGCATGTCGTCGAACGTCGCGAGCGTCTCATCGATTGGCACCGTCTCGTCCCAGCGGTGGATCTGATAGAGATCGACGTAATCGGTCTGTAGTCGGCGCAACGAATCGTCCAGCGCGCGCATCAAGTGGACGCGCGAGTTTCCGCGCTCGTTCGGCCCCGGCCCCATCGCCCCGAAGCCCTTGGTCGCCAGCACGAACCGGTCGCGCTTTCCGCGCAGCCAGCGGCCCACGAACTCCTCGGTGCGGCCGACCGTTTCCGGCACACTCGGAATCGGATACATATCGGCAGTGTCGAAGAAATCCACGCCGTGCTCGGCAGCTACATCCATGATCGCCCCCGAGGTCGGCTCGTCGCATTGCGCGCCGAACGTCATCGTGCCGAGGCAGATGCGGGAAACCCGAAGGCCGGTGCGGCCGAGCTGGGTGAGGGGCATCGCGGCGGTAACGGTCTTCATGCCTGGTTGCTCAGCCTCGCGGTTGGCTGGAACCTGCCGGCGTCGTCATGCGTTAGCCAGGTACCCGCTCGAAGGCGGGCTAAATGGCATTTGGCCCTGAAAACCGAGCTTCTGCAGTCGGAGGTACCCCATGTCCGGCCTTCTCGTCTTCTTCGCCTGTTTTGCAATCGCCATCGCGATCGCCGTCCCAACCGTTGCGCGCGCCACTAGCTCGCCCAGCAAGCCGCCCGCGGTGACGCGCGTCGCCGCTGCCGTGGATATGTTCTTGAAGCTCGATGGCCTCATCGAGTTCCAGAAAGCCGACGGTTCACTCTACAAAGAACTTAAGCTGACCGATGCCGAGTGTTTGAAGCTCGTCGTCGTCGCTCACAAAGGCAATGACTTTACAGGGCCAATCGTCGCGCAGACCAACGCCATGCTCGGCAAAGATCCGAGCACGTGCGTCTACTCGTTGAAGGTTCCGAGCGGTCAGAACCTGACGATCGGGGTCCAGTCATTTAGTTGGGGCGAATCGAAGCTCTCTTCTCAGGAATTCCTCAAGCTCTCGCCGGCCGACAAGTGGGTGCCCACCGTGAAGCTCGCGGACGGTTCGTACCAAAAGCACGCGATCAAGGGCGAAAGCCCCTCGTTCTTCAAGTGGGACTACAAAGAACACAAGGGCGCAACCGCGGAGAACATGCCGCTCTTCGTCAAGTTGAGCTTCTAAGGCCAGATCGTAGGAGCCACCGACGTGGCGGGGACCCTCGCCGCAAGCGAGGGCCTCTCTTGCGTTGAACGAATGAGTGCGGCATGATCGCGCCGGTCGAATCGCGCGTCGCGCGCTGGCTTCGCTGCCCGGAGAAGACCTGCTGCTCGTATTACACGGTCTTCATCACCGGCGACGACCTGACGCGGATTGCCCGCACGCTCTCCGTCCCGCCGTGGACGTTCACCGCCGCGCTGCCGTGCGGGCCGGACGATTTCGGCGCCTTCGCTCTCGATACGAGCGACCGGCGCTATCGCGCGGCCCTGGTGCGCCTGCAACTCGAGGAAGGGAGCAAGCCCTTTTGCACATTCCTCATCCGTGCGTCGGACGGTGCGGCGCGTTGCGGACTCGGAGCGGGGCGGCCGGCGACGTGCCGATCGTTTCCAGCCCAATTGGTGGACGGTGCGATCCAATTCGCAACCGAAGGCTGCACGTGCGACTGGTCGCACGTGACGCCCGACGCCGGCGACCAGCAACTCTTACGCGCTGAGGAGCAAGCCCGCGAGCGCTACACGCACTTTGTTGCGACGTGGAACGAGTACGTGGCGAACCTCAATCGACCCGCCGAGCTTGCCTATCCGGATTTCTGCCGTTTCCTGCTGGACACGTACTCGGCGTGAGCGACACTTGCGCCACCTGCACCGGGATGTGTTGCTACGATGTCATCGTGCGCGTGACCGGCTACGACGCCTGGCGGATCAAACAGGCCCAAGCGCTCCAGTTCGAACAGTTTCTGACGGCCGGCCCTGACGAGCCGGCCGGTCAGGGCGCCTTTTTGCTCGGCAGCGAGCGGCGTGCGCTCTATCTCGGCAAGAACGCGGCCAACGAACGTGCCTGCACGTTTCTGATGCACTTACCCGACGGCTTCCGGCGTTGCGGGATCTACGCGGAACGGCCGACGGTGTGCACGGTCTATCCCATGACGTTCACCAACGGCTCGGTCGCGCTGCGCCCCGACGTGCGCTGCAAAGCTGCGAACTGGAACATGGCGACCATCACCTATCCGTACTGGCGCCGCAACCTCCTCGAACATCTTTTCGAATCGCACGTGTATGGAATCGTCGCCGAACGTTGGAACGAGACCGGGGGCAAGAACGGCGGAACTCTGCCCGGTTACTTCGCTCACGTCGAACGTTGCTTCGACTCGATCGATGCCCTCCGTTCGGAGATCGGTAAGGAGTCGTTCGACGACCTCATCCTGCACTGGCAGCAACCCGCTGCCGAAGGCGACGCGCAAAGGCGCGTCGCGGATTTCCTCAACGAGGTCAGCAGTATCTGCGCCCGATAAGTTTGGAGGTTCAGGTATGATCCGTCGCTCCTTCACTCGGCAGCGCGCCGGCCGTCGTAGGCTAGTGCCGCACCGCGACCGCCTGCACCGGCGGACCGTTGTAGGTCTCGGGGTATTCGCCGGTGAGACAGCCGAGGCACATCTCGCCACGTTTGCGGCCCGTCGCATTTAACAGACCTTCTTTGCTCAAATAGCCGAGCGAATCCGCGCCGATCTTTTCGCAGATCTCCGGAATCGTCAGGTTCGCCGCGATCAGTTCTTCGTGCGTTGCCATGTCCACACCAAGATAACAGGGATGGATGATCGGCGGCGAGGTGATGCGGACGTGCACTTCGCGTGCACCGGCATCGCGCAAGAGTTTTATGATGCGCGGCGTGGTCGTGCCGCGAACGATCGAATCGTCGACGACGACGACGCGCTGGTCGCGCAAGTTCTCGACGATCGGATTAAACTTGAGTTGCACGCCGCGATTACGCATCGCTTGATCGGGGCTGATGAACGTTCGGCCGATATAACGATTCTTGATCAAGCCCTCGACGTACGGCAGGCCGATCTGCTGCGCGAAGCCGATGCCGCCGGGGATCGCCGAATCGGGCACGGCCATCACCACATCGGCCTCAACCGGATGCTCGCGCGCCAGTTGCCGGCCCATCTCGAGCCGCGCCATGTAGATCGAGCGATTGTCGAGTAGCGAGTCGGGACGCGCGAAATAGATGTACTCGAACATGCACAGTGCCTGCGGTTTGGGTTGCGCGATCTTCTCGTAGTGGAGTCCTTCGCCGTCGACCCACATGATTTCACCCGGATCCAACTCACGGATAAATTGCGCGCCGACGGTCGCGAGCGCGCACGATTCAGAAGCGAACATGTAGCCGCCGCCCGGGTTGCGCCCGTAGCAAAGTGGCCGGACGCCCCACGGATCGCGGAAAGCGTACAGCGCGTTCTCGGTCGACATGACGATCGAGTATGCGCCCTCGGCGCGCGTCATCACATGTCGAATTCGGGCGGCCATATCGTCGCCCGGCGCCTCGACGATCAGGCGCTCCAGCACTTCGGAATCCGAGGTCGCCTGCAGCACGGTAATCGGCGAGAGGCCGGCCCGCATCTCGTCGGTGTTGGTCAAGTTTCCGTTGTGGGCAAGCGCTACGTCGCCGAACGGCGCGTGCTCAAGGAGCGGCTGAGCGTTAACCACGGCGGACGACCCGGTCGTCGAGTAACGCGTATGGCCGACCGCGATGTAGCCCTGCAATTTGCTGAGAATATCCTCGTCGAAGATGCTCGAAAGCAGCCCCATCTGGCGGTGGCAAACGATCGATGCGCCGTCCGAGACCGCGATCCCAGCCGACTCTTGACCGCGATGCTGCAGCGCGTACAGGCCAAAGTATGCCATTCGCGCGACATCATGCCCAGGCGCGTAGAGCCCGACGACTCCGCACATGTCGAGCTACGCCCTCAACGCCGGCGGCCGCCGAGAATTTGCAACAGCGCCAAAAACATATTGATGCCGTCGAGATAGATCGAAGTCGCCATCTCGATCGCGCTCTGCCCGTCGCCACCGGCGCGAATGCGCGCGAAATCGACCAGCACGAGCAGCGTGAAGACCCCGAGCGTCAGCCACGAGTAGACGCCCGGCTGCAAGAAGTGCGTGAAGGCCGAGATCAATCCGACGACGAGCAGGGCGATCAGCGCGCCGAACGCGATGCCGGAGAGCTTCCGATAGTCAAAGCTCGTAAGGTACACGATCGCCGCAAGCGTGAGCATACCCATCCCGGTCGTCGCGGCCGCGTCGATCACGACTCCGGGCCCATCGAGCCGCGCGTACGCCATCACCGTCGGTCCGATGCCGATTCCCTCGCAGACCGCGAACAGGTAGAACATCAGCAACGAGATCGTCGGGTTGGCGCGCGTCGCGTGGATCGCGATCAGAAATCCGAAACCGACGAGCAAGGCGCCGAGCGCTATGAGGACCGGCAGACCGAGCGACGTGGTGACGTACCCCGACGTCGCGCTGATCAAGAAACCCGAGCCCGTAATGCCAAGAACCTGGCCGAGCAGCGAGGATGTAGAGATCGCCGGCGCGCCAACTTGAGCCTTCGGAGATTGCAAGTACATATTCTTCACTACACCTGGCTTTGGGGAGGGGTTTCAGCGATATCGCTACGGTAGGTCAGCGAGGATCCCCCGCCGATGCGGTGTGCTAACTCGTCCACGGCCGAGTAGGCGTTGGCCCGCGCGTCGCCGAGCGTCGCGCCGAGTGCGGTGACCGTCAGGACGCGGCCGCCCTTCGAATCGACACGACCCTCGCGCAGCGTCGAGCCGCCCCAGAATGCAATCTTCCCCGCGGGCAGCGATACGTCAGCGGAAAGTCCGGCGAGCGGCGCGCTCGTGCGCGGGTAATCGGCCGTCGCCAAGACCACGCCCACGCAGGCTTCGTCACTAAGTGTCGCGGCGCCGATTTCAACCGAACCGCGCGCGGCGCTTGACAGAAGTTGCGCGAAATCGCCGCGCACGCGCGGCATCATCACCTGCGTTTCGGGATCGCCGAATCGGACGTTGAATTCAATGACCACCGGCCCGCTCGCGGTCCACATCAAACCGCAATAGAGGACGCCGATGTAGCGCTCGCCTTCTTCCGTCAGACCGCGCGCCATCGGCTCGAGAATTTTCTCGCGCACGCTCTCGAACATCTCCGGCGGAAAGCCGGCGGGCGGCGAGTACGCGCCCATGCCGCCCGTATTCGGACCGGTATCGCCGTCGCCGGCGCGCTTGTAATCGCAGGCGGCCGCAAACGGTTCGAACGTTCGGCCGTCTCCGATCGCGAAGACGCTGACCTCGCGGCCCTCCAGCTTCGTCTCGAGCAGCACGTCGGCACCACCACCGGGGACGCCGCTGCCGCCGTACCACTCGTGCAACAGCGCACCCGCGCTTGTCGCATCCGGCGCGACGACGACGCCTTTGCCGGCCGCTAGACCATCCGCTTTCACCACGCACGCGCCTTCCCAATCGCTAAGCGCGCGCTGCGCGTTGGCGAGCGAATGGACGACGCGCGACTTGGCCGTCGGCACGCCGTAACGCTCCATAAAGCGCTTGGCGAAGATCTTGCTGGACTCGAGCCGTCCCGCACTTCGCCCCGGTCCGAACGTCGCGATGCCGGCCTCGCGAAAACGGTCGGCGACGCCTGCGGCGATCGCGGTCTCCGGACCAATCACGACCAAATCGATCGACGCTTCGCGCGAGCGGGCGACCAGCATCTTGCCGTCGGTCGCTGAGATCGCCCAATTCTCGCCGCGCCGCGCCGTGCCGGCATTGCCCGGCGCAGCGAAGAGCGCGTCGCACGACGGCGATTGCGCGAGCCTCCAGGCCAACGCATCCTCGCGCGCCCCGTTACCGACGACTAGTATCTTAATCGGCGGTTACTCCCACTCCACGGTGGCGGGGGGCTTGGAGGTAACGTCGTAGGCGATGCGATTGATGCCGGGAACTTCGTTGACGATCCGCGTGCTGATGCGTTCCAAGAGTTCGTGCGGCAAGCGGGCCCAGTCGGCCGTCATACCGTCCTCGCTCGTGATCGCACGGATCGCGACGAGATTCGCATAGGTGCGGCCGTCGCCCATTACGCCGACGCTCTGCAAGGGCGTCAGCACCGCGAAATACTGCCACGGCCGCGGCGCGAGCGTAGCGGCTTCGATCTCGCTCGTGACGATTGCATCCGCGGCACGCACGGTTTTCAAGCGTTCCGCCGTCACTTCGCCGAGCACGCGAACCGCCAGGCCGGGCCCGGGAAACGGTTGCCGTTCGACGATTGCTTCCGGCAGACCGAGAACGCGTCCGGCCTCGCGCACTTCATCCTTGAAGAGCGAACGTAACGGCTCGACGAGTTTCAGGGCCATCGTCTCGGGCAGGCCGCCGACATTGTGATGCGACTTGATCTTGTGCCCGGCTTTTGATCCCGGGGTCTTGGATTCGATCACGTCCGGATAGAGCGTACCTTGCACGAGCCATGCTATATCCGGCAGTTTGAGCGACTCTTCTTCGAAGATTGCGATGAATTCGTGGCCGATACGAATGCGCTTCTCTTCGGGATCGATGACGCCCGCCAAGCGCGCTAGGAAACGTTCCTCCGCGTCGACCTTGATCACGTTGAGATGCAAGATATCGCGGAACGCGTGCATGACGTCGCGCGCCTCGCCTTTGCGCAACAGCCCGGTGTCGACGAAGATGCAGGTGAGCCGTTCGCCGATCGCGCGGGCGACGAGCGTCGCCGCGACCGCCGAATCGACGCCGCCGGAGAGCGCGCAGATAACGCGTCCAGCGCCGACTTGTGCGCGAATCTCGCCGATCGCCCGTTCGACAAACGACTCCATCTGCCACGTTGCTGGAATCGCAGCTACGCCGTGCAAAAAGTTCGAAATGATCTGCCGGCCGGCTTCCGTGTGCGCGACCTCAGGATGAAACTGCACGCCGTAGATGCGCCGGTCCGGATCGCCGAAGGCCGCAACCTTACAACTCGCGGTGCTCGCAAGCACCGTGAAGCCCGGCGGCGCTTGCTCGACGGTATCGCCGTGCGACATCCAGGCGCGACTCTGCTCCGGCACGCCGTCAACGAGCGGCGAAGCTCCCAACAAGCGCAACGCCGCAGGTCCGAATTCGCGATGCGTCGATTCGACGAGCGCGCCGCCCAGATCGCGTGCGATCAGTTGCATCCCGTAGCAGATGCCGAGCACCGGAACGCCGGCCTGCCAGAGCCGTGGATCGACGCCGAGCGCGTTTGGTGCGAGGGTGCTCTCCGGTCCGCCGGTGAGGATCACGGCGGCTGGATTGCGGCGCGCGATCTCGCTCCAGGGCGTATCGTGCGGCAACAATTCGGAGTAGACGCATGCCTCGCGGACACGGCGCGCGATCAGCTGGCTGTATTGCGCCCCAAAATCCAAAATCACGACCGTGGCGACCGGCGACTGCACCATCATCGCTGCGCTCTTCCGCAGCCGAGATGCGGGCTCCTAAGAAGCGTGCCGAAGGGGCGGTCCCGGGGGGCGGGGTACTACTAATTAGGCTTACCTAATTCACTCGTAAGGCGGCTCTAAATCCCGATGGCGCAACCCTGGTTCCCCCGGCTCGGCCTGGCCGTCTTGATCGTCTGGACCCTAGTCCTGGCGCTGCCGGCCGCAGCTCCGGCCGACACCGACGCGGTGCTGCCCGGCGTCGATGCGTCCGCCTTGGGGCTCCAGCCCATCGCGGGGCCGCTCCCGGTCGCGACCCCTGCGCCGGGCGAATCGCGCGTTGTGCGGCGCCCGGATGGGTCATACCAAGCGATTCCCGATGCGAACGGCCGCACGAAGACCTTTCACATCGTCGCGCGCGAAGCGCCCTGGACGCTCAAACCCGGCCTGACCGTGATGGCGAAGACCTACAACGGCGTGGTTCCGGGGCCGGCCCTCGTCGTGCGGCAGGGCGATCGCGTCGTCATCGAGTTCACCAACGATCTGACGGTCGGCGACACGATCCATCTGCACGGGATTCACGGCGCTCCGGAGATCATGGACGGCGTCGCCGGCCTCTCGCAAGCTCTGGTGCAGCCGAAAGGTCGGTACGAGTACTCGTTCGTCGCCAAGCAGAGCGGAACGTTCATCTACCACACGCACGGACCGGAATCGATGCTCGACGCGGGGCTCTACGGAGCGATCATCGTCGAACCTGCCTCGCCGCGTCCCGAAGAGCGCGTCGCGCACGACTACCTCGGCATTCTCTCGTCGTGGCAGATACAGGGCGCGACCGAGAATCATTTCACGCTCAACGGCAAGTCGTATCCCGCCACGACGCCGTACGAAATCGAACGCGGCGGCCGAATTCGTATTCGCTGGATCAACATTTCGGGCGAAGAGATGCATACGATGCACACGCACGGTCACGACATGCAGATCATCGCGCGCGACGCGTCACCGCTCGATCATAACGACATTCAAGACACGGTACTGATCGCGCCCGGTCAGCGCGTGGACGTCACCGTCACCGGGAACGCGCAGCCGGCGACGTGGCTGCTGCACTGTCACATCGGCGATCACGTCGAGGACGCGACCGGGCACCCCGACGGATTGATCAGCGCGCTCCACTATCGCGGGACGCCGAACACGCTGCCGCGCCTGGGCGCGGCCATGGCCGGCATGAACCTGGCGCCGCCCGCGCGCCGCGGCCTCGACTTCGGCTCGACCGTCTTACTCGGAGCGATCGCCGGACTGACCATCTTCTTCGGTCTGCCGGTCGCGCGGGCACGCCGCTTGCCGATCGCAACGGTCGGCGCGTTGAACGCGCTCGCGATCGGCATCCTGGTCTTTCTGGTGGTCGAGATCGCGCACGATGCGTCGTC
>PLDY01000104.1 GCA_003136895.1 Candidatus Erabacter solicola | reverse complement strand
CGGCTCGCGCTAAGGAGCAAGCCAAGAAATGAGAACTTAGACGGGCGCTTCCCAGGTTCATCTGAGGTTCGGCCGCGAAAATTGTGCCCGTATGAGATTCGCCCTTAGGACAGCCCGCTTATTTCTTATTGCCCTGACGCTCGTTTTCGCCGGCACCGTTGCCGCCCCGGCGCAGTCCGATACGGGCGAAATCGTCATCACCGTCATCGACGCTTCCAGCAAGAATCCGATCTCTAACGCCCGCACGTTCCTGATCGGGCCGACGACGGCAAGCTCGCTCACAACCACCGCCGGCATCATCAAGTACACGGACGTTCCGACCGGCATCTATCGCGTGCGCGTCTCGAAACAGGGTTACGACAGCGGTCTCTCGGGCGAATTCGACGTCCTCGGCGGGCGTTCGGTAGCCGTGAACGTCAATCTCGCGCTCTCGACGGGCGGCCTCAAAGTGATCGGAACGGTGACCGCGCGCTCGAACGTGCAGGTCTCGTCCGCCGATATCAGCGATAGCAGCGCGGTCCGCCGTCTCTCCGATTCCTTGACCGATGCGCTCGATAAGCTTGCCGGCGTGTCGATCACGCAAGACTCCAACGATCCCAATGCTGCCGTGACGGTCTCGCTCCGCGGGCACGACGAGTCTCAGACCGCGATCACGCTCGACGGCATCCCGCTTGCGGCCGCCGGTTCGGCTGCGAACCTGCGCCAGATCGGTTCGGACCTGTTCTCCGGCTCGTCAGCGAGTTTTGGCGCGAGCGCCGGCTCCCTCGGCGGCGGCGTCAACTTCCGCACGCTGCAACCGACGCAGGCCCTGCAAGAAAAGCTCTCCATAACCGACGGAACGTTCGACCGCGCCAACTATTCGATCGCCACCACGGGCAGCCTCGGCAGCCTCGGCATTGCGGCGCAGCACACGTGGCGCGGTTCGAATAGCCCGCTGACCTTTCAAGATTTTGAAGATCAGAGCGGGCTCACGTACGCGCACGAGGGCGAATCGACCAGCCTCGGCGACTTCGCGAAACTGCGCTACAAGCTCGGCGACAATCGCACCACCCTCTCGGCGACCGCGCTCTCAAACAACAACGATATCCACTCGCTCTGCACGCAATTTGTGACCGCCTTCCCGTGTGGTTCGGGTCCGAACAACTTCAACTTCGGCCGATACGCATTCGGCTATATGACCGTGCAGTCGCTGGTCGGTCAAGTCGCGACGACGTTCTCCGGGTATGCGAACTCGAGTATACAGAACTCGGATTATCTCGATCGATTCGTCGACGGCGTCCCCGCGCCGTCGGACTCGACCACGTCGACCACGACGCGCGGCGTCGCCTTCACGACCTCGATCGCCGAAGGGCACCATACGCTGACATTTTCCGGCAATACGTACGCTTCGATCATGCACTCTATTCCGCTGGCCGGCTCGATCTTTGAAGTGCCGTTCACGAACGCCGTGTCGTCGACGAGTTTTCAGTTCGCGGATTCGATTAAATCGAGCGACAAACTGACGCTCGCTCCGAATCTCTCGATCGCGCAGACCAGCGGCGTCGGCGCTTCGGTCCTAGGCGGATTGAGCGCGACGATCCGGCCGCAGGGGTTCGACACCTTCGTTACGTCGGTCTCGTTCGGCAGTTCGCAGCCGGCCTCGAGCGTCAATCGCAGCTTCAGCGATCCGCTGTCGTCGCGCATGAATTGCGGAGCGTTGAGCGCGATTGTCAGCGGCCCGGGCGATGCGTCGGGACCGCAATCGGCCTTCAACCTCGATCAGAGCTGGACGCATCAGTTTAAGTCGGGTGCCGCCTTTACGCTGAGCGGCTACAGTCAGGTTCAAACCGGACAACTGATCCAAGCGCTGATCGCCGAGCCGATAGCGTCGGCCTATTTTCCGGCAGGCTATAGCACCGCGCTCGATCAGCAGTACCACCAGAGCACGGTCTGCGGAGCTGCAGGGCCGAATCCGACGGTCTTCGTCTCCGAACCGGTTGGCGGAACGCGACGCCTTTACCAGGGGGTTGACGCGAGCGGACGTTTTGGAATCGGCAAGTACGTCGTGGCTCTGCCTACGTACTCGATCAACGTCGCCAAACTGATGGCGGCGGGCTCGCGGCTGCTCGACGGCCCGTCCACGACGATCATCGGCAGCCAGCTACCGGGCCGCCCGGTCCATCGCGGCGGCATCACGCTCGACGGTTTGCTGCCGCGCAGCAAGACCGAACTGCTTTTCAACGCGCAGTACACCGGAGCGAACAATTTTCAAAACCTCGGTTCGTACGCAACCGTTAGCGCCGGCGTCTCGCACGACTTCGGTCCGGGCCGTTTCACGATCTTCGAAAACAATATGTTCAATACGTACGCGGGACAGTATTTCTCGACGGACTTATACGCGCGCCCGATACCGCTCTCGAGCGGTAGCTTGCTACAGACAGCCGCGTTCCCGCTCACTCCGCGTACGATTTCGGTGTCGTATTCGCTGAATATCGGCGGTCCGCGGCCAAACCCGTCACTGGCCGGGGGGCTTTCGCGCGGTGGCGGCACGCAGACGCCGGCCCAGAATCCACAAGGCGCAAACCAGATCCGTTTTGTGCCGGTGGCCCCGCCGCCAGGCACCGATCCGCTCAGCCTCGCGACCTCGCGCACGGGCTGCGACACCGACGCGCAGGCGGCCGCCAAACCGTTCATGGATGAGTTGCGCGGTTACATCACCGCGTACGAAGCGAAGTCGACGACGTTGCCGACCTTCTCGTTCGTCGACGTCGTGCCGCACGTCGTGACCGCCGATCCTACCGTTCCGTACTATCTGGAGCTGAAGCTGAAGTCGCTCGGAACCCCCGGCGGCGCGGGCGGCCTCGCTGCGCCACCACCGGGTACGCTGCGCGGCGGTGATGGCGGACCGGTCACCGTGACGAGCACACCCGATCGCCAGCTCTCGCCCGAAGACCGCGCCCGATTTATCGCGGCGAATCCGCAGCTCAGAGCCTTGCGTGGCTTCCTCAACTGCTCGTACGTCACGGTGATGACGACGGCGCAAGCCAAGGCGAAGGGCATCACGTTGGCGCCGGGCACGCGGAACTTCTTGTATGTGCCGGGCGTGGGACTCGTCGGTCTCCGTCCACCGGACTTGCCGGCGGGCGGCGGAAGCCTCCGCCCGGGAAGTTAGCGCGCGCGCAGTCCACGAAATATTAGATTCTCACTGTCGATCAATGGCGCGCGGATCCGCGCTACCTCGCGCAACAGATGCCGTTGCGCCCCAAGAACCTGCTTCATACGATGACGTCAGTGGCGTTTGGTCTTGCGGTCGATCTCAGAGTCGTTGTCGCTTCGCATCGCGCCCTCGATCACGCAGACTTTGTCGTCTTCCTTTTCGGTGGGCGCCCGCCGAGTTTTCCGTTTGCCGCCGACGAAGACGTCTTATGGGCACTCTTACGCGAGCCCAAAAGCTGCGCCGTCGCGCTACGGACGATACCCTCGCCAGCAGCAGCAATCATCAACGTTTCAAGACGAACGCCAATATCCGAAGAATCGAACCCAAGAGCGTTCCCAGGTGCTTCAATTTCTGGCTTACTCAGTGCGACTGGCTCAATCTTCTCAAAGCCGGGTAGGCGCTTGCGGGGGACAATGAACGTCGAGCCGGTGTTCAGCCGAACAATTATCGCATCTTGCGGCTTCGCGTAGCGCGCAGACCCGTTTCCCGGATTTCGGTCTCTTTCGTAACAATGCGTGGATCTTTCATTTCTGCATTTCCTTCCACTCGGCGCGAATCTCTTTTGCGAAGGCGGCCGCTTCCTTTAGCTTTCCGGGGGAGAAAATCCCCGGTGTGCTGACGTCACGAGACTGAAACCGGCACCCGACCTCTGCGCCGCCGTTCATGTGCTCAAAAATCAGACTGGTTGTGCAGTCCAAGTTCACGTCTTACAGTTCGACCGTCGCTTCGATCACTTTGACGGCGCTGCCGCCGATCTCCACGGTGCGCAGCGTATCGCCGTCTACGTGCAAGAGCGCGTGGATCAGGCTGCGGCGCTGCATCTTGGAGCCCTGTTCGTTGACGAAGCGAAGTCCGTCGCGCTTTTCGATCAGACCGTGTTCGACGAGGTACACCGCGAGCGGTCCGGTCGCGCTGCCGGTTGCGGGATCTTCGCGGATTCCGGACATCGGAGCGAACATGCGCGCGTAAACGCCGGCCGGTACCGGCGCGAAGATGAAGACGCCGCTGGCCGAGAACCACGGTGCGGCGCGTTCGAGGCCGCGAACGTCCAGTTCGGCGCGGGCGACCGCGCTCGGGTCACGCAATGCGACGAAAAGAAACGGGTTCCCAGCGGTCACGACTTGCGCTGGATAATCGCCCAAGAGATCGCCCGTGCCCAGGCCGAGCGCGAGTGCGCAGGCCTCCCGATCGTAGCTCGCTCCGAAGCGGATCGGCGGGGTTTGCAGCCAGGCGAGAAACGGGCCGGCGCGCCGTTCGAGTCGGATCGGCACCGGACCGATGTTCTCTTCGAGCACGAACGTGGTCACGTCGGCCGGGATGCGGCCGAGCGCGCACAATGCATAGGCGGTTCCGATCGTTGGGTGCCCCGCGAACTTCATCTCGGAAGTGGGTGTGAAAATCCGCACGCGAGCGGCATTTCCGGGCACGACGGCCGGCAAGACGAATGAAGTTTCGGAGAGGTTCAACTCGCGCGCGAGCGATTGCATTTCATCATCGCTCAGGCCGCCGGCATCCGGGAACACCGCCAGCGGGTTGCCGCGAAACGCAACCTCGGTGAAGACGTCAACGACGAGGTAGCGGTAACTGCGCAGAGGCGGCCTTAGTCCTTCGAGTGTCCGGCGATCATGATGTGGCGGCCGCTCGTGGCCGGCCGCGCGCCGGGCTCGTCGAATGGGATGCGCGAGGACTTGAGTGCCGCGCGCACCAGTCGATTGCGCGGAACGGCGCAGGCCCTGATCGGACAGCCCGCGAGCTGCGTCTGCGCGATCGCGCGGGCCGCGCCCGCTAGGCCGTCGCCGCGGACGACTGCGACACGCTTGAAGCTGACGCGGATATCGCAATCTCCGCGACTCGCGAGGCCGGCGAGGGTCTCGGCGAGGATCTTGCCGAGCCGAGCGTCGAGGTCGCCGATCAGGTCAATGAAAACCGTGGGCCGATCGGTCGCTGGAAAGCGCGATACATGCTGGATCATCGTCTTCAGTATCGCCGCGGGTTCTGTGAGACGCCTGAGAGAGCGGCGAGATATTTATGAGAATTGGATGAGGACGGCACCCCGGCGTCCCAGGGTATCCACAGGGAGCCCGAGTAGCATCGAAAGACGATGAGCCAAACACCGGCACGCGTGCTCGTCGTCGACGACGAACGCCACATTCGCGAACTCCTCGAGATCGGCTTGAGCGACGAGGGCTATGAGGTCCGGTCCGCGCCTGACGGGCAGGTCGGTCTCCAGCTGGTTCGCGACTGGAATCCCGACGCGATCGTCCTCGACGTCATGCTGCCCAAAATAGACGGAATCGCGCTCTTGCCGATGTTCCGGAAACTGACCGAAGCGCCGATCGTGATGTTGAGTGCCAAGAGCGACGTCAACGATAAGGTGACCGGGCTTTCGCGCGGGGCCGACGACTACGTCTCGAAACCGTTCGAGATGGCCGAATTGCGCGCGCGTCTCGAGACGGCGTTGCGCCGGCCACGGCTGGCCCAGCCCCAAGTTCTGCGCTACGGCGATCTTGAAGTGAATTTGGAGACGCGGGTCGCGATTCGCGGCGGCAAGGAGATCGCGCTCTCGGCGCGCGAGTACGATTTGCTCGTCACGCTGTTGCGTAATCCGCACCGGGTCTTCAGTCGCGATCAGTTGCTCGATCAGGTGTGGGGAACCGAACGTTTCGTCGGGCCGGGCGCGGTCGAAACCTATATCTCGTACCTGCGCGCGAAGATCGATCAGGGCTTTCCGACGCGCTTGATCCAGACGCATCGCGGTGCCGGGTACTCTTTGCGGGAGGGCTGATGTTTCGGTCGTTGCGCACGAGGCTCGTCGCCTCGTACGTGTTCGCCGCGATTCTGCTCGTCTTGGTCGCCGCATTCGGCGTCACGGTCTTCGCGCTTTCAACCTACGGCGTCGCCGCGCGCGAGACGGTCGACGCGGTCGCGCGCACCACGCCCGATGAGGTTCGTCTCGAAATCGCGCGCTACGGTTCGCTCGCCAAGGCCGCGCCGGATATCGTCCGGCATATCACGCGACCGGGTCTGCACGTCTCGGTCGTCAGCGTCGATAAAGACGGTACGCGCCATTTCTTAGCGCGCGGCGAATCCGATGGCAGCGACCGGCCAGTGGAAGTGGTCACGCCCAAGGACCTCGTTCCGCCGGCCGGCGGCGGAACGCCGCCGCTCGTCTATCGCATGGAAGGGCGTGCGCCTTCCGGTGCACGGCCGCCCGGCGCACGCGGCGGATTGCCGCCGGGGGCTCGTTCCGAACGCGACCGGATGGCGCCGTTTCCGTTCGGCCTCAACACGTTCTTGCGTCTCGAACCGCGCTTCGTCGACATCCCCGGCGGGCGTGTCAGCATCTTTCCAATCCCGACGCAGCTCGAACGTTTCGTGCGTTCGTTCTGGCTCGCGATGCTTCCGATCGGGCTCTTCGTCACGCTCGCCGCTTGGTTCATGGGCCGTTTCATCACGGGCCAAGCCTTGCGTCCCTTGGTCGAAACGACCGAGGCGCTCAATCGTTTTGCCAGTGGCGACTTTACGCCGCGCGAGATCGTGACGTCGGATCGCAGTGAAATCGGTGAGCTGGTCACGGCGTACAACGGTGCAGCCGCGCAGGTCAGTGCGGCCTTCGAAGAGCGCAAGAACGTCGAGTTGCAGATGCGCCAATTCGTTGCCGATGCGGGCCACGAACTACGAACGCCGCTCACCGTCGTGATGGGGTTCATCGACGTCCTTCGCCGGCGCACCGTGGCCGATCCGGCGACATCATCGCGCATCTACGATACGATGCTGACCGAGAGCCGCCGTATGCGCGCGTTGATCGACAAGTTGATCGCGCTGGCGCGTCTCGAGAACCCGCAACGCCGCGAGACGGCGCCGGTCGATGTGGCCGACGTCGCCGAACGGGTCGTAATGGCGATGCAGGCGCTTCAGTCCAAACCGCGCATTACGTTGGCTGCCGAACACGGCGTCGTCATCAGCGGCGACGCGCACGAACTGCACGAAGTGATCGCCAACCTCGTTGAAAACGCCTTGAAGTACGCGCCGCTCTCGCCGGTCGAGGTCAAGGTTCGCAACGAGAGCGGTCAGGCGATCGTCGAAGTGATCGATCGCGGGCCGGGCCTCAGTGAAGAAGAGCGCGGCCGCGTCTTCGACCGCTTCTATCGGGGTGAGAACCGCGGCGATGCCGAGGGGTCGGGGCTGGGCCTGGCGATCGTCAAACGCGCGGTCGAGCGGGCCGGTGGCGAGGTCTCGCTCGAGAGCGGGCCTGGCCTTGGCTGCCGCTTCACAATCCGGCTACCGCGCGAGCCGCACGGAGACGGGACGAAGATCGCCGTATAAGTCGGCGTGATCCGGCTTCTCGACGCGACGACCGTCGGACAAATCGCGGCGGGCGAAGTCGTCGAACGTCCCCTTTCGGTCGTCAAGGAGCTCGTCGAGAACGCGCTCGACGCGGGAGCCTCGCGGGTGGCCGTCGCCCTCGGGCGCGGAGGTCTCGATTCGATCGAGGTCACCGACGACGGCGCGGGCATTCCACCGGGCGAGTTGGGGCTGGCTTTCGCGCGGCATGCCACGAGCAAGTTGAGCGGAGCGCAGGATCTCGAGTGCGTGGCGACGCTCGGCTTCCGCGGTGAAGGGTTGGCCAGCATCGCGGCGGTCGCTCGCGTCCGGCTGACCTCACGAATCGTCGGCAGCAACGTCGGCGCGATGGTGGAGGCGTTTTCCGGAGAGATTTCGGCGCCCGAGCCGGTCGCGGCCCCGCAGGGTACGCGCGTCGTCGTGCGCGAGTTGTTCACGAACGTGCCGGTGCGGCGCGAGTACCTCCGTTCACCCGCGGCCGAGTTCGCGCGCGTCTCAACGTTTCTCGCGACGCTCTCGCTCGGTTATCCGCGCGTGACCTTTTCGCTCGCGCACGACGGGCGCAACACCTGGATCTTTCCCGGCAGCGATGCGATCGAGCAGCGCCTGGCGCACGTCTTCGGTCCCTTGCCGGCGCGCGCACTGATCGCGCTCGAGCGGAATCAGAACGAGCCGGGCGCGATGGGTCTGGCCGGATTCGTCAGCCGGCCGGGCAACGACCGGCCTGATCGGCGCATGCAGTTACTCTTCGTGAACGGACGGCTGCTGCGTTCGACGATTCTGGCCGGAGCCTGGTCGTCGGGATATTCGACCTTCGCGCTCGCCGGCCGGCAACCGTACGGTGTGCTCTTCCTCGACTTGCCGCCGGAAGCGGTTGATCCCAACGTGCATCCGACGAAGAGCGATGTCCGTCTGCGCCATCCCGAGCGCGTGACGGACTTGGTCAAGCGCGCGCTTGCGTCGACGCTGACGAGCGACGCCGCGGCCCGTTTACGCTCCGCGATTTCGTTCACGCCGCCGCCGTATCGAGCGCCTGAAGGCACGACGTCGCGAGAAGGAACGCTCGAAGGCCAGGCATTCTCATTCGCGCCGCCGGTACAAACCGACGAGCGCGCCGCGCGCGTTCTGGCGCAACTCGACGATACCTACATCCTCGCGCTCGACGGCGATGCGCTCGTGCTGGTCGATCAGCACGCCGCGCACGAACGAATCGCTTATGAAGCGATCGCGAAGCGCGCGCAAGATCTTTCACCGAGCGAACCGCTCCTGGTTCCGTACGCGGTCGAATTGGAACCCGGTGACGTGCCGCGTTTCGAGGCGCTGCGCGAGGCGCTGGCCGAAGCGGGCTTTGCGGCGGAACCGTTTGGGGAGTCAACCTATCGCATCATCGCGACGCCGGCCGGGTACGGCGCGCGTCCGTTCGATCTGCGACCGTTCCTAGCCGACGCCGGCGACGAGATCGCGGGGCTCTCGCCGCGCGAGCGCGTTTGGGCGACGCTCGCCTGTCATTCGGTCGTCCGCGCCGGAGATCGTTTGGAGTTCGCCGAGATGTCGGCGTTGCTCGCGCGGCTCGCGCTCTGCGAGAATCCGATGCATTGTCCGCACGGCCGGCCCACGATCGTGCGCATCGGCGCCGACGAGGTAGCGCGCATGTTCAAACGTACCTGAGGGCAAGGCGTGGAGAGCGGCGTATTAGTGCTGGCGGGGCCGACGGCGAGCGGTAAGACCGAGCTTGCGCTCGAGTTGGCCGAGCGGTTCGACGCCGAGATCGTGAGCGCCGATTCGCGCCAAATCTATCGCGGCATGTCGATCGGGACGGCCGCGCCAACGCCCGCGCAACGCGCGCGCGTCCCGCATCACCTCGTCGACTTCCTCGATCCTCGGGAGCGCTATAGCGCGGCGCGCTTCGCGCAAGATGCGCTAACCGCGATCGCCGCGATTCAGGCGCGCGGCCGGCGGGCGCTCGTCGTCGGCGGCACGGGCTTTTACATTCGCGCGTTGTGCGGCGACGTGAGCTTGTCGGCGGCATTCGATCCCGCGTTGCGGACGCGTCTGGCGCGTGAAGCACGACTCCATCCAACGCAGGTCCTGTACGACTGGCTCGCGGTCCGCGATCCAGACCGCGCGAAGGCGGTCGCGCCGAGCGATCCCTATCGCGTCGTGCGCGCGCTCGAGATTGCGCTCACCGCTGGTCGCGAGTCGGAGAGCGGCGGAACAGCCCATGCGTCACTCCCGGGCGCGGGCCTGAAGTTCATCAAGGTGGGGCTTGAGATCGCGAGTGAGGCCCTCGACGAACGGATCGCGTCTCGCATTGACAAGATGCTAGCGTCGGGGTTGCTCGATGAGGCGCAACGGATCGGAGCCGGTGCCATCGCCGCCGATGCCGTCGGCTATCCTCAAGCACTCGCGTACCTCACCGGCCAACTCACGAGTGCTGAATTGCGAACGCTCTTGATTCGAGCAACGCGCCGCTACGCAAAGCGCCAGCGCACGTGGTTTCGCAGCGAACCGTCGATACGCTTCATCTCTCATGAGGATGCAAGCAACTCACTTGCGCGCGTGGCCAGGGAATTACCCGGCTGGGCCTGAAAGCGGTTCTATGTCGCTGCGAGAAAGCGCGCATCCAAGCACACGCGCTCTAACATTACAAGACGCGTACCTTGCTGAAGTGCGCCGTCAGGCGATTCCGGTAACCGTTTACCTGGTGAACGGTTTTCAATTGCGTGGGATGGTCAAGGGTTTCGACAGTTTCACGATCGTCCTCGAATACGAACACCGGTTTCATCTCATTTACAAGCACGCGGTCTCGACGATCTCGCCCCAAGCTCCGTTAAACGGAGCACTCGGTCTCGATATGGACGGCGAGCTGGGCGGACGATAGCGGATGAGCGCCATCTTGCGCGAGCTGACCGTGACCAAGATGCACGGCACGCATAACGACTTCATCGTCGTCGACGAGCGCCCGCCGCGGCTTTCGGACTATCCAAGTTTGGCCCGTCGCTTCTGCGCTCGCGCCGGTGAACTGGGTGCGGACGGCATCCTGGTTGTGACCGCACCGCCGGCCGGCAGCATGGCGCTCGCGACGATGCGTATCTTTAACGCCGACGGAAGCGAAGCCGAGATGTGCGGCAACGGNNGGAAGCGAAGCCGAGATGTGCGGTAACGGCGTGCGCTGCGTCGCACGCTACTTGGCCGAACGCGGCGCGGGCGATCGTTTCACGATCGAGACGCCGGCCGGACCGATCGCCGCGGAGATTCTGTCGCGCGCACCCGAGTTCGTGGTGCGCGTTGACGTCGGCGCGCCGGTGTTCCCGCACGGCGGCGAACCTGAGACGGTCGAGGCGGCCGGCGAAACGTGGACGTATCATTCGGTCTCGCTTGGAAATCCGCACATCGTGGTCTTCGTCGATGATGTGGCGGCGATCGATGTCGCTCGTATCGGCGCCGCGCTTGCGACGCACGCTCGCTTTCCAGGCGGAACGAACGTGCACTTCATGCAGTCGCTCGGCCGCGGCGACCTTGCCGTGCGGCACTACGAACGAGGTGTCGGGATCACCCAGGCGTGCGGCACGGGCGCGGTAGCGAGCGCGATCGCCGCCATCCTCGCCGGAACGGCGCAATCGCCGCTCACGGTACGCGTCCCAGGGGGAACTCTGACGGTGGCTTGGACGCGCGGCGCGTCCGCGACCCTCTCCGGCCCGGCGGAAACGGTTTTCGAGCGCACCATCGAACTCTGAGGCGGATGCGCACGAATCACGCGGGCTTGGCTTATGCCGACGCCGCCGGGCATGTTTTTTTTGACGAGGGCAGCATCGCCTTGGCGGACGGCGGATTTGTTCGCGCGCCGCTGCCGGAAGAGTTGATCCCGGCGCCGCCCGGAACGGTGAACGCCTTATTGCCCGGCCGGATGCCGCTTGTCGCCGGCCGCGACGGCGCCGCGCGGGCCGCGACGCGGCGCACCGCGTTAGCGGTCTTTCTGCCGGCCGGATACACGCGGCTGCTCTTGCCCGCCTATCGCGTGCGCGCCGGCGCGCCGGTGCTTCCGCTCTTTGGCTACACCTTTGCCTGCGCCGTCGACGATCAACTCCATGTCGCGGCCATGCGAACCGATTCGAGTGAGGACTGGCGGCCGCGCTATTTCGCGGAAGGCGAATTGGAGACCGCGATCTCCGTGCGCCGCGCCGAAGATCCGGCCAATCGCGTCTTAGCGCAGGTCGCGCTGTGCGCGCGTGAGTACGGCTGCTTCACGGCGCAGAATGTTTTCCTGCGGCGCGGCGAGGCCGCGCTTCCCGTCTCGCCGGCATGCAACGCGCGGTGCTTGGGCTGTATCTCCGAACTCGACGACGATGCCGGCATTCCGTCGCCTCAGACGCGCATTACCTACGAGGCGACCGCCGACGAATTGGCTCGCGTCGCGCTCGCGCACCTCGAACGCGTTCCCGACGCTATCGTTTCGTTCGGTCAAGGCTGCGAAGGCGAGCCGCTGTTGCGGGTGACGGCGATCCTGCGCGCGATCGAGCAGATCCGCGCGGCGACTTCGGCCGGGACGATCAATATCAACACCAACGGCAGTCTGCCGAAATCGCTCGGCCGCTTGATCGATGCGGGGCTCGACGCCGCGCGTATCAGTTTGAATTCATTTCAGCCGAGCGTCTACGCGGCGTATTACCGGCCGGCGGGGTATGCGCTCGATGATGTGCTCGAGAGTGCGCGTCTCGCAAGCGCCGCCGGCTTACGCGTCTCGCTCAACTACCTGACGCATCCCGGGGTGACCGACTCACGACCGGAGGTCGAGGCGGCGGACCGTTTCCTTTCGGAGACGCGCGTCGATATGGTCCAGACGCGCACGCTGAATATCGATCCGCTCCGCTATTTCGAGGCCGTGGGGCGTCCGCTCGAGCCGCCGCTCGGGATGCGTGAGGCCCTGGCCCGGATCACCTCGGCCGGCGTGCAACTCGGGAACTTCACCCACGCGCACTGAAGGACGTTAAGATGGCGACATCGCGTACAGACAAGGCCTGGGGCACACAGGCCGCGAGCGAGCACCGTTGGCCGGCGTCGCTGGCCGTGCTGGTTGCTGCCGGGCTCAACTTCGTGCTCCCCAAGGAGTACACGATGGGGCCGCCCTGGGTCGTGCCCGCACTCGTCCTCGTCATCCTGATCCCCCTGACGGTGACGGCTCCGCGCCGCGTCCCGAACGAGTTGCGCTGGCATCAGATCGCGGCCGTCGTCTTGATCGCGATCGTCAACGTGGCGAACGTCGTCTCGCTCGGCCTTCTGATTCGGCAACTCGTCACCAACGGCAAGAGCGTCACCGGCTCCGATCTGCTCGTCTCGGCGCTCGCAATTTGGATCACCAACGTGATCGTCTTCGGGCTCTGGTTCTGGGAAGTCGATCGCGGTGGCCCCGACGAGCGGCTGCGCGAAGATCACGGCGCGCCAGATTTTCTCTTTCCGCAGATGATCTCACCGGGTTGCGCGCAAGCTGATTGGTCGCCGCAGTTCATCGACTATCTGTACGTCGCGTTCACCAACGCAACCGCGTTCAGCCCAACGGATACGATGCCGCTCTCACCGTGGGCCAAGGTGTTGATGGGCGTCGAATCGGCCGCGTCGTTGGCGACGCTCGCAATCGTCGCGGGCCGCGCCGTGAATATTCTGGGTTAAGACTCACAAGAAGCGGTGCATCACCAGCGCATCGACTTCGCCGAGATCGGCGTGACGGAAGACCTTTGGTAAACGGCCGACGACTGTGAAACCGTGACGTTCCCAGAGGCGCAGGGCCGTTTCGTTGGTGCTGACGACGAAGTTGAATTGCATCGCTTTGAAGCCGGAGGCGCGGGCGGTCTCGATCGAGTGGGCGCACATCGCGCTTGCGATGCCGCGGCCGCGCGAGGCGGGATCGACCAAGTAGCCGGCGTTTGCAACGTGGTCGCCCAGACCGGGTTGATTCGAGCGTACCATGTACGTGCCGGCGATGCGTCCTTCAACCAGCGCGACGAACACGCGCGCCCCGGCCGGAAACCAATAGTTGACGAACTCGGCCTCGCCCGCTCCGGGCGCGGGCGTTAGCGTGTCGCCGGTTGCGACCACGGAGAAGAACAGCGCGCGAATCGCCGGCACATCGGCCGGGGTCGCTTCGCGGATCTCGGGCGCTGCGTTCGGCGCGGCTACTTAACCCCGCCGAGAGCGGCGCGCACGTCGTCCCGGCTATCCTTGCGAACCATCACGATCACTTGGTCGCCGGCGTGGATCTGCGTCTCGCCACTCGGGATCAGCAGGTCGTCCCCCGTCCGGTCGACCGCGACGACGATGCTCGAAGCCGGCAGGCCGATCTCTGAGATGCGCTTGCCTTCCGACGGGGCGCCGGCCGAGACCAGGAGCTTGACCAGCTCCAAATCCCCGTCGCGAAGCTTGGTGAGAATCGAATAGTCGCGCGCGTTGACGTGCTCGTTGATCGTGTCGAGGATGATCTCGGTTGAGGAGATCAGGGTGATCGGCTGTTCGCGGTCGATCGATTCGAAGATCAGTTTGTTCTTGGGGTTGTTGACGCGTGCGATGCAGCGCGCTTTGGAATGTTTCTTCGCGATCAGGCAGACAACCAGGTTATCCTCGTCGTCGCCGGTGTCGGCCACGACGACGTCGGCGCGCTTGATCCCGGCGGCCTCGAGGACGAGCGGGTCGCAACCGTCGCCGATCATGGTGACGTCGTTCTCAAGCAAGTTGGCCATCAGCTGCGCTTTACGCGGTTGCTTCTCGATGACCACAACTTCGTGATTCTGGGTGAGCAGCCCGCGCGCAAGATACGTGCCGACCTTGCCGCCGCCGACGATGATGATGAACATCTAGGCGGTCAGCTTTACGGGTACGCCGGGCTCGCTTGCGAAGCGGGTGACGAAATCGGAGAGCGCCTCGGGCGCGACGACGGCGTAAAGTTCGTCGCCGGACGAGAGTTCGACATCTTCCGATGGAATCAGAACCTTGCCGCCGCGACGTATCGCGGCGATCTTCGCGAGCGACTTCTGCTCCAGGTCGCCCACGCGCGTGCCGGCTAGGCGCTCTGGAACGGTCAGCGTCAGCGACGACATCTTGCCGAAATCGAACGAGGGCGTCGATTCGTACGGCATGTGCATCAGCTTATCGCGTACGGTCTTCGCACCCATCGTCGTCGGACAGACCGTCTCGATGCCGAGCTCGCGGTAGATCTGACCGCGCGGCGGATCGTAGATGCGCGCCACGATCTTCTTGATGTTGAACATGCGTTGCGCGATCAGCGCGGCCATAACGTTGCGATTGTCACCGTCGGTGACCGCAACGAAGCCGTCGGCGCTCGCGGCGCCCGCGCGTTGGAGGACGTCGAAGTCGATGCCGGTTCCGACCTCGACGCGCCCGGAGAAATTCGATCCGAGCCGCTTGAATGCCGATGGGTTTTCGTCGACGACGGTGACGTCGTGCGACTCCGCGGCGAGCAACTTTGCGAGGGTCGACCCGACGCGACCGCAGCCTACGATGACATATTTCATTGAACGAGCAGAACACTTCGGAAAACGCCTGCGATTTCCCCAGGTGGCGACGGCAGGAGGGGCGTCCCGCCTACAGAACCGTGCGAGGTCTCGGCGGGGAATCGGGGCGTAGCTCAGCTTGGTAGAGCGCTGCGTTCGGGACGCAGAGGTCACAGGTTCAAATCCTGCCGCCCCGACCACTATCCTCGCTCGTCGAGGCTCAACGAGAGAGAAGGCCTCGTCCAACGTGTTCACCCGTTTCAGTCCGGCGGCCAAACGCGTACTACGCTTGGCCGAACAAGAGTGCCGGAACCTCAACCACTACTATGTGGGCGTCGAACATTTGCTCTTGGCGCTCTGTGAAGAACGGGATGCGGCAACGGCCGCGTATCTCGCCGAACGGGGCGCCGACTGCGATGACGTGCACGCCGAACTGCGGCGAGCGCTCGGTACGGGCGAAGACCGCTTGTGGGACGGCATTTTGGTGACGCCCCGCGTCCGAGCCGTGATTGGGTTGGCCGATGCGGCCGCCGGATCCGACAATCCGGTCGAGCCCGTGCATCTGCTCGCCGCCATTGTCGCCGAGCGCTGCAGCCTCGCTGCCGAGATTTTGGCGCGCATCGAAGGAAACTATCGCGGCTCTCGTCAGGTAGCCGGCTAACACCACCGACCGAACGGGAGAACACGCTGGAGCACGTCAGTCAGTTTTTCTTGAACCTGGTTCACGGCTTCGGCTTTCCCGGTCTGTTTGTCGTCATGATCCTCGGCAACATGGGAATACCGGTCGGCACCGAGTTCGTGGTTCCGGCGGCCGGCGCGCTCGCGGGCAGCGGACACCTTTCGAGTTGGTGGGCCGTGGGTCTGGTTGCTACGGCGGGCGAGATTGTGGGCGGATCGATCTTGTACGCGATCGGCTACTACGGCGGCCGTCCGTTTGTCGCGCGCTGGGGTAAATACATCAAACTCAGCGAGGAGAAGCTCGATGCGTTCCATGGTTTTTACGAACGCCACGGGACCGTTGTCGTCTTCGTCTGCCGCTTCATCCCCGTGATCCGCGGCGTCTCAGCGCTACCCGCCGGCGTCTCGCGGATGTCGAAGCGCTACTTCGTCCTGTACACGGCCGCGGGATCCGCGTGCTTCTGTTTCGGGCTCGCTTGGGTCGGCAACGCGTTCGGCGCGCACGTGGGCGAGATCATGCCGCAGATCCAACGCTTCACCGTGCTCTTCATCGGGCTCGCGATCGTCGCGCTCGGCGCGGCGGTGGCGCTGCGGATCGTGCGTTCGCGCCGCGAGAGCAACCCCAGCTAGTTTCGCGCGGTATACTTGAGCCATGCTTCCGCTGCTGGCCGCCGTCCTGATCCTCGCCCAGGTCGCGCCGCCCCCCGCTCCGCCCCCGCCGGGGCCGGCGCAACGCGCCGCCTACCTCCAGGCGCTCGCCGTCGAGCACGCGCGCGCCGGCGACGTCCTCGGTGCGCGATACTACGGGGCGCTCGCTCGAGCCGCCGCCGGCGCGTCGGCGCCGACCGTCGTGACCCCCCAAGCGCCCC
>PLDY01000146.1:1232-2545 GCA_003136895.1 Candidatus Erabacter solicola | reverse complement strand
CGGACCGATCGTCGGCGCCGGCCTGTTCGAATCGCTCGAATACTACCTCTCGAAAGGACCGCTCGGCGACAAGACCAACTTCGCTATGGGCCTGATCTTCGCCGCGATCATTCTGATCGCGCGTCGCGGCATCGTCGGCGAGATACTTCACCGCGTGTTCGCTTCGCGGCGGCGCTTGATTGAGGACGAAGAGAACCCCGATCGACTGAGCGTAGGGCCGCTCGGTTAGAGCCGCTAAACGCCGAGGTGCGCGAGGAGGTCTGATTCGCGCCGAATCATTTCAGCGTTCGTCATCGATTCGATGATCTTGCCATGGACCATTAGATAGTGACGGTCGGCGACGCGCGTCGCGAAACGGATGTTCTGTTCGACCAGCAAGACCGTGAGGCCCGACTCCTTCATCTCGAGGATCAGGTCGCCGATCGCGTGGACGATCACCGGTGCGAGCCCCTNNTGCTCGCCGCCCGAGAGCGTCGTGCCCATCGCCGTGCCGCGCTCTTTGAGGATCGGGAAGAGCGTGTAGATCTTTTCGAGCGGCCACGCATCCTTGCCGAAGACCGGCGGTAACGCGAGGTTCTCCGCGACCGTCAACGTGGCGTAGATGCCACGCTCCTCGGGGACGAAACCGATGCCGCGTCGCGCGATGCGATCGGAAGTCAGGCGCACGATCGGCTCGCCCTCGAAAAATACCTCGCCCGAACGTTGAGGCACGATCCCCATGATCGACTTGAGCGTCGTNNCGGCGCCGTTGCGGCCGACCAGGGTGACGACTTCGCCGCGTTCGACCGTGAGGTCGACGCCGCGTAAGACGTGGCTCTCGTCGTAGTAGGCGTTGAGCCCGCGCGTCTCAAGCATGAACGACGCCACCTCCGCCAAGGTAGGCGTCGATGACGCGCTGATCGGCACGCACCTGCTGGTACGTGCCTTCGACCAATACCTTGCCGCGCTGCAAGACGGTGATGCGATTGGAGAGGTCGGCGACCACGCTCAAGTTATGCTCGACCAGCACCACGGTACGGCCGTTCGCGACGCGGCCGATCAGCTGCGAGATGCGCGCCACGTCTTCGGTGCCCATGCCCGCCGTCGGCTCGTCNNTCGTCGAGCAGCAGGATCTCCGGATCTTGCGCGAGCGAGATGGCGAGTTCGAGCGCGCGTTTGCGCCCGTACGAAAGCTGAAGGGCGAGTAAGTCCCGCTCTCTTTCGAGCCCGACGCTGGCCAGCAACTCGATCGCGTGCGGTTCGAGCCGTTTGGTCGCTGCGCTCGAGAGCCAGAAGCGCGAAGGCAGGCTCGTCTTCGATTCGAGCGAGACTTT
>PLDY01000146.1:0-1149 GCA_003136895.1 Candidatus Erabacter solicola | reverse complement strand
TCGCGCCCTCTTCGATGGCGATCGAAACGTCGTCGACGGCCATATATCCGGCGAACGATTTGGAGAGGCCTCGCGTCTCGACAACGGCTCCCATTCGAACGCCCTACGTTCCGCCGCGCTTGCGGCGTCTCCCGTTTTCGCGATGTTCCTCGAGCCAAGCGGGCGTTGTGTAGAGCGTGCCGCGGAGGCGGACGACTTGCAGTCCGCCGCGTTGCGCGGCTTTGTAGAGCGTGTCGCGTTCGGCGAGCGGCGCCAATTCGGTCAAGGGGAGTAGCGCGTCGCGCGCGCTCTCCGAGCCGGCCGCGATCAAGCGCGCGAGTGCGGCGCGCACCGAGCGGCCGATGATTGCGGCGAGCGGCCATGGGTCGCGCGAATCGGCGCGACGCAACGCCGCGAGGTACCGCTCGGCGTCGCGAATGCGTACGGAGAAGGGCGGCAGCCCGCACTTGCGCAGCAGCAGGTTGGCCAGCAGCCGGCCCACGCGCCCGTTGCCGGCGCTAAACGGATGAATGCGTTCGAAGCGTTCGTGAGCTTCGGCGACCCAGACCACGGGCGGCGTTCCGGGCGGCGCTCCAGGAGCGAGGCGATCGACGAATGCCGCGACTTCGCGCGGCACGAGCCAGAACGGCGGCGGGACCATGCCGCCGCGAAACGGCGCGAAGGTGGTCGTGCGCCAGGTTCCGGGTGCCGCTTCAGGTTGAAGTTCGGTTGCGCGCGCGTGCAGNNGAGTCGCCGGCAAGGCCGCCAGACGCTCGCGGGCCGCTTCGATCGCCTCGGCCAGGACGGTAAATCCACGCAGCACATGTCCAGTTTAGAGTATTTTTCTGAAAATGGACAGCGCGGCATAGGGCTCTTCCGTGCATAGCGGTAGTTGCCACGTATGGACGGTTATCTGGCGGCGCTGGCGGACCGGGTGTTGGTTTTTGACGGCGCCATGGGGACCGAGCTGATGTCGCTCGAGTTGGGCGACGCGGATTTCGGCGGGGCGCGCTACCACGGCTGCAACGAAGCGCTCGTGCGGACGCGGCCCGACGTGGTCAGCACGATCCACCGCACGTATCTCGAAGCCGGCGCCGACGTTCTCGAAACCGATTCGTTCACCGCGTCGCGTTTGAAACTCGACGAGTACGGGCTCGGCGAACATACGGT
>PLDY01000038.1 GCA_003136895.1 Candidatus Erabacter solicola | reverse complement strand
TGATGATCGCGAACATCATCTGATAGGCAATGTGGACGATCAACGGAATCCCGGCGGAGTTGCCGGTGAACATCGTCTGTAGCGTTACGCCCTTGAGGAACGCATAGTACGTCGGATCGCCGATGATCCCGTGTATATCCGGTCCGAACGACATCGAATAGCCGAATGCAAACCAGAGCACCGTCGTCCAGCCCAGCGAGACGAAGCTCTGGATCATGATGGCGAGGACGTTCTTGCGTCCGACGAGGCCGCCGTAGAAGAACGCGAGCCCGGGAGTCATCAGCATGACGAGGCTCGCGCAGATCAGCATGAATGCCGTGTTGCCGACGTTGATCGGGATCGGGGTAGCGCCCACAAGGCTCTCCTCAGCTATGTGCTAACGGCCACATAGACGAACGCAGCGACTGCGTACCACTACTGCGTGGGACGCGCCGGCTCCGCCATCCTGCCCAGGGCGCGAGGCCACATGAAAAGAGGGAACGGAACGCGCCGTCAGCCCTCTTCGTTAGGACGATATGATGCACGCCCGCCATTTCACGATCGATCTCGCTAGCCTCATGTTGCTGGGCGGCGCGCAAACGATCGCGGCTCCGCTCTCAAATCCGGCGGGATTGACGCTTGCGCTCGATGGCCGAAATTTGAAAGTCAGCAAAACCGGCTCGGGATTCGCGCTGAGCGGCCAGGCGCTCGTGCCGGCGTGTCAGGCTGCGCGCTTCGTGTTAAGCTCGATGCATCCGTTGCAGTACGATCTCGTGCAGTTCCGCCGCCCGAGTACGCTCGGGACGATGTGCGTTGCTCGCACGGATTGGGCGACCGCCGCGCCGCTCACCATCGCGAGCGACACGATTCCGGCATCGGTTATCGTTCGCACGCAGAAGACCCCGTACACGCTTAGCGTCCACTAGGAACGGTCCGGCGGCGCGGGCGCGCCCACCTTGCACTTTCCGTCGAATAGTTGTATCGTACAACTATTGAAGACAAAAACCAATAAGAGTGCGGCTTTTCAAGACTCGATGGTATCCCTNNTGCGCCTCGAGAAGAGCAGCGTCAGTCGCGTAGTCTCTCAACTCGCGCGGCGCGGTTGGGTGAAACGCAAACGCGACGCCGCGGATGCGCGTATCGTTCACGTGCATCTAACGGGCCCAGGTGAAGCGACGGCCGCCAGACTCGCCGCCGCTCGAAGCGCTATGTTTTCGAAAATATTCGCCGCGATTCCCCAACCCAAACGTGCGCAGACGCTTGAGACGCTTGAAACCTTGATCGAGGTCATTCGTGAAACGTGAGATCCTCCTAGCCCTGGCCGCGACGATCTTGCTGGGTGCAACCCCAGCGCCTTCGGCCCATCGAGCCGGCGTCGACCAACAGAGTCGACACGTCATGCCTTTCGATTTGAATCGAACGATGCATATCTTCACGCCTACCAGCGACGGCGGCGTGCAGGTCATCATGGTCCACGATGGGGAGGCGGGACTCGTTGCAAACGTCCGATCGCATCTCCGGAAAGAAGCGGCGGCGTTCGCTCGCGGGGACTACTCGGACCCAGCCGAGATCCACGGCCACGATATGCCCGGGTTAGCGCAACTGCAGGCCGGCGCGAAGCGGATGACGGTAACGTATGCAGCCCGCCCGGATGGCGCGAGCATCCGCTACCGGACGGCCGATGCTAGGTTAGTCGCCGCGCTGCATCGTTGGTTTGCAGCACAGGTCAGCGATCACGGCGCGCACGCGATGATGGGGCACTGACCGGATGCGAGCGACCCTCCTCCACGCTGGCATCACGCCCATCCGGCATGGCGGTATATCGCAGCTGGCGCCGAAGAAACGGGAGATCCGCGAGGAACATACGGTGCGATGATCCGCGTTCCGGATCTGCGAGTCGGCGCATGCGTGGCCGACGTGGTTCGTCGCCCGCAACGATGCCTCGACCTATAAAACGCTTTCGCGGCAGCTGGAACACGCCGTCTCCGGCGATCTCGGCGGCGAGGCGTTACGACGCTGGCGCGCGACCTTCAACCTCCGGGCCGGATCCTTGCTTCTAGAATAAGAGTCGATGTCACAATACGTTTACACGATGCTGCGCGTCGGCAAAATGGTGCCGCCGAAGCGTCAGATCCTCAAAGATATCTCGCTCAGTTTCTTTCCCGGCGCCAAGATCGGGATTCTCGGTCTCAACGGCGCCGGCAAGTCGTCGCTGCTGCGCATCATGGCCGGCGTCGATACCGAGTTCGACGGCGAGGCCGTGCCGATGCCGAACCTCACGCTCGGCTATCTCGAGCAAGAGCCGCGTCTCGACCCCGAAAAGACGGTGCGCGAGACGGTGGAAGAGGCGCTCGGCGAAGTGCTCGCGGCACGAAAACGTCTCGACGAAGTCTATGCCGCGTACGGCGATGCCGATGCCGACTTCGACGCGCTCTCGAACGAACAAGCCAAGCTCGAGGCGATCTTATTCTCGAAGGATGCGGACGCGCTCGATCAACAGCTCGAGACCGCGGCCGACGCGTTGCGCCTGCCGCCCTGGGATGCGAAGACCGGTCCGCTCTCCGGCGGCGAGAAGCGTCGCGTTGCGCTCTGCCGGCTGCTCCTATCGAAGCCGGATATGCTGCTACTCGACGAACCGACCAACCATCTCGATGCCGAAAGTGTCGAGTGGCTGGAGCAGTTCTTGCAGCGCTTCCCGGGAACCGTGGTCGCGGTCACGCACGACCGTTACTTTCTCGATAATGCGGCGGAGTGGATCCTGGAACTCGATCGCGGCCGCGGCATTCCGTGGAAGGGCAACTACAGTTCGTGGCTTGACCAGAAACAGGAACGCCTGGCGGCCGAAGAAGCCTCGGAGTCCGCGCGCCAAAAAGCGCTGAAGCGCGAACTTGAATGGGTCCGCGCCGGCACGAAAGGGCGCCAAGCGAAGGGCAAGAGCCGGCTCGCACGCTTCGAGGAACTCTCGAGCTACGAGTATCAGCGGCGCAACGAGACGCAAGAGATCTTCATTCCGGTGGCGGAGCGCTTGGGCGATCGCGTGATCGAATTCAGCGGCGTGCGCAAAGCTTACGGCGACCGGCTTTTGATGGACGACGTCACGTTCCGTATTCCGCCGGGCGCGATCGTCGGCATCATCGGTCCGAACGGCGCTGGTAAGACGACGCTCTTTCGCATGATTGCAGGCAAGGAGAAGCCCGACGCGGGCGAGATCGACATCGGCACGACCGTCAAGCTTGGCATCGTCGATCAGACGCGTGAATCGCTCGACAACACCAAGACCGTCTTCGACGATGTCTCCGGCGGACTGGACATCATCCAAGTCGGCAAATTCGAGATGCCGTCGCGCGCGTACTTGGGCCGTTTCAACTTCAAGAGCGCCGATCAGCAGAAGCTCGTTGGCGACCTCTCAGGCGGCGAGCGCGGCCGGTTGCACCTTGCCAAGACGCTGCTGACCGGTGCCAACGTGCTCTTGCTCGACGAGCCCTCCAACGATCTCGATGTCGAGACCCTGCGGGCGCTCGAGGATGCTCTCGCCGAGTTCGCCGGAACGGTGCTCGTGATCAGCCACGACCGCTGGTTCCTGGATCGGATCGCGACCCACATCATCGCCTTCGAAGGCGATTCGAGCGTCTATTTCTTCGAGGGCAACTATCAGGAGTACGAAGCCAACAAGAGGGCTCGCCTCGGCGAAGAGGCCGCCAAGCCGCACCGCATCCGCTACAAGCCGCTTAGTCTGAAGTAGGAGCCGGCAGGTTGGTTAGCCCGAAGTGCGGGTATAAGCGCCCCATGCGCACATTAACACGTTTTTCTATGCTCGCGGCGATGCCGCTCCTCGTCCTGGCGATGACCGCGCCGACGTTCGCTCACCCCGGCAAAGTCGGGTCGGCGACGTTTAGCGGGATCGTGCGCCACGTTTCGGACAACAACATCAAAGTCTATGATCCGGTAGCAAAGCAGACACTCAGCTTCCTGATCCTTCCGAAGTTTGATCAAATCTTCTCCACCAACGGGAAGACCACGTATCAGATGAAGGACGTCAAGCCCGGACGGTACGTCAAGATCTACTACGATCAGAAATTCATCGGAGCGCGGCATGCCGATCGCATCCTGTTGCTCAGCCAGGGAAACCAGGTTCTCCGAAGAGAGTAGATTGCCAAATCTAAGATAGCTTGACACAAACCCCGGACGAAAGCCCGGGGTTTGTTTTTTCGCAGGGGCGCCACGCGGCGCCAGCGCACTTGTCTGCGATGTCACCGGCAAGCGCGTTCGCACTCGGCGTCGGCATACTGGTCGCCGCGGATCCGGTGACGCCGGCGCCCGCGCCGACCCCGCTTACCGGCGAGGCGATGTACTTGCGAGCGATTGACGCGTTTCGGGCGGTTCCGCAGCCGCCGTTCGTCACCTATCGGGTCGATTATCGCGGACAGGACGCACTCGTCCGGTGCGTGGACGGTCAGACCCGCGTCACGTTCACAAAAGGCGCGCAGACGTCGGTGTATCGCGTGTGGTTTCGCAACGACGACGCGCAAGCGATTCGTCTCGATCTCGAAACGAATCAGCGCTGCGCGGGCGCGCCGCTCCTCTCGCCGAGCGGCGGTGATATCGCGGCGCTCGTGAAGAGTGCCCCGCCGGCGAGCGGGGCGGGCTTGTCACAAGGGAACGGTCCGCGTATCATCAGCGAAATGCGCGTCGAGGCGGCGCTGTACTATCGCGTGACATCGGTGCGCGATGAAGATGTTCAGGGGCACGCAACGCATCATCTTTCGTTGCAGGCCTATAGCGATGCGTCACATCACCCGCTGACCGATCTCTGGCTCGATGTGGACACGTTTCTGGTGCGTCGCGTCACCGGCGACTTTGCGGACCAGTATAGCGGCGCATCCGCGCGCATCGTCGCCACGGGAACCTTCGAGCGCTTCGGCCCGTACTGGATCATGAAGACCGAACACGTAGAGTTTTCCGCCGAGACACGGCCGGCGGTGACGCACGCAATATTTCAGATCGACGGCTCGGAGTTCACCTTTCCGGAAGCGCTCCCCAGCGTCTTCAAGTAGAGTACGCCCGCAATTTTCACCCGTCGATAAAGGCTTGCGGCTTTAGCGCTCAAAACCGAGCGGTAGGGGAGCAGCACCTGATGCCATTCCGCAGCGGCCAGCACTTCGTTCAGATTCCGGGACCGACGAACATTCCCGAGCGCGTCCTGCGCGCGATGGATCGGCAGATTGTCGACCACCGCGGTCCGGAGTTCGCAGCGCTCACGCTCGAGGTGCTACCGGCGTTGCGCGAGCTGGTGAAGACGAAGGCTGGCCACGTCGTCCTCTATCCGTCGTCGGGGACGGGCGCGTGGGAAGCGGCGATCGTCAACATTCTCTCGCCGGGCGATCGTGTCTTGCTGGCAGAGACCGGCCAGTTTTCGAGCCTGTGGGCCGAACTCGCGCGCAAGCTTGGCATCGAGGTCGAACTGCTGCCCGGCGACTGGCGTACCGGCGCCGATCCGGATGAAGTCGCGCGGCGTCTCGAGATCGACCGGGAACGCAGCATTAAAGCCGTCATGGTCGTGCATAACGAGACCTCGACCGGCGTGACGTCGCGCGTCGCCGACGTGCGTGCCGCGATCGACCGCGTCGCTCATCCCGCGCTGTATCTCGTGGACACGGTGTCGTCGCTGGCCTCGATCGACTACCGTCACGACGAGTGGCGCGTCGACGTCATGGTCTGCGGTTCGCAGAAGGGCTTGATGCTGCCGCCCGGCATCGGCCTCAACGCCGTCTCGCCGAAAGCGCTCGAAGCCTCCAAGCGCGGACGCTTTCCGCGTTCGTATTTCGACTGGGCGCCGATCATCGCGTCCAACGCGCAGGGATTTTTCCCGTATACGCCGCCGACGCTCATGATGTTCGGTCTGCGCGAGTCGCTCGCCATGTTGCACGAGGAAGGTTTGGAAAACGTCTTCGCGCGCCACATGCGGCTGGCCGAAGCGACCCGCCGCGCCGTTCGAACCTGGGGACTCGAGATTCTCGCGCGCGATCCGCGCGAATATTCGAACACGCTGACTGCCATCGTCGTGCCCGAAAACGTCGACGCGGACAAGGTTCGTCAGACGATCCTGGAGCGGTTCGATATGTCGCTCGGCGTCGGCCTCGGCAAGCTCAAGGGGCACGTCTTCCGCATCGGTCATTTGGGCAGCTTCAACGATTTGATGCTGGCCGCGACGCTCTGCGGCGTGCAGATGGGCTTGCGCTTAAACGGCATCGAGGCCGGCGACGGGATCGGTGCGGCGCTCGACTATCTTGCCGATCCGGCATCGGAACGCGGCCGGCTCGCTCCCGCCCTGGCCTAGCGGCGCCGCGTGACGTTCGCCGATAGCGCCACGGCGCAGCGCTTGCGCCGCGAGGTGCGCGGCGACGTCGCATTCGATGCCGTCAGTTGCGGACTTTACGCGACCGATGCCTCGATCTATCAAATTCAACCCCTTGGCGTCGTCGTGCCGCGCACCGTCGACGATGTGGTCGCGGTTCGCGCGATCTGCGCCCAAGCGGGAGTTCCGATTTTGCCACGCGGCGGCGGCACGTCGCAGTGTGGACAGACGGTCAATGCGGCGATCGTCGTCGACGTCAGCAAGTATCTGCGCGAGGTCGAGGATCTCGATGTCGCCGGTTTGCGGGCACGCGTTCAGCCGGGCATCGTTCTCGACCATCTTAACGCGCGCCTGAAGCGCGATGGCCTGTTCTTTCCGGTCGATCCGTCAACGGCGAGCCGCGCCACGATCGGCGGGATGACCGCGAACAACTCCTCGGGCGCCCGCTCGATCCGTTACGGCACGATGGTCCACAACGTCAACGGGATCGATGCGGTCCTCGCGGATGGGACGCGGGCGTACTTCGGCACCGTGCCGGCCGGCGAGCGCGACGGGGTGAAACCGGTCCGCTACGGTGAGCTGATCGCCAAAGTGCGCGCGATCGCCGGGCGCGAGGCCGATGAGATCGCGCGCCACTTCCCCAAAGTCTTGCGGCGCGTCGGCGGCTACAATCTCGACAGCATCGGGCCGGGCGCGTTCAATTTCGCGGAACTGCTGGTCGGCTCGGAGGGGACGCTCGCGTTCTTCACGAGCATCGACCTCAAACTGCAGCGTTTGCCGCCGTTCAAGGCGCTCGGCATCTGTCACTTTCCACGCTTCTACGACGCGATGGCTTCAACCAAAGACCTCGTCAAACTCGGCCCGGTCGCAGTCGAACTGATCGATCGCACGATGCTCGACCTCGCGCGGCAGAGCGCGGCCTTCGCTCCGACGATCGAGCGCTACGTTACGGGCCGCCCCGATGCGCTACTGCTGGTCGAATTCGCCGGCGACGACGAAGCGGTGCTGCGCGGCAAGCTCGACGAACTCGAGGAACGCATGGCCGAGCTCGGCTTCGCGCACGCGGTCGCCAAACTGAGCGACGCCAAGGCGCAGACCGACGTGTGGTCGGTGCGTTCGGCCGGCTTGAACATCATGATGTCGATGAAGGGCGATGCGAAACCCGTCTCGATCATCGAAGACTGCGCGGTCGATCTGGAACACTTGGCCGAGTACACCGAGCGCTTGACACGGCTCTTCGAGAAGCATGGTACGTGGGGAACGTGGTACGCGCACGCCTCGGTCGGCTGCCTGCACGTGCGGCCGGTGCTCAATGTGAAGTCCGGAACCGATGTTGCGAAGCTGCGCGCGATTGCGGAGGAAGCGTTCGCGATCGTGCGCGAGTACGGCGGGTCGCACTCGGGCGAGCACGGCGACGGCATCGTGCGCTCGGAGTTTCACGAAGAGATGTTCGGGTCGCGCTTGGTGCGCGCGTTCGAAGAGGTCAAGGACGCCTTCGATCCGTTCGCGCTGCTCAACCCCGGAAAGATCGTACGCGCACCGCGCATGGACGACCGTTCGCTCTTCCGGTACGCGGAGGAGTACGCGCCGATCGATCTCGACACGGTCTTGGATTGGTCCGAATGGGGCTCGTTCGCGGGCGCCGTCGAGATGTGCAACA
>PLDY01000042.1 GCA_003136895.1 Candidatus Erabacter solicola | reverse complement strand
GAATCGCTCAACCACATCTACGATCTGGCGATCGGCGGCACGGCGGTCGGTACGGGGCTCAACGCGCCACCCGAGTTCGCCGAGCGATCCGCGCGCAAGATCGCGGAACTGACCGGTCTGCCCTTCCGGTCGGCTCCCAACAAGTTTACGGCGCTCGCGTCGCACGACGAACTCGTCTTCGCCTCGGGGGCGCTCAAGCAGTTAGCCGCGGCTTTGATGAAGATCGCAAACGATATAAGGTGGCTCGGATCCGGTCCGCGCGCCGGCATCGGTGAATTGATTCTGCCCGAGAACGAACCGGGTAGCTCGATCATGCCTGGCAAAGTGAATCCCACGCAATCCGAAGCGGTCACGATGGTCTGCGTTCAAGTCTACGGCAACGACTTGGCGATCTCGTTCGGCGCTTCGCAGGGCAACTTCGAACTCAACGTCTTCAACCCGGTCATGATCTACAATTTCTTGCACTCGACGACATTGCTGCGCGATGCGTGCACGATGTTCCGCGAACACGCGATCGAAGGTCTGCAAGCCAACGAGGAAGTGATCTCGGGCTACCTCGGAAGTTCGTTGATGACTGTGACGGCGCTCGCACCGCACATCGGGTACGACAAGGCGGCTGAGATCGCGAAGAGAGCCCACAAGGACAAATCGACCTTGCGCGACGCGGCGCTCGGGCTCGGTTACGTGAGTGCGGTGGACTTCGACCGCTTCGTCGTTCCCAAGGACATGACGCATTCTTAATCCGGGATAAAGGCGCGAGGGTCGGCGGCGCGGCCAGCGAAGTCTCAAGTCGTGAAACGCGCAGGCAGCATCCCGCGCCTCGCCGCGACCGCTTTGGCGCTCGCCGTCCTTGCATGTGGCCCGGCCGCTTTGGCACAGGTAACGCACTCCGATTTCGGCGACGCCAAAGTCCAAGACACCGGGCAATTCGCCTCCAATCCTTCGGGAGCGATTGAAGCCGCGCGCAAACTCGTTGCGGCCGGTCAGCTCGATACTGCGGTGAAGGCGCTGGCGACCTACGTCGCCGCGCATCCCAAGGAGATCGAACCGGCTCGCTACCTCGGCGACCTGTACTACCGGCAATCGGATATCGCTTCAGCCGAGCGTACGTATCTCGCGATTCTGAAGCTTGCGCCCGGCGACCGCGAAACGCTCAACCGGCTGGGTGGCATTTACGCCGCGCAGGACCGCATCAGCGAAGCGATCGACGCGTTTCAGAAAAGCTTGCCGAGTATGGGGGCGTACGAGCGGCTCGTCGATTTGCACCGCCGGCGCGGCGACCTTGCCGCTTTCGAAAACGAGTACCGGCGCCAGGCCGACTTGCGCCCTTCCGAGGCCGGCCCGCAGTATGCCCTCGGCACCGTCCTGCGTGCCGAACATCGTCCCCTCGACGCGATCAGCTATCTGCAGCGTTCGCTCGACCTTCAACCGCACTCATGCCAGGCGCTGAGCGAACTCGGCAGCGCCTACCTCGATATCAATAGAGTCTCGCTCGCGATCGACGTGCTGCAGCGCTGTCTCGTTACCGAACCCGATAATTACGCGGCGCTGGTCAATATCGGCGATGCTTACATCGATTCCGGTCAAATCACGACGGCGCGCGCCTCGCTCGAGCACGCCAATCGCGTGCGTGCCGACGGTTTCGAAGCGCTGGTCGACATCGGATACATCGAGGACCTCGCCGGGCGTTGGCAGCCTGCCGTGCAGTACTACCTGCGCGCGATCGCAGTCGATCCGCTCGCTCGCGACGCGTACGTCAACCTAGGCTACGACTATGACGAGCACCATCTGTACCCGCTTGCCGAGGCGGCGTTCCTCAAGGGTTTGAGCGTCGCTCCGTATGACGGCCGCCTGCATTACTTGCTCGGCGTCGCGTATGCGGAGCAGGGCAAGCGCGATCTGGCGCGCGCCGAATACGTGCGCGCGAAAGACTCCGACGAGCCTGACGTGGCCCGTGCCGCGAATCGCGACCTCGCCTTGCTAGGCGGCAGCCCCAGCCACTAGCCGAGGTGCGCGATGACCTCGATCTCGACGCGCGCGCCCTTGGGAAGACCTGCGACGGCGATCGTCGAGCGTGCCGGCGGATTCTGCGGGAACGCTTCGCCGTAGATTGTATTGACCTCCGCGAAGTCGCTCATATCGACTAGGAAGATCGTCGTTTTCACGACGTTCGCAAACGACGTGCCGCCCGCTTTGAGCACCGCCGCGACGTTCTTCATTGCTTGTCGGGCTTGCGTCGGGGCATCGGTGCCGACCAGTTCGCCGGTCGCCGGGTCGAGTGCGACCTGACCGCTGCAGAAGAGGTACTCGCCGGCGCGAATCGCCTGGCTGTAGGGGCCGATCGGGGCGGGTGCGCCGCCGGTAAGAATGGGTTGCAAGAATCTGCCTCCGCTATGCGCTTGCCGGCGCGGTGAGTGTTTCGTACGACATCGTGCCCTTAAACTTGCCGGGCGGCTCTTCGACGCCGAAGTTTGTCTTGGCCAATTCGGCCACGCGCGTCAGCTCCGCTTCGGTTAAGCGCGGCGTCTCCGTCGCGGTTGCGAACTCGACGAGCTGTTCGCGGTCGTAGATGTTGGGCAGAACCGTCATCGTGCGCGGTTCGGCCAGCAGCCACTGAATCGAGGCTTGCCCGAGCGTGCGGCCCGCACGTTCCAGGAAGCGCAACGTCTCGACCTTCTCGACACCGGCAACGAGCCAGGAACGCGGCCGGTGGCTGCGGTGATCTTGCGGCGGGAACGTCGTTTCGAGCGTGTACTTGCCCTCGAGCATGCCGCTCGAGTGCGGCACGCGAATCTGATAGCCGGTCTCGGCGTGCGCTTCATCGGCGGCGCGCAGCATCTCGTTGCCGGGAAACTGCTCGAGCATATTCCAAATCATCTGGATGTTGGTGACGTTGCGTTGCCGGGCGGCTTCGCAACCCTCGACCAGCCAGCCGATCGCGGGTCCCAGGGCCACGCCGTACGAGCGAATCTTGCCTTCGGCCTTGAACTCTTCGAGCAGCGCGAACAGTTCGTCGTTGGCGATCTCGGAGAGGTGCGCGTTGTGAATCGAATAGATATCGATCGTGTCGGTCTGGAGACGGCGCAGCGATTGTTCGAGTGCGTAGCGCACGAACTGCGGTGAGAAATCTTGCGGGATCTCGTTCTGTCCCTTGCGCTCACCCGAATACGTGTACCAGTCGTAGCCGAATTTCGTGGAGTAGACGACCTTCTCGCGCCGGCCTTCGAAGGCGCGCGCGAGTTGCTCTTCGCTGCGGCCGTTGCCGTAGGTGTCGGCGGCGTCGAAGAGCGTGATGCCCAGATCGTAAGCCTCGTGCAGTAGTGCGACCGCCTGGTCGTCGCTCATCGTGCCCCACCAGCCGGTCGCCGTGGTCCACAGGCCGAAGCCGACTTCGCTGACTTTGAGGTCCGTCTTGGGGTAGGTACGGTACTTCATCGAAACTTACGCCTCCGATCCTCACACTTCGAGAGGCGGAGGCTGGTTCCGCCGCATCCGCGCTGCGATGTTTCTCGCAGCCGCCGGTCGAAAGTCTCGTCTCGATGAGCGAGTTTCGCGAGCAGCTCGACCGCGCCGCACAGTGGATCGATGAATACTATCGCGACCCGCGACGCTTCCCCGTGCTCTCTCATGCACAACCGGGCGATCTGCACCGCGTCTTGCCGGCCGATGCGCCCGAGGATCCCGAGCCCTTCGACCGGATCTTCGATGATTTCGAACGGCTGATCATCCCCGGCATCACGCATTGGAATCATCCGCGCTTCTTCGCGTACTTCGCCAACAGCGCGGCGCCGATCACAGTCGTCGCCGAAGCCTTGGCGGCGGCGCTCAACGTCAACGCGATGGTCTGGCGCACGTCGCCCGCTGCGACGGAACTCGAAGAAGTCGTGCTCGATTGGCTTCGCAAGCTGCTCGGCCTCGATGACGGGCTGCACGGCATCGTCTACGATACCGCCTCGATCGGCGGCTTCACGGCGCTGGCCGCCGCGCGCGAGTCGCTCGATCTCGCGATTCGCGAACGCGGGATGGCCGGCCGCAGCGATCTGCCGGCGTTACGCGTCTACCTGACCGAACACACGCACTCGCATATCGAAAAGGCTGCGATCGCGCTCGGCATCGGCCGCGAGAACCTGGTGCGGGTGCCGGTCGATGCGAACTTCGTCATGGTCGCCGCTGCGCTCGATCGAGCGATCGCGGAAGATCTCGCACGCGGGATGCGCCCGATGTGCATCGCCGCGACGATCGGTACGACCTCGACCACGTCGTCGGATCCAGTTCCAGTGATCGCCGACGTAGCGCGCAAGCACGGCGTGTGGTTGCACGTTGACGCCGCCTACGCGGGGCCGGCGGCGATACTGCCCGAGTTTCGCCACTTGCTCGCGGGCTGCGAGCACGCGGATTCGCTCGTGATCAATCCGCACAAGTGGCTCTTCGTCCCCGTCGACCTTTCGGTGCTGTACGTGCGCGACCTCGAGATACTGCGACGTGCGTTCAGCCTCTCGGCCGTCTATTTGGAGACATCGGACGGCGACGTTCGCAACTACATGGATTACGGTCTCCAACTCGGACGCCGTTTTCGCGCGCTCAAACTCTGGTTCGCGATGCGCCACTACGGTGCGACTGGTATGCGCGAGCGCCTGCGCTCGCACATCGCGCTCGCACAAGAGTTTGCGGCCTGGGTCGAGGCCGAGCCGGGTTGGGAAGTGTTGGCGCCGCATCCGCTCTCGGTCGTCTGCTTCCGGTACGTTCCGGCCGGCCTCGCGCCGGAAGACATTGACGCATGTAATCAACGGATGATGGACGAGGTCAACGCGAGTGGCGAGATCTTTCTCTCCGCAACGCGTCTGCACGGGCGGCTGGCACTGCGCTTGGCGATCGGAAACGAAGGCACGACGCGCGCCGACGTCCGCTTCGCCTTCGATATATTACGAAAGGCTGCGCGGGGCTAAACTGCGCGCAGAGTGGTGACGCCGGCCTCGGGGGCCGGGGTGTGGCGCGCAATCCGATTGCGTCCCAGACGTTTGGCCCGGTAGAGCGCTTGATCCGCGCGATGATAGAGTTCGGTACCGTCGACGGTGCCGTCGGAGACCGCGACGCCGATGCTGACCGAGAGAATCGCGAGGGCGGCGTCCGGAGCATGCGCCAAGCGCAACTGCAGGACGGCGGCGCGAACGCGTTCGGCCACCGTCATCGCTCCGCTCTCTTCGGTGAACGGCAGCACGAGCGCGAACTCCTCGCCACCGACGCGGCAGGCGACATCGCGGGTTCGCGTGGTCACGCCCGAGATCGCTTGCGCGACCGCTTGCAGGGCCTTGTCGCCGGCGACGTGTCCGAAGTAGTCGTTGTAGCTCTTGAAATTATCGAGGTCGAGTGCGAGGAGGGCGAGCGGGGCGCGCATCATGCGGGCGTCGGCGAGCGCTTCTTGAAATCGTTCGTCGAATCCGCGGCGATTCAGCAGGCCGGTCAATGCGTCGCGCACGGTCGCTTCGCTGAGCGAACGATTGCTGGAGACGAACTCAACGAGCTGTTCGTTGGCGCGGCGCAACAGGACGACGAGCAGGACGCTCTGCCAGGCGAGCCCTTCGGCAAGCCCGATGTACCATCCGACGGAGGATCGTTGCACGACCTTACCGTTGATGAACATCTCGCAGGCGAAGAGGACGAGGACGACGGCCAGCCACAGGTGCACGGTTTTGTTGAGCCCAGTGCGAAAGATCAGCATGACGCACACGCCGGCGCAGAGGGCGAGCATGATCTGTTGCACGATCACCCGATACGTCGGCGTGAACGTTCCGCTTGCGGATTGGAGCGTCGGGAGCCATTGCGCGCAGGTCAGTAGCAGGACGACTCCGACCGTCGCGATCACCACGGCGCCGGCCGCGAAGGTGCGCACGATTTTGCGTTCGCGATCGCACGGCAGCGAACGATGCGTGAAGAATCCCTCGGACCACACGTAGATGCCGAGCAGTACGATGAAGACGGTGTGCCAGCCGACCCACAACCAGGTGGCGAGTTGTCCGGTCGCCGCGGGTGCGTTCGGTGACGAGGCGAGTTCGAGGATGGCGAAGACGTATGGAACGAGCAGCCCGCCGGTGCACGCGAAGGCGATGCCCAAGAATGCGTGCGGCGGGAAGTTCGAGGCGCGATAGAAATAGCGCATGATCGCCGCCGTCACCATCATGGTGACGACCGCGGCCGAGACGAGGGCCGGCGGAAGCGCCGCCGCCACGCTGGAAAAGCGGGAGCCCCAAAGGACCGCCGCGCCTGCCAGTAAGATGCCGGCGCACGCCACGACGAGCGCCAGCCGGCGTTCGCCGAACGCTGCTATCGCCCGATCTTGCGTCGCCGGAACAGTTGCCATACTCGCTGAATCGGCCTCGCCGGCCTTGGACTCAACGTTGGCTGGCGCACATTTCAGTAGACTCGAAGGTAGGCCTCGCGCTCCCAGGGGTGGACGGCGCGGCGATATCGCTCGTATTCGGCGAGTTTGGCGTCGCGGAAAGCGTGGTAGACGTGATCTCCGAGTGCCCCGCGAACGATGGGATCCTTGTCCAATTCCCCGAGGGCCTGGCGCAGCGATTTGGGCAGCATCCGGATGCGCCGCGTCTCGCGTTCGCGATCGTTCAGCTCATACGTCGAACCCATCAGCGGATCGCCCGGCAAGATGTGGCTGCGCATGCCGTGCGCGATGCTCGCGACCAGCACCGCCAGCGCCAGATACGGATTGCAGGATGGGTCGGCGCTGCGCACCTCGATGCGTTGCCCGGCCGGCGAGGGAACGCGTACGAGCGAATTTGCGCTACGGTACGACCACACGGTGTAGATCGGCGCATCCCAGGCGGCGACCAGACGCTTGTACGAGTTGACCGTTGGATTGCAGACCGCGGTGAAGGCCGGTGCGTGTTCGAGCAGACCGCCGATCGCGAAGAGCGTCTCTTCGGCAAGCTCGCCTGCGCCATCGGCCGGCGCATCGGTGGCGGGCGCCAACGTAAAGTAGACGTGCACGCCGCTGCCGGCGAGCGTCTCGAGCGGCTTCGGCATGAACGTCGCGTGCAGCCGGTGCCGCGCGGCGACGTGCTTCGCGACGGTGCGGGTCGTGATCAGGCCGTCGGCAGTATTGAGGATCGCCGCGTCGTTAAGATCGATCTCATGTTGGCCCGCGCCGTGCTCGTGATGCGCGCTCGCGACCGAGAGACCCATCGCTTCGAGCGTGGTCGCGATCTCGATGCGGGCCGCTTCGCCACGATCGGATTCGTCGATGTCGAAATACGACCCGACGTCGCTCGTCGTTGTCGTCGGCAGACCGTCAGCCGTCAACTCGAAGAGGTAGAATTCAACTTCGAGCCCTGCGCGGGCGCCCGCCAGAACGTCGCGCGCATCTTCGATCGCGCGGCGTAGCGTCGTGCGCGGGCAACCTTCGAAGGCTTCGCCATCGGGGGTTGCGATATCGCAGATCAAGCGCGCCTCGACGGCGCCGCTGCCGATCGTCCAGGGATAGACGGAGAACGTCGCGAGGTCGGGCAAAAGCATCATATCGGCTTCCTCGCCGCGCACGAAGCCGTCGATCGAGCCGCCGTCGAAGGTCACCTTGCCCTCGAGCGCGCGTTCCAATTCGCTGAACGGAATGGTTACGTTCTTGCTGATGCCGAGGATATCGACGAACGACAGCCGGATGAGTCGGACCTCGCGCTCCTTTGCGACCCGCAGGATGTCGCGCTTGGTCACGGTCTTACGCTCGCCGTTAGTGTGAGTTGAGTGCATCGATCGCCATGGCGGTGCGGAGGGTGAGTTGGTCGTGCGCGCTATCCAGATCGTGACCGCTGATCTCGGCGATCTGGCGCAGCCGGTAGAAGACCGTGTGGCGGTGCACCGACAGTTCGGCCGCCGCGGTCTTCACATTTTGACCGACTTGGAAGTAGAGCCCGAGCGTGCGGACCAGCTCGGTCTGGTGTTTCTCGTCGTACGCGCGCAACGGCGCGAGAATGCGTTTGCCGAACGCGCGCAACTCTTCGGCGCTGGCGCCGCCGCGCAGCAAGAGCGGATAGATGCCCAGATCGTCGTACGGCATGACGCGCGATCCTCCGAAGAGCCGGCGCGTGACGAACATCGATTCGCGCGCCTCATCCACCGTTCGATAGGCGGAGATCGCCTCGGCCGCGCGGCCGACGCCGCCGACGACCTTCGCGCCAAAGTGCGCTTTGGTTGCGGCGCGCGGAATCAAGGTCGCTGCCGTGCGCACGTTCTGCGCGTCGATCTCGAGTGGCGCCGGACAGAGGAAGACGAAGCCGCCGCCGCGCTCGAGCACGACGATCTCGCCGCTTCCCGAGCGGAGCGTTTCTAGTGCGATGCGGCGCAGGTCGGCGAGTTTGGTCGCGGCGCTGCTTTCGTCGAGCCCCTCGGCTTCAATTGCAACCGCGACGTAACCGGTTGCGAGCGCGATACCGCGCGACGATGCATCGTCTTTGGCCTCGATTGGATCGTCGTAGGTGCGCGAGAGCAAGCGATCCCAAAATGACTTGCGACGGCTCTTGCCGCCCCCGGCATCGCGCGATAATTCGACCGCGATCGTCGCCGCCGCCAGCCGAAGCGCGCCGTTCGCGGGCTCGGTCGCGTCCGCGTTCGGAAAGACCGAGAGCCAGCCAAGCGACGCTTCGCCGCCGCGAATGCGGACTGCGATGCCGTCGCACGCTTCGCCGGGCGAAGACAATCGAACAACGCCGTCGGTATCGGGCGCTGCGTTTGCGATCGATTCGCGGCACGAAGGTGGCACCGGTCGTGAGCCCGCGCCGGCGAGTGTCACATGGCGCCAGTCGCCGTCCTCGATCAGCACGGCGGCGTCGAACGCACTCGCCAAATGCGTGGCCAGCGCCTTCGCCCCGCCGCCGCTGCTCGCGATGCGCGCCAAGCCTTCGGCAAATTGGATCAGCGCTTCGCCCGACGAGGCGATCTTGGCGGCCGGTGTCATCCCATGCATCTCCTACTTCGGGATGGACGCCTTAAGAGCCGCAATTCCTTTCGCCCGATGGAACAAGCGCGCCGGACAAACGGAGCAAAGTGGCTTCGAGCGCGCTNNCGGCAAATCGGTGCTCCTTGCGACCTTTGCCGCATGGGGATCCATGCTGAACTGCGCGAGAAAAACGCAGTCGAGCCCAGCGGCACGAGCCGAGGCCGCCGCGAGCGTGGCGCCATATCGCTCCGGCTCAGCGGCGAACGCGAAAGCATTCTCATCGAGCAGCGGCACGATCGTGACCGGCCTGCCGAGTTCGGCGGCAACTGCTTTAAGGTGCGCCGCGACCACATCGTACGATGGCGGGTAACTGACGGCGAGGCCGATGCGCGAGCCGCAGCCGAGCGCGGCATACGTACCCGCGTCGTCCGAACGTTCGACCGGAAGCGCGAGTTCCGTCGCCAGTCGGGGCGCGAAGCCGTTGAAGACCGAACACGACAGCACGACGCGCGTCTCGTCGCCGCGAAGATGTTTGGCGAGTGCGGCGAGCAGCTTCGCGTAGGACGTTTCGTCCTGTTCGAAGGCCATTGCGTTCGGGTCGACCAGATCCGGCGCAAGCGCGTGCCGCACGGGCAACGCTCCACCGTAGCGCGCTAGCGCCGCTGTGGTCGCTTCGAGCGAGACCGGCGCGGCATGCAAGAAGAGAATCATCTTCAGATTACCCTCCGCCCGACGTAACCTGCTGGAGCGTGTAGAAGATCGCGATCGCTCCTACGGCCACGACCGTGGTCCACGCGATGATATTGGTGAGCAGCGTGTTGCGGTACTGTCCCATAACGCGCACGCGATTAATGATGAAGAGCATCAGCACCAGCTCGAGCGGCAAGAGCAATCCTTGCAGCACCTGCGAGTAGAACGCGATCTTCAAGAGCGGCACATTCGGGATCAGCACGAGCGCCGCGCCGATCAAGAGCCCCAGCGCGAAAAGGCTGAAGAAGACCGGCGCTTCGCGGAAACGGCGGTCGAGTGCGGCCTCGAAACCGAACGCTTCACAGACGAGGTAACTTGTCGAGAGCGGCAGGACGGCTGCGGTAAACAGCCCCGCGTTGAGGATGCCGAAGGCAAAGAGCGCTTCGGCGAACTGGCCGGCCAACGGCTGGAGCGCCTTGGCGACGTCGGCGGCTTGATTGACGACGATCTGGCCGTGCGGATGCCCTTCGTTATACACGAAGATCGTCGCGGCGTTCGCGATGATCATGAAAGCCGCAACCAGGATGCCGAGAATCGAGCCGTTGATGACATCGATGCGTGAGCCGAGGAGCCCGGCAGGCTTGACGCCTTTCTCAACGACCGCCGACTGCAAGTAGAATTGCATGTAGGGTGAGATCGTCGTGCCGATCAGCGCCACCACCATGCCGAGATACGCTGCGTTCTTCAAATCGAGCGTCGGAACGAGTGCGCCGTGGACGACTTCGCCCCAGTTGGGATGCGCCTGAATCCCGGAGACGATGTAGGTGACGTAGATTAGCGAGAGCACGACGAACGTGCGCTCGATGATCTTATTGTTCATGCGCAACACGAAGAGAAAGACGAGCAGCAGTGCCGCCGGTACGGCGATGTAACGCGAAACGTGGAAGATTTCGGAGGCGGCCGCGATCCCCGAGAATTCAGCCGCGGTCGTGAACGTGTTCATCACGAAGAGACCGACCATCGTGAGCAGTGCGATGCGGACGCCGAACTCCTCGCGGATCAACGCGGAGAGACCTTTGCCGGAGACGACACCCATGCGCGCGGCCATCTCTTGCACGACGATCAAGGCGATCGTGATCGGAATGAGCGTCCAAAGAAGTTTGTAGCCGAACTGCGCGCCGGCGAGCGAGTACGTCGCGATGCCGCCGACGTCGTTGCCTGCCGAAGCCGTGATGAAGCCGGGGCCGAGCATGCCCAGGATGAAGAGAGCGGTCCGCCAGGGCGGTGCGCGCCGCGCGCTACTTGACTGGTACATTCGCTTTCCGCGAGTGGTGTCGAGTGAATCGCGGAAGCGAATTCGCAATCTTTTCGGGGATGATCGTATCGATGGCGTCGTCGACGGTCACGATGCCCAGCATCTTGCCTTGAGCGTCGACGACGGGCACCGCCAAGAGATCGTAGCGCGCGATCGTGGACGCGACGTCTTCGGCCGACATATCCGGCGGCGCGCTGACGATATCGGTATCGATCAGGTTGTGAATGAATTCCGACGGTACCGAGAGCAGCAGCGTGCGCAGCGAGAGGATACCGAGCAGCTTGCGATCTTCGTCGGTCACGTACAGGTAGTAGATGAACTCGGACTCGGGCGCGAGTTCGCGAATTTTCTCGATCGTCGCGCCGACGGTCCGGTGCGGATAGATCCAGACGTAGTCGGTCGTCATCAGGCCGCCGGCCGTATCGAACTCGTACTGGACGAGCGTGCGCAACTCGCCGGCGGTCTCCGGCTCCATCTCCGCGAGCAGCCGGTTCTGCTGTTCTTCGTTCAACTCGCCGAGCAGGTCGGCGGCGTCGTCGGAATCCATCTCCTCGACGATCGCAGCGGCGCGTTCGGTGCCGATATCTTCGATCAGCGTCTTTTGCTTGTCGCTGACCATATGTTCGAACGCATCGGCGGCGGTCTCGTCGTCGAGCGATTTGACGACGCGGACTGCATCTTTCGCGGATAGCTCTTCGATGATGTCGGCGAGTTCTGAGGGATGCAGACGCGAGAGGCGCGAGCCCGAGACTGAGAGCTGCACCTGTGCCGGATTCACGTCCGAGATCGGCGAGACGTTGTCCCACGCAATCAGATTGCGCTGCACGTTTTGAAAGAAGCGTGGGGCGATGCGGTTCATGCCGAGGCGGCGCAGCAGTCCCGACATACCAATATCGGCCGCGACGACGCGCAGCGTTCCGCCGGTGTTGGCGACTTCGATATCGTTGATGCGCACGACCTTACGGCCGTCGACATCGACGATCTGTTTATCGAAGAGGTCGCGAATCAGGTAGAGCGCCTCATTCTCCGGCGCCGGAGTCTCCGTCGGCTCGTGACGCAGATGGATCGATCCCTTGGCGTCGACGTCGATGACATCGGCGACGTGACAGAGCAGCGTACCTTGGCCGGTCTTGAGAATCAGCCCATCGATGCGGGGGAACGTATCGTCCGGCTTGCTGACCAAGAAGTCGATCACTTTACCGATCGAACGTGGACGCGCGCCGCCATCGTCGACAACAACCTGCCTGCCTACGATCTCAGAGACGAAACCGTCGTGGAAAGCCATTTCCATTCACCCCCTTTCCGACGCCGCAGGCGCTACATAAAAACAGACCGGTCGAGGTGCGACCGATCCAAAACACGTCTCGCGAGGCGCATCACAGCTCAGTCGTTCAAGCTTCGGCACCACGCCCCGTAGATCACGGACCCCGCGATCAGCCGCTTTGAGCGCCGCCTTGGTTCGGCGGAGCCTGTTCTACCCACTTGGCGTCTCTCGACGTTTCGGGGCAGCGGCCTGTGTGTTGCGTAGACGCCTCGCCTATCGAGGTGACCTTCCTCAGTATACCGACCCCGCGACGAAAGGGTCAACCCCAAATGGGGATAGGCGATAGGGGCTTCCAAGACGAGCCCTCCCAATTCCGGGCGCCGAGCAGCAAGGTTTCAGGGCGCGACGTGCTCGGCGCGCAGCTTCAAGGCCGTGGAGTGACCCCGCCGTTTCTAGGCTTAGCGCGTTGCTTCGATCGCGTCGCGCGTGGCGATCGGCGCCGGGCGGGCCGGGCGCGTCAGACGGCGTCGCCATACCAACAAGGTCTCTTAGAGCTCAGCCAGAGCTTCTTCAAGAGCCGCCTTAGCCGCCGCGTTAGTTTTCCCAATCTCGGCGCCGACATCAAGCAGGCGGCGCACGTATGCTGCACCAGAACCGTCAGAAAGACGTTCAAGCGCGTCGTAACAGATATCAGGAGTTGGGCTTATAGTCTCCCACTTTTCGCCAAGTCCTTGAACAAGGACGGCTACCGACCTCACTTGCTGTTTGTCGTACGGCGCACGCGGGTCAAACGCATCTGCGTCTTTCCCACTCAGGAAGTGCTCCTTAGCAGAACTCATCAAGTTTTGCCACCAAGCCAAGCCGTGCCGAGTCCCGTTTGCGGCCGCCCAAAGGAGTTCTGTGAAGGCGACGCCGTTTATTGAAGGTCCATGATGAACGTCCTTTGGTATGTTCAAAGTGCGTCTCAAGTCTTCAAGACGCGCCCACGTGCAAACGATTACCGCAGTGGCGTTGAGTTCGGCCGACGGCCGCCACTGACTAATTAAAACGCTCGCAGCCCTTAATCGTTTCTGAGCATCTTCACTCTTGCCCACTAGGCGCATTTGCGATCGTGCTTCGTGTTGCGCCGCGCGCAAGGTAATGCGACCCAAAACTGATACAGAAAG
>PLDY01000060.1 GCA_003136895.1 Candidatus Erabacter solicola | reverse complement strand
ATCGTACCGATCTCGCGCTCGAGGTTGCGCACGCCCGCTTCGCGCGTGTAGTCGTTGATGACGCCGCGGATCGCGGCATCGTTGATCTGCACTTGCGAGTCGCGCAGGCCGTTGGCCTCGCGCTGCTTCTTGACGAGATAGCGTTTGGCGATCTGCAACTTCTCGAACTCGGTGTAGCCGGCGAGTTGGATGATCTCCATCCGGTCGCGCAACGGCGGGCTGATCGTATCGAGCTGATTGGCCGTGCAGACGAAGAGCACTTGCGAGAGGTCGAAGGGCAGATCGAGGTAGTGATCGCGGAAATTCTTGTTCTGCTCGGGATCGAGAACTTCGAGCAGCGCCGACTGCGGATCGCCGCGGTAGTCGGAGCCGACCTTGTCGATCTCGTCGATCATCATGACCGGGTTCTTCGTCCCCGCGTCGCGCAGCGCGCGTACGATCGTGCCCGGCATCGCACCGATGTACGTCCGCCGGTGACCGCGAATCTCGGCTTCGTCACGCACGCCGCCGACCGACAGGCGCACGAACTTGCGGCCCATCGCCTTGGCGATCGACTGCCCGAGCGACGTCTTGCCGACGCCGGGCGGCCCGACGAAACACAAAATCGGACCCGACAATTTCTTCTTCAATTTGCCGACGGCCAGATACTCGATGATGCGGTCCTTGACCTTATCGAGATCGTAGTGGTCTTCGTCCAGGATTCCGCGCGCCTTCTGGATATCGATCGCGTCGGTCGTATCCTTGCTCCACGGGAGCTGCACGAGCCAATCGAGATACGTGCGAATGACCGAGTACTCGGGCGATGCCGTCGGAACTTTCGAGAGCCGGTCCAGCTCACGGTCGGCCGCCTTCTTGACTTCCTCAGGCATATTCGCTTCGTCGATCTTCTTGCGCAGATCGTTGGCCTCGGCTTGCTGCGGGTCGGCTTCGCCGAGTTCTTCCTGAATCGCGCGCAATTGCTGACGAAGATAGAAGTCGCGCTGATTCTTCTCCATCTCGCGCTGAATATCGGACTGAATCTTATGACCGAGCTCGACGACTTCCAACTCTTTGGTCAGCAGCATCGTCAGCTTGCGCATGCGCTTTTCGGTGTTGCGCTCTTCGAGCAATACTTGGCGGTCCGAGGTTTCGAGGCGCATCGAACTCGCGATGAAGTACGTCAGGAGATTGGAGTCGGTGATGTTGTTGACTTCCATCTCCATCTCGCGCGGCGCTTGCGGCAGGTAGCCGATCAGCTTCGAGAAGAGGCCCGCGAGATTGCGATGCATCGCGATGAGGTCAGGCGTCTGCCGGGTCTCGTCGGGGAGTTCGGTGACCGAGGCCGCGATGTACGGCTCGGTCTGGGTAAACTCGTCGATGCGAAAGACTGAGTCGCCGGCGACGATACAGCGGATCGTCCCGTCGGGAACTTTGATCATGCGTTGAATCGTTCCGAGCGTGCCGACGCGGCGCAGATCTTCCGGGGTGGGATCCTCGGTCTCCTTATCGCGCAAGGCGACGAGACCGATCTTGCGCCCGTCGCGCAGCGCTTCTTCAACGAGCGCGATGCCCGGCTTCTTGATGACGGCAAGCGGAATGACGGTGTTGGGGAAGAGCACCGCATCCTGGAGCGGCAATATGCCGAGCAGTTCGGTCTTACTTTCGAGTGCGATGCGGGGCGCCATCAGACGGGGATCCTTTTCACGGTCATGCGTATCTCGGTGCGGTTGCGGGGCAGGAGCGAGTCTCTCGAAACCGGCAGCCGGATAATCAGCAGACCGTCGCGATAGATTGCGGTTGCATCTTCGTAAGAAACCGGCACGGGCAGGTGCAATTTCTTTCCGAACTCTCCGTACTCGATCTCTTTCATCAACAGCGATTCGCGGCCGGCGCGTCCGCGGTCCGCGCGACGCCCCAGGATGTACAGATGTTGCTCGTCGACCATGACGCGAAGCTCGGCGGGCTCGGCGCCGGCAATCTCCACGGTCACCACGACGGTCTCACCGTCATCGTTGAGCGCAACGTCCGCGTTAGGTTCGAACCGGCCGGGCCGCGAACGCCTGGCCAGCTCGGCAAACATGGCGTCGAACTCGCCACCGAAGAAGTCGTTCATATTAGCACTCTTGGGAACACACTGCTAGCGGGGATGGTTCCGCTCAACGCCGTCGGAGTCATCCCCCTATGGATGTAGATACCCCGGTCGCCATCGCAGGCGCCGGGCCCGTCGGACTTTCGCTGGCCCTGGGCCTGGCCAAGGCCGGTGTCAGGAGCATCGTGCTCGAGAAGGAGGCGGGGCTGCCGCCCCATTCCCGCGCCGCGGTCTGTTGGCCGCGGACCGTCGAGATCTTCCGCTCCTGGGGTGTCGCCGAGACCATCAAGGCCGGCGGTATCGTCCAGGGCGTGGTGACGCCGACGATCACCGAGACCTCGCGCCGCATGCTCACGCTCGATTTTCGCCCGCTTGCGCGCGAGTCGCTCGAGCCGTTGCCGGTCTTCATCCCGCAAGACCGCACGGAAGCGCTGCTCTACGACGCCGTCGTTGCGACCGGGCTCTCCGACGTGCGTTTCACTTGCGCGGTCCTCGGCGCAACTCAAGACGACGGCGGCGTCACCGTTCACGTTCGCGACACTTCGGGCGCGCAGCGCGACGTGCGCGCTTCGTTTCTAGTCGGCGCCGATGGCGGACACTCGGCCGTGCGCGCCTCGATCGGCGAGATGCTCGACGGCGAAACGTACAAGGTGCGCATGCTGCTCGCCGACGTGTCGATCCCCGACGATCGCGATGCCTTGCCCTGGCCACGGATCGCGCTCTCCGCGCCGGGCTTGCTCTTCACGTTGCGCTGGGGCGTGGGCCAATGGCGCCTCATTAGCACCTTGCCGGCCGAGGCTGTCGATGCCGCGGCCGTCACGCACGATGCGATCGCACCGCTCGTCAAGCAGTTGCTCGGGCCGGGCACGTTCGATATCGTTTGGGCGAGCGTCTTTCAAATTCACCGCCGCTGCGCGCCGCGTTTCGTCAACGGCCGCATAGCCATTGCGGGCGACGCCGCACATCTCAACAGCCCGGCCGGCGGACAAGGCATGAATGCCGGCATCGCCGATGCGCAGAACCTCGCCTGGAAACTCGTCGCGGCGCTCGCCGGCGGTGACGTTACGGCACTGCTCGCATCGTACGAGAGCGAACGCCGCGCCGAGTTCAAGGGATCCGTCGAACGGTTCACCGATCGGGTCACGCGGCTCGTGGTGCTGACGAGCCCGCGCCTGCGAACGTTCTTGGCCGCCTGCGCATCGCTCGTCTTTCGCCTTCCCGGCATCGCCGATAAAATGCGCCGTACGGCGGGGATGATGAACACGCGCTACGTGAACTCGCCTATCATCGTCGGCAAGGGCAAGCTGCTCGGAGTGCGCGCGCCGGATCGGGAACTGGTTTGCGCCGGCGTCGCAACGCTCGTCCTGTGCGATGTGCCGCAAGAAGTCGCAGCCGCGGCGGGCATGCCCGGTATTCGCGTGCAAACGGTGAATGCCGCGGCGGCGGGAACGTGGCGAATGCGCGCTCCGTTCGCGGCGCTCGTCCGCCCCGATGGGTTCATCGGCTGGATCGCCGCCAGCCCAACCGCCGCCGATATCACAAAGAACGTCCGCATTGCACTCGGAGGAGCACGCTGATGATCGAACTGGGCCGTCGCTTCGTCCTCATCGCGCTCGTGCTGGTCATTTCGATCGGCGGATTCGTCGGTCTGCAGCATCTGCGCCATCCCGGCGCACCATCGATGCTCGAGAACTACGCGCTGGACTTTCGCGTCGGATATTGCGCCGCCGAGGCGGCCCGTCACGGCCAGGATCCGTATCTCGTCGAGCCGCTACGCGCCTGCGAACATCGGGTGGGTCTCGAGCCGAGCGAGCCCGCTTGGAGCGTCACGCCGTTGCCGCTCCCGAGCTACGCGATCGCGATGTTCGTTCCGCTCTCATGGCTGCCGTTTGCGCTAGCGAAGACGCTCTATCTGACGATCATGCTGCTTTCATTCGGGCTGACGGCCGCGGCGCTGGGAGCGATGCTACGCGCACCGACTCTCGCCGTGGCATTGGTGCTCGCGCCGATGGCCGGGTATCTCAATCTGTTGTACGGCGAACCCGTGCCGTTTGCGATCGGCGCGCTCTGCGTTGCCGGCTACTTGCTCGAACTGGACAGGCCGCGCTGGGCCGCAGCGGTTGCGGCGCTCGCCGCGGTGCAGCCGCATCTCGCACTGCCCGCACTGGTCGCGCTGTTCATTTTCAGACCGCGAGCGCGCGTCGCATTGCTCGCCGCGCTCGGCGTACTGGCCGTCCTCGGACTCGCGACGCTCGGCTTCGAGCGCAATCTCGAATACTTTACGACGGTCCTTCCACTCCACGCGCGCGCCGAGGTTCTAGCGAACGACCAATTCGGGCTCTCACGCGTGCTCTATCTGCTCGGCGTAGCCGAGAAGACGGCGCTGATGCTCGGCTCCCTATCGTACGCGCTGGCGGCGATCGTGGGACTGATCTTCGCCCGGCGCTTTGCGAACGCGCTCGATCGGCCGGCGCTGCTCGTCTTGTTTCCGGTCGCGGCGGTGACGTTCGGCGGAGCGTTCATTCACGACGTGCAGATCGCAGCCGCGCTGCCGGCGATGCTCCTGCTCGCCCAAACATCCTGGCTTCCGCGCATCGGTCTCGGCTTGCTCGCCGTGTTGTGGTGGGACAATTTCAGCGGCGAACTCGTTCGGGTCGTGCTGGCGGCGGCCGGCGCGATGTTCGTCATCTTCCCGCGCGATAGCTGGCAGATACGCCTCAGCTGGCTCGTCGGCGCGCCGGTGCTCGGACTGCTGCTCTTGCTCGCGCTGCCGCCGGACGCCGGCTACTCGTTCGAGACGATCGGAACGCCGAATCCGGCCGTCCGCGACACCGATCCCGCCTCGGTCGCCTGGGGCTGGCGGATCTCGCTCAGCCCTGGCCGCACGGTCCCTTCCAAGCGCGTCGAGCTGGAAAAAGTGCCCGTCTGGCTCGCGCTGGGGCTGCTCTTCTTCGTCCGGCTGCGTCCTAAGGCGTACCGGTCACCGTCTTTAGCAAATCGATGATCCGGTCGGCGTTGTGGAGGCGGATCTCGTAACCTTCAGCCACACCGCGCGCACCGAATTTATCGAGATAGAACGAAAGCACGCGCTGCCCCTGGGCGTTCGTGAAGATCAACCCCCAACGTGCGTCGAGGTCGCCCGGCTCTTCGTCCATCACCGTCTCCTCGATGTAGCTCAGCACGCTATCGATCAGCGCTCGATCTTCGACGGTGCTGCGCATATCCGCGCTGCTCTCAAGACGCGCGGGACCTAACGCCGAGCGCGTCAAGAGTTCGCCGCGCACGTGAAGTACATCCAGACGCACGATCGAGTCGCGCTCTTCCAATGCATCGCGCATGAAACGGGGCAGGGTCACGCGTCCTCCGGACGTGGTCAGCGTTGAATCGGCGATGCGACATGATATGACACGCCACTGTGATCGTGCCGGATACCCTCACCAAGCGTCGTCGCGGCGTGCGTCTCAGAACCGGTGATGACGCGCCGCTCCTCGGTATTATCGTAGTTGGGGTCGAAGCTCGCGGCCCCTCTTTCCCGCAATCGTGCCGACGCGATCGCGTGGTCGAGCTCGTGCCCGAGCCCCAGCGCCGGCGACTGGCGGCCGCCCTCGGTCGTGCCGAGCGCACTGTGCGGATCCCAGTTCACCGTGCGCGTACGCGGATCGAACGAATCGTCGTCGCGAGCGTTGATCGCGAGATGAATCGAGTAGCGTTCGTGCTCCGCCCGTTCGAAGATGGCGCGCATCGCGCTATCGGCGCCTAAATAGCGTGAAGCGAGTTGGAAATCGTCTTCCGCTTTGGCCGGCATCAGGATGGAGCCGAAGCGAACGGCCGTTTGGCGGAGCGTAGTCGGTGCGATCATGCAAGCAAATCACGCCACGACGGACCGGAAACTAGGGACCCGGCGGACCGCCCGCGTACGCTCCTCGGATGCGTCGAATTCTATCGTCCGCCTTGTTCTTTTCGTTGCTGGCCGGTCTCGTGCCGGTGGGTCATGCGACCGCCGCGCCGCCCGAGCGAAAAGTGCCGCTCGACTATCGGGCGTACGATTCGTGGAACGCCATTCGCGGCACAAGACTCTCGGACGACGGCGCTTGGATCGCCTACGCGCTCGTGCCCGAGGACGGCGATTCGACGCTGATCGTCCGCAATTTGGCGTCCGGCGCGGAGATCACGGAAGAACGGGGCTTGACGCCCGCGTTCACGCCGGATTCAAAATTCGTGGTCTACACGATTCGGGCGAAGAACGACGAGATTCGCAGGGCCGAACGCGAGCATAAGGCGCCGGCCGAATCGCCCAAGAACGGACTCGGTCTTCTAGAACTCGCGAGCGGCCACGTGACGACCTGGGATCGGGTGAAAAGCGTCAAGCTTCCCCACGATCCCGGCAGCACGACGGTCGCATTCTTGATGGAGGCGCCCGCGCCGAGTCCGCGCCCGAGCGGGACAGCGGGCGCGCCGGCACCGAGCGCCGAGCCGCTTCCGCGGCCGCTGTTTACGCCCCGGCGGATCGAACCGCAGAGTTCCGGTACGCCGGGCGCTCTTCCAAGCGCACTAACGGCGGCCCCGACTCCGTCGCCGAGCGCCTCGCCCGACGATCTGCACAAGATCGATCCTGGAACCGATCTGCACGTTCGCGATTTGGTGAACGGCGTTGCGCTCGACAAGAAAAACGTCTCGGACTACGCAATCGCGCACGATGGCGCGCACGTCGCGTATGCGACTTCGGCCAGAGAGGCGAAATCCGACGGTATCCACGTGCTGACGTGCGCGAGCGGCACCGTTACCGATCTCGTGAACGGCGAAGGACACTACAAGAATCTCACCTTCGCCCCGAAACACGAGCTGCTCGCCTTCGTCAGCGACAATGCGTCGTTTGCCGGGAAGGCTCCGCACTACGATCTCTATCAGGCCGATCTCGGCGCCGCCGCGGCGCCGTCGGCGCGACGCTTGGCAGACGCATCGACGGCCGGCATGCCACGGGCCTGGGCGCCGAGCGTCAACGGAACGCTGGCGTACTCGAAGGACGGTCAGCGCCTCTTCCTCGGCACCGCGCCCGTTCCGTCGCCAGCACCGTCGGGAACTCCCGAACCGATGAAGGTCGATATCTGGAGTTGGCGCGACGGCGATCTCCAACCGTATCAGCGGATCAATGCCGATAAGGAACGCAAGCGCACCTACGAGGCCGTGGTTCACGAAGACGGGAGCCGCTTCGTCCAACTCGCGTCGACCACGATGCGCAATCTCGAACGTAACGAAAACCCCAACTTCGCGATCGGCACGAACGACGTTCCCTATCGCAAACTGCTGTCGTGGGAAGGCGAAGAGTTCGCCGACATTTACGCGGTTTCGCTGCGCAACGGTTCGCGGCGCTTGCTGGAACACAAGGTTCCGGATTCGGGAACGCTCTCACCCGACGGCCGCTTTGCGGTCTCGTACGATCAGAACAAACGCGACTGGTTTTCGATTCGGACCAGTGACGGAAAGCGCACCGAACTGACGGCTGCACTCAAGGTCGCATTCTATGACGAAGAGGACGACCATCCGCGTCCGCCCGCGCCATATCGCTTCGGCGGCTGGACGGACGGCGCGCGTTACGTTCTCTTGCTGGATCGGTACGACATCTGGGCGGTCGACCCCGCGACGGGCCAAGCACGCTCGTTGACGGCCGGCGCCGGACGCAAGAACCACGTCCGGTTCTCGCCGTTACAACTCGATCCGGACCGCACCTCATACGCGCTCGACAAGCCGCTCGTCCTTCGCGCCTTCAACGACGACACCAAGGATAGCGGACTTTACGTCGACGCCTTCACGGGCTCCAGCGCATTTTTAGCGCGCAAGGTCCTCATGTTGCCCAAGGCCGTTGCGAACCTACAACAGGCTCGCAACGCGGATCGCGTCGTTCTGACCGAACAACGCTTCGACGAGATCCAGAATCTCTGGACTGCGCCGGCGATCGATGGCACGCTCTCGAAAATCAGCGACGCAAACCCTCAGAAAGACAAGTACGTGTGGGGCCATGCGAAGCTGGTCTCATATACCTCGACGTTAGGCAAGAAGCTGAACGGCATTCTGCTGACGCCCGACGGATTCAATCCGCACAAGAAGTACCCGATGCTCGTCTATTTCTACGAGCGCTTCGCGGACTCGCTGCACACGGTGCCGTTCGGTATTCCCGCGCCGGGTACGAGTCCGAATCTTCTACGGTACGTCAGCAACGGCTACGTCGTGCTCCTGCCCGATGTTGCGTACGTCAACGGTCATCCCGGCAAGAGCGCGCTCAACTGCATTCTGCCCGCGATCGACAGCATCGTCAAGCAAGGCTTCATCGACAACAGCCGCGTCTGCATCGCCGGCCACAGCTGGGCGGCGTATCAGATCGTTTACATGATTACGCAGACCAACCGTTTCCGG
>PLDY01000152.1 GCA_003136895.1 Candidatus Erabacter solicola | reverse complement strand
GCTATCCTGACATATCGTATGCCCGGCCAACTCAGCAAAGACTTCGCGGCGGCCCACATCGCGATGGACGTGCTGGGAAGTCCGCGTGGAAACCTGAACGCCCTCGCCGCCGAAGGCAAAGCTCTGGCGGCCGGCGTTCAGTTCTTGCCGTCGCCGGCGGGAAGCTTGGCGTTCAGTTATCTCGTAACGGCGCCGGGCGGCGATACCGATGCGGCGCTCAAGACGCTCGACAGCGTGATCGTCGACTATCAAAAGAACGGCGTGCCCGCCGATTTGGTCGATGCGTCCAAGCGTCGCGAGGTCTCACAGCTGCTCTTCGCGCGCAACTCGATCGAGAGTCTCGCGCAAGATTGGTCCGAAGCGGTCGCGGTCGAGGGACGCAGTTCGCCCGACGACGCCATCGCCGAATATAACAAGGTCACGCTCGACGATGTAAATCGCGTGGTGCGCACCTACTTGCTGCGCGATAAAGCCGTCGCCGGTATTCTCACGCCGAAACCGGGCTCGGTTCCCGGAAGCGGCGGCGGAATGGGCGTCAAGGATACCTTCACTTCGAAGGATACCAAGCCGGTGCCGCTGCCGAGTTGGGCGATGCGTTTGACCGCGCCGCCCTCCGTCCCGGCCTCCAACGTCAAGCCGGTCGACGTCATGCTCGCCAACGGGATCAGGCTGATCGTGCAACCGTTCGCAATCAGCCCGACGGTCACCGTGCGAGGCGCGATCCGGCGCAATCGCGATCTGCAGCAACCCACCGGCAAAGAGGGCGTCGACGAGATCCTCGGCGGGCTCTTCACGTACGGCACGACAACCTACGATCGCATCGCCTTTCAAAAGCAACTCGACGATATTGCCGCCGACGTCACGGCGGGCGCATCGTTCTCGCTCGCGGTTCCCTCACAAGGGTTCGATCGCGGCATGCAATTGCTCGCCGACGACGTGCTGCATCCGGCACTGCCGCCCAACTATTTCGCGATCGTGCAGAAGCAGAGCGCGCAGACCTTGCAAGGTCAACTCACGTCGCCGGACTACTTGGCGGGACACGCGCTCTTGACCGCGCGATTGCCCAAGGGCGATCCGGCGCTGCGCGAACCGACGCAACAAACGATCGCCGCGGTCACCCTCGACGATGTGAAAGCCTATCATGCCGCGGTCTTCCGGCCTGACATGACCACGATCGTCGTTGCCGGCAACGTCACGCCGGCGCAAGCGCGCGCCTCCGTCGAGAAGTGGTTCGGTACGTGGACGGCGACCGGTCCTAAGCCTGCGGTCGATTTGCCGACCGTTCCGAATAACGCGGCCTCGACGGTCGCGGTGACGGCGCCTGGCCGTACCCAATCGTCGGTGACCCTGGCTGAGAACGTCGGCGTGCATCGCGACGACCCTGACTACAATGCGTTGCAGTTGGGCGACTCGATTCTCGGTGGAGCGTTCTACTCGACGCGCTTCTCGCGCGATCTGCGCAAGGAGGGCGGTCTGGTCTACAGCATCGCCGCGGGCGTCAGCGCCGGGAAGACGCGCGGTGTCTACACCGTCGAGTTCGGCAGCGACCCGGGCAACGTCGCAAAGGCGCGGGCGATCATCGATCGCGATCTGCACGATCTTGCCTCGAAGCCGCCGAACGCAACCGAGATGAGCCAAGCCAAGACGCAACTGGTACGCGATCTCTCGCTCTCGGAAGCGAGCGTTTCGGCGATTGCGTCAGGGCTCGTGTCGCGCGCATCGGCGCAAGAGCCGCTCGACGAACCAACCCGGCGCGCCAAAGCGATTCTCGGTCTGACCGCCGAGCGCGTCCGGGCCGCTTTCGCCAAGTGGATCGACCCGGCGCGCTTCGTCCAAGTGGTGGAAGGCCCGGCGAAATAGCCTCGTGATCGTCGAGGTCACGCGCGGCGGAATGGTCGAGTCGGTCCATTCCGTCGCCGCCTGCGCCGTTGACGTTGCCGGAACGGTCGCACTCGCCTGCGGCGAGATTGACGTCCCCGTCTTCTTGCGTTCGGCGGCCAAACCGTTCATCGGCGCGACGATCGTCGCATCCGGTGCGGCCGAGCGCTTCGGCTTCGACGCGCGCGAACTCGCCGTGATCTGCGCCTCGCACAACGGCGAACCGTTTCACATCGCCGCCGTGCGAAGCATCTTAGCGAAGATCGGTCTCGACGAATCGGCCCTGCAATGCGGCGCGCACGCCCCGTCCTACGAGCCTGCGGCGGCCGCCTTGCTGGCGCAGGGCGTCACGCCGGCCGCGATCCACAACAACTGCTCGGGCAAGCACGCGGGCATCCTCGCGATGTGTCTGCACCTCGGCTTCGATATCGCGACCTATCTGGAGATCGCGAACCCGGCACAGCGGCGCATCTTGGCGTTCTGCGCGCGCCTGTGCGACGACGATCCGCAGCGGTGGCCGGTCGGCATCGACGGCTGCGGCATCCCGGTCTTTGCTACCTCGCTGCGCCGCGCGGCGCTCTCGTTCGCGCGCTTTGCAACCCTCGAAGGCGTGGCCCCCGCCGACGCCCGCGCGCTGCGTGCGGTGCGCGACGCGATGGCGGCCGAACCCGCGTACGTGGGCGGCACCGGCCGGTTCGATTCGGCCCTGATCGCGGCCACTCGTGGGCGTATCGTCTGCAAGGCCGGGGCCGAGGCCGTGCATGGCGACGCGTTGCTGCGCGAAGGCCTGGGTCTCGCGCTCAAGGTAAAAGACGGCGGGCGACGCGCAACCCCGCCCGCCGCGACGGCGTTGTTGACATCACTCGGCGCGCTCGAGGCGGACGAACTCGAGGCCCTGGCCCACTTCGCAGCCCCCGACGTCCGCAACGTCGCGGGTCGTGTCGTGGGCGGGATCGTCGCGCGCCTGCTCTGACAGTGAGTTTATCAGCGTGATCGATTTCTTTCTGCGCCGGCCGATCTTCGCGGCAGTCTGTTCCGTCATCATTGTGCTCGCGGGGCTCGTCTGCATCCCGCTGTTGCCGATCGCGCAGTTCCCCAAGATCGCGCCGCCGGTCGTAACGGTGCAGGCCTACTACACCGGCGCGAGCGCGCAGGCCGTCGAGGACTCGGTCACGATCCCTCTCGAGGAAGCAATTAACGGCGTCCAAGGCTTGCGCTACATGACCTCGCAGTCGACGAACGCCGGCACGACCTCGATCACGTGCACGTTCTATCTTGAGCGCGACCTCGATTCGGCCACCAACGACGTGCAGAACGCGGTGCAGACCGCGATCGCGCGCCTGCCGAACGAGGTGAAGCTAACCGGCGTCACGGTCAGTAAGAACGCCGGCAATTTCGTAATGGGCATCGGTTTCTCGTCGCGCGATCCGAAGACGACCGCGCTCTACCTCTCGAACTACGCCTCGCTCTACATCAAGAATTATCTCAAGCGCGTCAAGGGCGTCAGCGACGTCATCATCTTCGGCGAGCGCAAGTATGCGATGCGTCTCTGGCTCGATCCGAAAAAGCTCGCCGACAACAACCTCGACGTCAACAGCGTCATCAATACGCTGCTCGACCAGAACGTCCAGGTTGCAGCCGGCTCGATCGGCCGTCCGCCGACGGCCGGCGACCAGCCCTACGAGATGAGCGTTCGCGCGATCGGCCGGCTCAGTTCGCCGCAGCAATTCCAGAACTTGATCCTGCGTTCGACACCGGACGGTGGCTTCGTGCGGATGAGCGACGTGGGACGCGTCGAGCTTGGCGCCGAGGATTACACGACCGACCTGCACTTCGACGGCCGCCCCGCGGTCGGTTTCGGCATCTTGGCGCTGCCGAGCGCGAACGCGCTCGACGTCTCGCGCTCCGTGCGCGCCGAGTTGGATCGCCTTTCGGCAAAGTTTCCGAAAGGCGCGTACTATGAGGTCGCCTTCGACGGAACCTCGTTCGTCAACGAATCGATCCGCGAGGTCGTGATCACGCTCTCGATCGCGATCGTACTGGTCATCCTCGTCATCTTTCTCTTCTTGCAAGATTGGCGCACGACGCTGATCCCGGCGATCACGATTCCGGTCGCGCTCATCGGCACGTTTGCCTTGATGAAGCTGCTCAACTTTTCGATCAACACGCTGACCTTGTTCGGCATGACCTTGGCGACGGGCCTCGTCGTCGACGATGCGATCGTCGTCATCGAAAACATCGCGCGCTTTATTCAAACCAAAGGCATGGCGCCGCTGGAGGCAGCCTCGGCCGCTATGAAAGAGATCGCCGGCGCCGTCGTGGCCAGCTCGCTCGTGCTGTTGGCCGTCTTCGTTCCGGTCGCGTTTTTCCCGGGGACGACCGGTCAGCTCTACAAGCAATTCGCGCTGACGATCGCGTGCTCGGTCGCGATCTCGCTCTTCAACGCGATGACCTTGACGCCGACGCTCTCGGCCTTCCTCTTGCGGCACGAAGAGCCGGCCAAACACGGCTTTTTCGGCGTGGTGAATCGCGGGATCGCGTGGACGCGGGTCACGTACCACGAAACGCTGGGCGGCCTGTTCCGCTTTCGGTACGCGATCGTGCTGATGTTCGTCGGCGCGCTCGTCCTGACCGGGCTGCTGTACAAGGCGTCGCCGACCGGTTTCACGCCCGACGAAGATCAGGGGTTCCTGATCGTCACGATGCAGGCGCCCGAAGGCACCTCGATCGATGCGACCAGCCGCATCACGAAGAAAATCGAAGGGATTCTCACCAAGCGGTCGGAGATCCGCGACGTCTTCGATGTGATCGGCTTCGGCTTTACCGGCAGCGGTTCGAATCACGCCACGATGTTCATTCGTCTCAAGGATTGGCGCGATCGGCCCGGCTACGAGCACTCGCTGCAATCGATTCTGTACGGGCTCTATCCGCAATTCGCGAGCATCACCGAGGCACAGGTCTTCGCGTTTTCGCCGCCCTCGATTCAAGGCGTCGGAAACTTTGGCGGCTTTCAGTTCGAGCTGCAAGATACGGGCAGCGTCGGCTTGCCGGCGCTCTCGCGCACTGCATACGGCTACTTAGGCCTGGGCAACCGCGATCCGAACCTGCGCGCGGTCTTCACGACGTTCCGCAACGATAGCCCGCAGCTGGTCGTCGCGGTCGATCGCAACAAGGCTCAAGCCCTGGGCGTGCCGCTCGCGAACATCTTCAATACGATGCAGGTCGAACTGGGCTCGCTCTACGTCAACGATTTCGATTACTTGGATCGCTCGTACCGGGTCTACGTCGAAGCCGACACGCGCTTCCGTTCGCGCGTCAGCGATCTGCAAAACATCTTCGTGAAATCGCAGAACGGCACCATCATGCCGCTCTCCACTCTCGTGCAGGCGCACGAGGAGAAGAGCGCGCCGGTGATCTATCACTACGATCTCTTCCGCTCGATCGAGATCAACGGTCAACCGAGCCCTGGACACGGTTCGGGCGACGCGATCGCGGCGATGGAAGGTCTTGCCAAGAAGCTCAATATCCCCGGGATCAGTTACGAGTGGTCGGGCATTTCGCTCGAGCAGATCGAATCGGGCAGCCAGGCCGCCTTGATCTTCGGTCTCGGCATCATCGTCGTGTTCTTGGTTCTGGCGGCACTCTACGAGAGTTGGAGCGATCCGCTCATCATCCTGATGTGCGTGCCGCTCGCGATCTTGGGCGCGCTGCTTGCGATGATCGGGCGCAGCATGCTTGCGGGCTTGATTCCGGCGATCGGATTCGTACTCTCCGACGTCTACGCGCAGGTCGGCTTCGTCATGCTCATCGGCCTCGCCAGCAAGAACGGGATCCTGATCGTCGAGTTCGCCAACCAGTTGCGGGCGCAAGGCCTGAGCCCGGTCGCCGCCGCGAAGCAGGCCGCCGAGACGCGCTTCCGGCCGATCGTCATGACCTCGCTCGCCTTCATCCTCGGCATCGTCCCGCTGGTCACCGCGACCGGCGCCGGCGCGGTGTCNNTGGTCACCGCGACCGGCGCCGGCAGTTCGAGCCGCCATTCGCTCGGGACGCCCGTCTTCGGCGGCATGATCCTCTCGACGATCCTCAACCTCTTCATCGTTCCGGTCTTTTACGTCATCGTCGTCACCCTGCGCGAGCGCGGTCGCGCGCGCAGGGGCCCGAGCACGACCGCCGAGGCTTAACACCCCACGATGCGGGAATCCGGGAAGGCGTACTGAATCGTCCTGCTCCCAAGTACTTTTGAGTATGTGTCTATTTCTCGCGAAGGGGAAGCCCGTGAAGTTCTTTCGTCCTCAGATGGCACTCGCCGTCATGGCCGCAATGCTCCTTCCCATCGGCGCACCGGTTCGCACCGGCGCCGCCGATACGACGCCGGTCAAGATCGCACTGATCACCGACATGTCGGGAATCTACGCGTCGCTCTCCGGTGAGGGAGCCGCCGTCGCCACTAAGATGGCCGTCGCCGATTTCGGCGGCAAGGTTCTGGGCCGTCCGATCGAGGTCGACGTGATCGATCATCGCAACGACGCGCAGGGCAGCGCCGTGAAGGCGCGTGAAGCGCTCGACAACGGCGCCGATCTACTGCTCGACATGACGAACTCGGGCGTCGCGCTGGCCGACGCGGCGGTCGCGAAGGAGAAGCACAAGCTCGCGATCGTCACCGGCGCCGCCAGTTCCGCGCTGACCGGCGCGAACTGCAACAAGTACACCTATCACTACGCATACGATACGTACGCACTCGCGTCGTCGACCGGCCGCAACATCGCGCGTCAGGCCGACGCCAAGACGTGGTACGGCATCGTTCCCAACTACGCGTTCGGCACGCAGATGCTCGCCGACTTCACGGCCGCGATCAAGCCTGAAGGCGCGAAGTTCGTGCACGCCGACATGATCCCACCCGGCAGCGCCGACTTCTCGGCGTTCCTCTTGAGCGCCAAGAACTCGGGCGCGCAAGTGCTCGGCGTACTGAACGCCGGCGCCGACACGGTCAACACGATGAAGCAAGTCAAACAGTTCGGCATCGATAAGCAGATGAAGATTGCGGTTGGACTGCTCTTCTTGACGGACGTCGACGCGCTGCCCGACGTCTTCGCCGGTTCGCGCATCACGACATCGTGGTACTGGAACGAGGACAAAGCGGCGCGCGCTTGGGCCGACCGGTTCACCAAGGCTCGCGGCCAAGGGCTGCGGCCGAGCGACATTCAGGCGTCGGACTACTCTGCCACGATTCAGTGGTTGAACGCCGTCAAAGCAGTCGGTTCGACCGACGCCGATAAGATCGTCGCGTATCTCGACGGTCGTCAGTTCAACGACTTCTACGTGCACGGCGGCGAGTGGCGCGCGCGCGATCATCGCGTGACGCACGACATGTACGTCGTCGACGTCATCCCGAAGGAGCAGATCAAGGAGCCGCACGCGTGGTTCAAGATCGTCCAGACGATCGCGCCGGGGCGCGCGTTCCGGCCCGAGTCGCAGTCTACGTGTAAGAAAGACTGGTAGAAGCCGAGCTTCCTGCCGGTATAATCGAGCGGGGCCGGTGCAGTACAGCGCCGGCCCCACGTTTTCGGAGGGTCTTCTGCTCGCGCAAGCCTCGCTCACGCCGAGCTTTCTGCTGGAACAGGTATTCAATGGCCTCGTGCGAGGCGGATTCTACGCGCTCTTGGCACTTGGCTTGAGCATCATCTTCGGTATGCTGCGTATCGTGAACTTCGTGCACGGGGCGATGTACATGCTCGGCGCTTTCGTTGCGTACGAGGGCGCCCTACAATTTCACCTCNNTACAACCTCGACCCGCTGTACAACCTGCTCTTCACCTTTGCGCTCGTGCTCGTGATCGAAGATGCGATGCGGCTGCAATTCGGTGCCCTCGGTTCGCCCTACGAGATGCCGGCGCTGCTCTCGGGCCAGACCAATCTCGGCCTTTTCGCGTATCCGACCTATCAACTCTTCGTGATCGTCGTCTCGATCTTGGTCTGTCTCGCCGTCTATCTGGTGGTCGAGCGTTCGCCGCTCGGTGCGCGGATTCGGGCCGCAACCGAAAACCCGGAGTTGACGCGCGCCTTCGGTATCAATACGAGCCGGCTGGTGAGTGGCGTCTTCGCCTTCGGCGTCGGTCTGGCGGCGTTTGCCGGCGTGCTCAACGCACCATACACCAACGTAACGCCGTCGATGGGCGACTCGATCATCATC
>PLDY01000048.1 GCA_003136895.1 Candidatus Erabacter solicola | reverse complement strand
TAGACGATGCGGCCTTTGGTGAGATCGTACGGCGACATCTCGAGATCCACGCGGTCGCCCGGTAGAATCTTGATCCGGTGGCGGCGCAATCGGCCGGCGATGTGGGCCAAGATCGTGTGGCCGTTCTCGAGCTCGACCGAGAAGGTCGTACTCGGGAAAACCTGTTTGATGGTACCGAAGAGCTCGAGTGGCGCCTCTTTTTCGGAGGTATCGGTCGAGGGAGCGCGAGGGGTCCTCGCCTTACGGGAGCCGCGGCCGGCTATGGCAGGCTCGATTCATAGAATGTCATCGCCCCTAGTATACCGCGAAAAGTCGGAATCGGCCAAGTACTAGAGTCGCCCTGCTGCCGATGGATGGCGTTCCGCAAAAGTTTGGACCGCACGATCGAAGGCGCTCGGCCCGCCGTGGGTCAGAGTCTGGTAGAGCGCGATTGCGGAATGGTGGGCGAGGACGGCGTTCTTGAACCACGCGAATGATTGATACGCCGGGTAGCGCGGGGCGAGACGGCGCAATTCGGGGAGGACGGCTCTCACGGCGTGGATCGAGAGCACGTAATCGTGATCGCTCAGATAGTTCACGAACGCCTCGAGTGGCACGAAGGCCGTGCTCAGCACGTAATTCGCTCCGTCGCGCTTGAGCAAGCCGTACGCGACCGGATCGACGCCGGCGATCAATGCAGCGGCCCGGCACCAGTCCGCGACCTTGCTTTCATCGCCGAGCGACGGCGCGGCGTGCGCCGATAGGAGCGCGACGACGAAACGGGCCGAGCGGCCGCGCGCGATCGCTTCAGCGCCCGAGAGGACGTGATGTCCGCCCGTCGCGGCGATCGTTGTTTCGGTCGTCAGGGTGCCGTCGTCATTCCATTGGAAGACGACGGCTTTCATGATGTCGTGATAGAGCGCAGCCCCCACGACGATGTCGCGATCGATCGACGCGGTTTCGTTGAAATAGAGGCGATCGTACGTCGACGCGAATGCCGTGGCCATCGTCGCGTTAAAGTATTCGTGCACGGCAAGGCCGCCGGGATATGAGTGATGCGAGTTCTCATCGGAACCGGCGGTCGCCCAAAACGGGAGCGGCGCATGCGCGGCGCCCGCTTCGGTCCCAGACGGAAAGATGCCCTCGACGGGCGTGCCGGCGGCGACGAATCCCGCGCGCACGAGCGCGTCGCGAAGCACGGTCCTCGACTCGGCCGTCGGATATTTCTGTGCGTATGTGGGCCGGGGATCTGAAAGCAGGGTAAGGACGCTCGAGCGCAGCGCGCCGTCCTCAATCGAATTTGCGAGCCGCGTGATGGCGGCGCTGGTCTCACGCACGAAAGGCGAGATCGCGGCGATGCGGGCCGCGCGGGCGTTGCCCGGCCGTAGCCCGGCCGGCGCTGCAAGCGAGGGCGCCGGCGCGCGCTCGGCTGCGTCCGCAGGCGCCGTCAAGCTTGACGCCGCAGCAAACGGCAACGCGGCGGCGGCCATGACGGCGAAAAAATCCGCTCGACCGAATAATTGGGATCGCGACGAATCGACGCACATGCGCAGCACCGTTATTCACGTGCCGCGCCGATGCCTCGCGTCGCTACGGGTACCGGAAAGTTGAGGACGTGAACCAGAACCAGTCCGGCATCGCATATTTTTCGATGGAGATCGCATACGAGCCCACGATGCCGACCTATAGCGGCGGCCTCGGCATTCTGGCGGGCGACACGATCCGTTCGGCGGCGGACCTCGGGCTGCCGATGCTCGCCGTCAGTTTGGTGCATCGTGCCGGATTCTTTCATCAGCACTTGGACGAACACGGCAATCAGCGCGAAGAACCCGAAAATTGGGACCCCCAAGCGCGGCTCGAGCCGATCGATATCGCTCTCGAAGTCGAGATCGAGGGGCGGCGCATCGCGCTTCGCACGTGGCGCTACCGCATGCGCGGAGCCTCGGGCGCGAGCGTCCCGGTCTATCTGCTCGATAGCGATCTTTCGGAGAACGACGAGGGCGACCGGCGGTTGACCGATCATCTCTACGGCGGCGACTCGCGCTATCGTTTGGCGCAGGAAGCGATCCTCGGCATCGGAGGCCGGATGCTCGTGCGCGCTTTGGATCGGGACGGGATTGCGACCTATCACCTGAACGAAGGGCACTCCGCGCTTCTCGTCCTGCAACTGCTGGAGGAACATTTGGCGCAGCAGCAGCGAAGCGAGCCGAGCGACGAGGACGTCCAATTGGTGCGGCAGCACTGCGTGTTCACAACGCATACGCCGATCCCGGCCGGTCACGATCGCTTTCCGTACGATCTGGTCCGCCAGGTATTGGGCGAGCGGCGAACGGCACTGCTCGGCGCGCTCGGCGCCCTGGACGACGGTCACCTCGATATGACGCACCTGGCGTTGCGCGGAGCACGCTACGTGAACGGCGTCGCGCGCCGCCACGGTGAGGTCTCGCGCGAGTTGTTTCCACACTATCCGATCCATGCCATCACCAACGGCGTCCACGCCGCGACGTGGACGTCGCCGCCGTTCGCGCAGCTCTTCGACCTTCACGTCGGCGGCTGGCGGCGCGACAATACGTATCTGCGCTACGTCGAGGCGATTCCGCTGTACGAGATCGAAGAGGCTCACGCGCGCGCCAAAGAAGCGCTGATCGAGGAGATTCGGCAACGAACGGGCGCGGTCTTCGAGCGCGGCGTGCTGACGCTTGGGTTTGCGCGCCGGGCCGCCGGCTACAAACGAGCCGACCTGCTGTTCGCGGATATCGAACGACTACACGACATCGCGCAGCGCATCGGACCGATCCAAATCGCGTACGGCGGCAAGGCGCATCCGCACGATTCCGAAGGACGTGAGATGATTCGGCGCGTGTTCGAAGCGCGCCGTGCGCTGCGTTCGCCGATTGGGATGGTCTATCTCGAGAACTACGAAATGGCGCTCGCGGCCAAGCTGGTCGCTGGCGTCGACGTGTGGCTGAACACGCCGACGCGCCCGCTCGAAGCTTCGGGGACGAGCGGGATGAAGGCGGCGCTCAACGGCGTGCCCAGTCTGTCGGTCTTGGACGGGTGGTGGGTCGAGGGCTGCATCGAGGGTGTGACCGGCTGGGCGATCGGCGGCGACGATACGGCGAGCGAGCGGAGCGCCGATGCAGCTTCGCTCTACGATGCGCTGGAACGAATCGCCACGACGTTTTATCGCGAGCAGGATGCGTTCGCGCGTGTTCGCCGGAGCGCGATCGCGCTCAACGGCTCGTTCTTCAACACGCAGCGAATGGTCGCGCAATACGCGCTCAACGCGTACGCCGGCGCGAACTAACTCCGAACACCTCGGCCAAGGGTCTTCGGCCGGCGCCGCTGAAAAGCGCCACGAGGAGCTTGAGGATGCGACGGTTTATAGCGGCCCTGATCTCGATCTCATTCGTGTTCGGCGTCCCTCTGGCGGTGCAATCGTCAGGGACCGGAACCTTCAACGTGACGTATGGAACGCTGAACCTGGGATCCTGGGATCATTCCGTGAGTGGTAAGAGTAAGACCGGACTCTATGACGGCATTTCCTTCAATAGTTCGGGCGGAACCGGCTACGCCACCGTAAGGCTGACGCGCCCGGCCAGCAACGCCGATATAAAAGGATTGTTCGATACGCTCAAGCCGCCCAACATGCGTCTCGTCGTGCAAGCGCGCAAGAATGGCGCGATCGTCTCGACGAGCGTCTGCGAGAAGTCCATCGTCGCCGACTTCGGCACGGACGATAAGAATAACCAGATTGAAGTGCTGACCTTCGCATGCACGAAGGTCGCGACTCTCCAGGCGAAAGCGCGCCCCTAGTAGACGACGCGCGTCGTCGCGAAGACGTACGGGTATTCCGGGCGGTACCAATTGCGAAAGCTGCGCCGCACGAGGTCGCGCGACGTCACGGGCGATGCGCCCTTGATCACGTAGTGCGCGTCGTCGAAGAAGTCCGCCGAGTACTGCTGATACGAGGGGTGCGGCGCGAAGCCGGCGAGCGGGCCGAATTTCGTCGACGTCCACTCCCAGCCGTTGCCGATCAGATCGTGCACGCCCCACGCGCTCGCTCCGGCCGGCGAGATGCCGACCGATTCCGGGTCGTAGCGGCGAAGGTCGAAGTTTCCGTGAATTCGTGCATCGGGGGCGGCATCGCCCCACGGAAAGGCGCGCTCATCACCGCCGGGCGCGCCGAACGCCGCGCGATGATACTCGGCCTCGGTCATCACGCGTCCGCCGCGCCACGCAGCGTACGCCGCGGCTTGAGCTTGCGTCACGTAGACCGGCCACGAGTGCTTCAGCGGCAACTCCTCGAACATACCGAGCAAACGAAACTCGCCGTCACGTTCGATCCAGAACTTCGGCAGCGGACCGCCGGCTTTGACGAAGGCGAGCCAGTCGCCGTTGGTCGCGTTGTTGGCGTCGATCTCAAACCCCGCGACATCGACGACGGACTCATCGAACTCGTTGTCCCAAGCGAACGGGATCGCATCGCGCCGCACGCCGAGTGTGGCACGCCCTGCCGGAACCGCAACTCGCCCGGTTAGGTGAGGCGGGCGTTCCGAGGCGTCGTCGCGCCGGACGTTGGGGCGCTTGCGCGCGAGCGGCAAGCGATGCAGCATATAGAGAAACGTCTCGTGATGCATCTCCTCGTGTTCGAGGATCGTCAGCACGGCGTGTGCACCCTCGAGCAACGGCGAACTTTCGCCGCTCAGATCGGCATGGGCCAGGGCTTGCAGGATCGCAACATCGCAGGCGACTCCGAAGGCTTGGACCTCGGACCGCTCCGGCCAGGCCTCGCGTTCGTGACGCTTCGCATCGGTTAGGTCCGACGGGTCGATCCCGCGCTCGAAGAGCTGCTCGAACTCCGGGTTGATCGACGGCGCGCCCAGGGCCTCGCGCATCAATTTGTTATAGCTGAACCCCGGCAAGTGTCCATCGTAGAACACTAGCGGATGTCTGAGCGGTATCGGTCGGTCGTAGTACGCGCCTGGTTCGAAGAGCCGAAACAGAGCGGAAGTACGGTTGCGATTCGAGAGATACCAACGTCGGAGCGCAGCGCGATCCAGCAAGTTGTTGGTGCGCGCCGAGGTCAGCATAGCGAGATATACCCAAACACGCGGAACTCTATCGCAGGTAGTCGCGAAGGCCGGCCAGGCCGCCCTCGCGACCGTACCCGGACTCCTTATAACCGCCGAAGGGCGAGCTAGGGTCAAATTGGTTGAACGTGTTGCACCAGACGACGCCGGCTTGCATGCGCTGGGCCGTGTACATTCCGAGCTGGCCGTTGTTGGTCCAGATACCGGCGCTCAATCCGTACGGCAGATTATTGGCCCGCTCGATCGCTTCGTCGGGCGTGCGGAACGTCATGATCGAAAGCACGGGCCCGAAGATCTCTTCGCGCGCGATGCGGTGCGTCGGCTGCACGTTGGTGAAGAAGGAGGCCGGAAACCAGAAACCGCGATCGGGGAGCGAGCACGAGGCCTGCACCAGGTTTGCGCCTTCGGCGATGCCGCTGTTGACGAGTTCGATGATTCTGTCGCGCTGCATGCGCGAGTTAATCGCACCGATGTCGGTGTTCTTATCGAGAGGGTTACCGTGGCGCAAGGTTTGGATGCGCGCGCGCAGCCGCTCGACCACTTCGTCGTAGATGCTCTCTTGCAAGAGCAGACGCGAGCCGGCGCAGCAGACGTGGCCCTGGTTGAAGTAGATCGCGCTCACGATGCCTTCGATGGTTTGATCGAGCGGCGCATCGTCGTACACGATGAGCGCGGCCTTGCCGCCGAGTTCGAGGGCGAGCTTCTTGCCGGTGCCGGCGCTCGAACGGCGGATCATCTTGCCGACTTCGGTCGAGCCCGTGAACGTGAGCTTATTGATATCCGGGTGTTCGACGAGCGCGCCGCCGGTGCGGCCGTCGCCCGTGACGACGTTGACGACGCCCGGCGGCAGATCCGCTTCCTCGCAGACGCGCGCGAGCAACAACGCGGTCAGCGGCGTGGTCTCGGCCGGCTTCAGCACGATCGTGCAACCAGCAGCCAGCGCTGGCGCCAGTTTCCACGCGGCCATCAACAACGGGAAGTTCCAGGG
>PLDY01000098.1 GCA_003136895.1 Candidatus Erabacter solicola | reverse complement strand
GCGGAGAGTGCGTCTTCGATGCGGTGCTTCTTCTCTTTGAGTTCCGTCTCGGTCGCCGCGCCGACTTGAATGACGGCAACGCCGCCCGAGAGCTTCGCAAGGCGTTCTTGCAGCTTCTCGCGATCGAAGTCGCTGTCGGTGTCTTCGACTTGGCGCTTGATCATTTCGATGCGGCCCTTGATGGCATCGGGCTTGCCCTTGCCGTCGACGATCGTCGTCTCTTCTTTGGTGATCTTGACGGTCTTCGCCTGACCGAGCAACTCCGGCGTTACCTTGTCGAGCTTGAGACCGAGTTCTTCGGAGACCACGGTCGCGCCGGTGAGGGTCGCGATGTCCTTGAGCATTTCCTTACGGCGATCGCCGAAGCCCGGCGCCTTCACCGCCACGGTCGTGAACGTGCCGCGCAACTTGTTGACGACGAGCGTCGCAAGCGCTTCACCTTCGACGTCTTCGGCGATGATGAGCAGCGGCTTCTGGACCTGTACGATCTTCTCGAGCAGCGGCAGAATGTCGGCGATCGCCGAGATCTTGCGCTCCGTAACGAGGATGTACGGATCGATCAGCGTGGCTTCCATGCGCTCGGAGTCGGTCACCATGTACGGCGAGATGTAGCCTTTGTCGAACTGCATGCCGTCTTTGGTCTCGACATCAGTCTTGGTCGTCTTCGATTCTTCGACCGTGATGACGCCGTCCTTGCCGACGGCCTTCATCGCCTCGGAGATCAGCTTGCCGATCTCGTCGTCGTTGGCTGAGATCGACGCCACTTGCGCGATCTTCTCAGGCGTGTCGACTTTTTGAACCAGCTTCTCCATCTCGGCGACGGTCATCTCGACCGCTTTGTCGATGCCCTTCTTGATGAGCAGCGGATTCGAACCGGCCGTCACGTTGCGCAGACCTTCGCGGATGATCGCTTGCGCCAGCACCGTCGCGGTCGTCGTGCCGTCGCCGGCGATGTCGTTCGTCTTCGAAGCGACTTCCTTGACCAGCTGTGCGCCCATGTTCTCGAAGGTGTTGGGGAGTTCGATTTCCTTAGCGATCGTCACTCCGTCGTTGGTGATCGTCGGCGAACCGAACTTCTTGTCGAGGACGACGTTACGGCCCTTGGGTCCGAGCGTTACCTTGACCGCATCGGCCAGGATGTTGGCGCCGCGCTCGAGCGCGCGACGCGCTTGTTCGTCAAATACGATTTCTTTAGCAGCCATCTTCTGTTACTTCACTCCCGCGGGAACTTTGGAATCGGTGAAGACGGCCAGCACGTCTTTTTCCGAGATGATGAGGTACTCGGTACCTTCGAGCTTGATTTCGGAACCCGAATACTTCGAGTAGATGATCTTGTCGCCGACTTTCACATCCATCGCAAGCTTGGTGCCGTTGTCGAGGGTGCGGCCGGAACCGACCGCCAGGACTCTCCCCTCCTGGGGTTTTTCTTTGGCGGTGTCGGGCAGNNGCCTGCTCAACGTGCTCGACGACCAGACGATCGCCCAAGGGCCTAAGATTCACGAAAAGACCTCCACAGATCTCACAATAGCAATGAGGGATTGGCACTCGTGGCAGGTCACTGCCAGCGGACGAAATGTTAGCAGACTAGGCAAGAGAGTGCAAGCGGAAAAGCAGGCCTCGTGCGGCGGGTGCTTGGCCTGGAGGCAGGTAACGAAGTATTTGTCCGGTCGCCACTGACCAACCAAGGCCGGATGCCGGCCGCGCCAACCACGCGGCCGGCGGTATTCCGGGCGCTAGTTGCGGGGACGCGGCTCGATCTCGACGTCGCCGAGCGCAATCCCGAGGAGCCGGCCGTCGACCCCATCCGCGGGCCGGAACATACGGGCGGTCGTGATCCCCAAGACGGAGTAGTCGCCGGGCCGCAGCGAGATCTCGAGTGCCAACTTGGTCAACCCGGGAGTGGAATCGTCCCGGACGTGGGGTATTGACCGGCCGTCGCAGTCGAACGAGAGCGCATCCACGACGTCGTCCGGCGTCCCGTCGAGTACGTGGAGGACGAGCCGTGCGGCACCCGTGCCTTCAAACGGAATCAGAAATTGAGGGTACGTGCTCGGCCCGGACCAGCGAAACGGCTCGTTCGCGGCTTCGAGTTGATGCCAATCGAGGCCGCGCGGTTCGTCCGTTTGCGACAGAACCGACCTTTCGGTGAGCCGGCGCAGCGCCGGTCGCGCCAGGCCTTTGTTCGATCTGTTCTGATGGTAGATCTCGCCCTTCCGGAATCGGTCGAAGTCGTGCTTCATGATCATGTAACGATCTTGTCGTTTCGCTGCGTCGATCAGGAAACTCCACTGGCTCGTGCTGGGGAAGCTGCGCAGTCCCGACAGCATCACCTCTTGTTCCGCCGAGGACGGCCTTAGGTATGAGAGATACCGGTGACCGGCCGCGAATTTGTGGACCGTGACGGTGCCCGTTGACGCGAATTGCGCGCCAGCATCGAAAGCACGCAGCATGATCTCGCAATCGACCGGCGCGACAACCTCCTCCGGATGCACCCACGGTCCGATGCGGTCGATGAGGTCACGTTTGTGCGCGAGCGCCGAAGGCGGCAGAAAATGTTCCGAAGCAGGATGCTCGCCGTCGAGCAAGCCGGTAACAAACGATATCCCGGAACCCTTGGGCCCGTGAAAAATGCACCCGCTCGCTACGACATCGGCGGACGGATTCGCGGAGAACGTTCTCGCGATCTCGGCGAGATGTTCGGGATGCCAAACGTCGTCGTGTCCGAGATACGCGATATACGTTCCGCGCGCGCGTTCGATGCCCAGATTGTTGGGCGCACTCTGGCTGCCGCTATTCGCCGGCAATTCGTAGGTGGAGATCTGCGGGGAGCCGATCGATCGTACGGTGTCAAGCGTGCCGTCGCTACAGCCGTCCGTGACGACGATGATTTCGTAATCCCAGAACGTCTGACCCAGCGCGGAAAGGATCGTCGGCCTGATGTGCGTTCCGCGATTGTACGTGGGGACGATGACTGAAAAGAGCGGCGTCACCAGACCGGCGGAATGATGCGGCGCGCGGCCTCGGAGTTCCAGGAGAGATGCAGGGCGTCCGGCGATTCGTAGTCGTACATCTTGTCCGGCATGTTGATGATGATCGAATCCATCGTGCCGATATTTTTCCAGCCGTGGTAGAGGCTGGGAGGAATGACGAGCAATCCCGGGTTCTTTTCGCCGACAACGAACTCGTTGAGGCACCCGCGCGTCGCTGAATCTTCGCGGCCGTCGAACACGGCGATCTTCACGAGCCCGCTGACGACGAACAATCGATCCGTAATCGAGCGGTGCAGACCCCAGGCCCGAACGCGACCCGGAAACGTCGTCGTGACGTGCACCTGAACGATCGGCGCATCGAGCACGTCCCAACCGGTGCGCGCCACCTCCGTAAGATACCCATCCTCGTGCGGAACGGGGCGCGTCGGCCGAAAGCGCACGCCTGCGATCGTAATATCCTTGAGCGCGCCGTCCCGGTCGACTGCGGAGTGCTTGGCCGCGAGCTCGGCACCGCCGACAATTCGACCGGCTGCCGTCTCGGGTTCGCTCGGCATGATACGGGCGCTGTTCGGAACCGGCGTCGGCTTTGCCCTTGAACTAACCCAAGCCGACCCAGTGCTGCATGGGCCGGACCGCGTGTTCGAGCACCCAGGCGAGCGGAATGTCCGGATCGCCGAGGTGGCTCGTTTTGAGCATGGCGTAAGCCGCCAAGAAGAAGCCGGCGAGGACCGACGCTCTGCGAAACGCTGCGTCGCTTTCGCGCCGCATCGCGGGCGAGATGAACACACCGATCGCCGTCACCAGCAAGATGAAGTGCAGCGGCGTCCGCCAACCATCGTCCCACAAGGCGCCTTGGGGCAGCGCGCTGACGAAACCGACGAGCGCGTAAGCGACCTCGGCGACAGCATAGGCAGCGACGACTGTGGCGACTAACGCGATCGGGCGCCAAAACCAAAGCACGCCCGCAGCGTTCGGTGCCTCCCGAGATGAGTCTTGGAGGGATGCTCAAAAAGTCACTGGGATCACTCGCGGCCACGCGGAGTGCCACGGCCGCCGGCGTCGAAGGGCGCGAAATGCAAGAACGCGTGGCGGCGCTTCGGCCGGTGCTCGTCACGGGAACCATCGCCGGGCTCATCGGCGGCGCTATACTCGCCGCTTATTTGATTTTGATAACGGTCTTTGTCGAGCATACGACCGGGCTCGCCGGTTTCTTTCAGTTCATTGCGGCCGGTCTCGTTGGACGAGCGACCGCCTTCGGCAATCCCAACTTCGCATGGCTCGGGCTCGCAGCGCACTTCGCAACCAGTATCGCATGGGGCATCGGTTTCGCATATGTCGCGTCGCGCAGACCGACCGTCACGGATCGGCCGTTCGCCGCGGGGATAATGTACGGCTTCATCGTCTACGTAGCGATGCAGCTCATGGAACTCGCCGCCAACATCTTCGTGGCGCCGGGTGCCCTCACATTCTATAACGAACTCGTCGCACATACGCTTTTCTTCGGCGTTCCGATCGCCTATTTCACGGGCAAACGGCTGCGCAGGTGATCGCTCAACTTACCGTCGATCTCGGCGCCGTTCGCCGTAACGTCACGCGGCTGCGCGCGCTGGTCGCGCCGGCGCGTTATGGCGCGGTCGTGAAAGCGAACGCGTACGGCCACGGACTCGTGCCGGTCGCGCGAGCGCTCGAAGATCTGGTCGATGCGTTTTGCGTCTATCGCGTGGATGAAGCGCAGCAACTTCGCGACGCGGGAATCCGCGCGCCGTTGATCGTGCTGGGTCCGACCGAACCGCGCGAACTCGCTGGCGCGCACGCGAGCCACGCCGCGATCACCCTGTGGGACGCAGATGCGTTCCGGCGCGATGTCGTGCGCACTGCGCACGCGAGGGGCGACCGCTTCGCCGTGCACGCGAAAGTTGATACCGGTGTAACGCGCCTCGGCTTCGAGCCCGGCGCCGCTGCGGATGCGATCGCTTCGCTGGCCGGCGACGCGGATCTCGATTTGCGCGGCGTCTACACGCACCTGGCCGCTGCCGAAGAGTTGGAATCGGCGTATACCCTCGGACAACTGGAGACGTTTCGCAACGCGCTCGCGCCCATCGAGGGATTGCTTCGCGAGCGGCGCATCGCACGCCATGCGGCGGCCTCCGCCGCCGCCATGTTGTTTCCGGCGCTGCGGCTCGATATGATTCGCGCCGGTATCGCCACCTACGGCATCTGGCCTTCGGCCGAAACGCGCACCGCCGTAGGACACGCATTCGAACTCGAACCGGCACTGACGTGGGCGACCGAACTCGTCGTCGTGCGTGAGGTCGAAGCGGGGCGTTCCGTCGGCTACGGCTGCACGTTCCACACAGCGCGCGCTTCTCGCATCGGCGTACTACCGATCGGCTACGCCGAAGGGCTGCCGCGCGCGCTCTCCAATACGGGCAGCGCGCTCGTCGCGGGCCAACGGGTTCCGTTCGTAGGGCGGGTCTGCATGAATATGAGCTTCGTCGATCTGACCGGCGTCGCCGAAGCCCGCGCCGGAAGCCGGGTGACGCTGCTCGGAAGCGATGGCAGCGAACGCATCGATCCGAATGACCTCGCCGGCTGGGCCGGGACGATCGGCTACGAGCTCGTGGCTCGGCTCCCCGAAGCCATCCCGCGCCGCTTCCTTGAACCGGTGGACGGGGGAACGACCGGGGCGCCCGGTACGTTGCCCAGATAATGATTACGATCGCCTTCGCCGCCGCTGCCGTCGCCGTGACGGTCAACAGCGTTCCCGTCCGCAGCGACGTGCCCCCGATCGTTGAGCACGGGCGCGTGCTGCTACCTGCTCGCGCGGTTTTCGAAGCCCTCGGCGCGCAGGTCGACTACGATCCCGCAACCGGTCACATCGATGTCCGGCGCGGAACGCGCTTCGTGCGCGTCACGGCGGGTTCGACTCGGGCGCAGATCGGCTCGCAGCCCGTCACGCTCGACGTCGCAGCCGAAGTCTACGGCGGCCGCACGTTCTTGCCGATTCGCTTCGTCGCCGAATCGCTCGGCGCCACGGTCGACTACGACAATGCAACGCGAACGGTCTCGATCGACGACCCGAACGTGCCCACCGCACAGGCTCCGCCGGCCGGCCAGCAATATTATTCGCCGCCGCAACAGCCCGACAGCTCCTACGCTCCGCCGACCGTCGAGAACCGTCATCCCGTGCCGGGCGAGAGCGTCACGGCCGCCTTTCCTTCGATCTCCGCCTCGCTTTTCACGCACGGCGGCCCGGCGGTCGATCCGAACAGCGTGCGCATGTTCGTCGATGGTCGCGACGTGACCGATCTTCTCTATCGCTCGGGCGACGACATCGGCTTCACGCCCACGCAAGAGATTCTGGCCGGTCCACACCAAGTCACGCTGCAAGGCGCCGATCAAAGCGGCGCGCAGTTCACCTCGAACTGGGATTTCCAGAGCACGTACACGTACTCGACGCAGCCGTCGACTCCGCAGGATGCGGGTTCCCCGGGTTTTCCGTACTCGTTTCAGTTATACGGGCAGCAAGAGTTTCAGTACGGCAACACCGTCGTGATCCAGTTGATCGGCCCGCCCGGCGGTCGCGGATACGTCACGCTGTGCGGCTACGCTTCGAATTATCCGCTGCAGTACGGCCCCGAACCGAACCACTACTCCACGACGATCACGTTGCCCGACAACGTCTATGCGCCGCAATGCTACGTGAGCGGCTACTTCTACGATTCGCACGAGCGGCCGTTCTACGTCCAGATGCCGAACCGCATCTTCATCAATACGCGCGACCTGCGGCCGCATAGAGCGACGCCGCAACCGACACGCCCGCCGGTCATACGACCCTTCCCGGGGCGGACGCCGGCGCCGGTCCAGACGGCGACGCCACCGGCAGTGATGCGGACGCCGCAACCTTCGCGCTTGCCGATCCGGCGCAATCCGACGCCGCAGCCGACGCAATCGTCGCCTCCGCGCTTTCCGCAAGGAACGCCAGCACCCGAAGTAACCGCGCCGCCGACACCGCGACCGACGTTCCCACCGCGACCGCGACCGACGTTCCCGCCGACGCCGCAAGCGACGCCACCGCCGACCCCGCAGCCAACGCCACCACCCACGCCGCAACCGACGCGTCCACCGTACGTCCGCCCGAGCCAGCCGCCGGGCGCCGCCGCAACACCGAGACCGACGCCGCGACCGCGGCCTAGGCCCAGGCCGACACCGGTACCTGCGACGCCGGAGCCTTAGCCGCCGTCCTAATCAAACTCGGCGATCGCTTCTGCTAGGTCGAGCGTGCCTTCGTAGAGCGCTCGGCCGACGATCGCCTGGTCGACGTTCGGCGGCACGCTTGCCGCAAGTTCGCGCAGGTCGTCGATCGTTCGAGCGCCTCCGCTCGCGGTGATGCGCAGCGGCGTCAGCGCGGCGACGTGTATGAGTGCGTCGACATCGTAACCGGTTCCCGTGCCGTCGCGTCCGATCTCGGTGTAGACGACGCGCTCGAATCCCCACTGCGTGATCTCAGCGACCAGTTCGTCGCGATCCAGACGGCTCGCGGTCTGCCAGCCGAAGACCGCAACATCGCGGTCGCGGGCGTCGACTCCGGCGATCAATCGTTTTCCGTACTCGCCGACGAGAACGCGCGTCAACTCGGGCGCTTCCACCAGTAACGTCCCGATGATCACGAACGCGGCGCCGGCACTGAGGCGTGCTTCGATATCGTCGTGCTTGCGAATCCCGCCCCCCGTCTCTACCGGAACGTCAACCGCGGCGCAGATCGCGCGTAGCGCGGCCAGGTTCTCCCCGGTCCGAAACGCGCCGTCGAGATCGACGACGTGCAAGCGCTTCGCGCCCGCCGCGACGAACGAACGCGCGCGCGCGACGGGATCGTCGTCGTAACGCGTCTCTTGCAACGGATCGCCGTGCAGGAGGCGGACGCACTTGCCCGCCCGCAGATCGATTGCCGGGACGATCGTCATGCGGCCGCGATTCGCAAGAAATTATCTAGCAAGATCGCTCCAGCCGTTTGGCTTTTCTCGGGGTGAAATTGGGTGCCCATGACGTTGTCGCGCGCGACGATCGCCGCGAAGCGATCGCCGTGTTCGGTCGCCGCCAAGGTCGACGCGTCGACGCCGGCGCGGTAACTGTGGAGAAAGTACGCATACGAACCAGCGCCGAGCCCCGCCAAGAACGGGTGCTCGCGCAATACCTCGAGCGAGTTCCAGCCCATGTGGGGCACGCGCGGGGCGTTCCGGAAACGTTCGACCGTACCGGGCAGCACGCCGAAGCCTGCGTGGTCGCCGTGCTCGAGGCTGCTTTCGTAGAGCAACTGCATCCCTACGCAGATACCCAAGAACGGCTTGCCGCGCGCGATGAACTCCCGGATCGCGCCGTCGAGACCGCGCGTCTCGAGGGCGTGCATCGTCGCACCGAACGCGCCGTCGCCCGGCAGAATCGCGGCGCGAGCGCGCGTCAACGCCGCCGGGTCGCCGGTCACTTCAAACGATGCGCCGCGCCGAGAGAGGCCCGAAACGAGCGACCCAATGTTTCCGCCGCCATAATCGATGACGGCGACCGGCAGGTCGGCTATGCCAGCAGTCCCTTCGTCGAGGGCACGTCGGCATCGCCGGTGCGCGCCTTGGCTTGCGCGAACGAGCGCGCGAACGCCTTGAACGAAGCCTCGCAGAGATGGTGCGAGTTCGTGCCGGCGAGTTGCAACAGATGCAAGTTGAAGCGGCCCTGCTCCGCAACGCTGTGAAAGAAGTGGCCAACCAGCTCCGTCTTAAGGTCGCCGAGATTCTCGACACCGAACTTCACCGCGAAGTTCGCGTACGCGCGACCGGAGAGATCGACGCTGCCGAGAACGAGCGCGTCGTCGAGCGGGACGGCCAGCGATCCGAAGCGCACGATGCCGCGCTTCTCGCCGAGGGCTTCGTAGATCGCCGAACCGAGCGCGATGCCGACGTCTTCGACGAGGTGGTGGCCGTCGAGTCCATCGCCGCTCGCGCGTACCGAGAGCCCGGTTCCGCTGTGCTTCGCAAACGACTCGAGCATATGGTCGAGAAACTTGATGTCGGTCGCGATCGCAACCGGCCCGCCGTCGAGATCGAGGCTCAACTCGATCTTCGTCTCCTTGGTCGAGCGCGCCACCGTGGCGCGACGCGTCGTGCGGTCGCTCAGGCTGCGCCTTCGGCCTTCTTCGTCGCGCCGTTGGGCTTCGCACTGCTGCGCGATTCGATCGGGACGTATGCCTGAACCGGCGGTCCGGTGTAGGCCGCCTGCGGACGAATCAAGCGATTATCGCCGAGCTGTTCGAGGATGTGCGCCGTCCAGCCGGCCATCCGCCCGCACGCGAACATGCAGGTGAACTCATCCGCCGGAATGCCGAGACTGTAGAGCGTCGGCGCGGTGTAGAACTCGACGTTCGCATAGATCCGCTTGCCGGGTTTCTCTGCCTGGAAGATCTTGTTCGCCGCATCTTCAAGCGACCGCGCGATCTCGTACCACTTTGGATCCGACGACGCACCGAGTTCTTTAGCCATCTTCTCGAGATGTTGCGCGCGCGGATCGCGCACTTTGTATTCGCGGTGCCCCATACCCATGACGCGCTCGCCACGTGCCAGCAACTGGTGCACGTACGCCTCCGCGCGATCGGGTTTGCCGATATCGAGGATCATCTTCATGACCTTGCCGGGTGCGCCGCCGTGCAGATCGCCTTCGAGCGCGGCCAAGGCCGAGGTGGCGCAGGCAAAGATGTCGGCGCGAGTCGAGGCCGTCACGCGCGCCGCGAAGGTCGAGGCGTTATATGAATGGTCGGCGAGCAGGACGAGGTAGACGTCGAGGGCTTTTTCGGCGATCTTCGTCGGAGTCTCGCCCGTGCGCATGTAGAGAAAGTTGGCAGCGGTCGAAAGATCCGGCAATGGCTCGATCGGTTCGAGATCGCGGCGAATACGATCCCAGGCGGCGACGATCGTCGGCGTCTTCGCGATCAGGTGGATCGCGGCGCGCGGATTCGATTCGTGCGACCCGTCCTCAAGGTGCGGCACGAACTCGGCCAGACCCGAGACGATCGTGCGCACGACGTCCATCGGCCAGGCATCTTTCGGTGTGGTCTGCATCCACTTGATGAGCGCGTGCGGTAGCATGCGGTTGGCTTTGAGCCGCACGTTGAGATCTTCGAGCTGAAACGTATTCGGAAGCTGACCGAACAGCAACAGATAACAGACCTCTTCGAACGACGCGTTCTGCGCGAGGTCGTGAATGTCGTAGCCGCGGTAGGTCAGCCGGCCTTCCAGCCCCTCGACGTTCGAAAGCACCGTCGAACCGACGACGACGCCCTCGAGACCGCGATCCACAACGGTGTGTTCCATAGACGGACTAGGTTCGTTCCATAGGTGCGTTTACCATCCAACCCTAGCCGATGCGCTTGCCTCCTAACATGACGAACGCGGGCTTCACGCCGAGCTGGGTAACGCTCGCGCTTGCATCGCCAGTTGCCTCCGCGAACGCGCGAGGTGAAAAGGGAGCGTGCCGACAGCGGCAGTCGAACATGAAAACCCTTTGGAAACCTATGTTATGGACAACTGATGATCGTGAACTCACCGATCTCGCCGAGTTCGCGTGTGGCGTTGGCAAGCCAAACCTGCCATTTGGAATTCGAGCGGGCGAGGCAGAGTTGGGCCGGTGCGGCGACCGTCATGATACTGCCGGCCGCGCTGCTCCCCGCAAGCGGCGCAATGACGACTGCCGGAACGCCGTTGACGGGAACGTTCTTGAAATGGACCTGCGTGTACGGCACGTAGGTCGTCGCGCGGAGAATGAACACGTCGATCATCGTTCCCGGCGGCCCGAAACACGGTTTCGGCCCGACGGCCGCAATCGCACCGGAGTTCGTGTAGCATGGTGCGGCTGCCGGCGCCGCGGGCGGTCGCGCGGTTGCCGGTGGCGGTGGCCTGGGCGTGGCCATCACGGGCGGTCCTGCCGGCGGTCTCGTAGGCAGTGTCAGCGGCGGTTGCCCGATCGGAAACTTGCCGATCATGCACGGACTGGTGTCGCCGCGAACGATTACGAACCCGCGATACGCTGACTGCAGATTCATCGACCACGTGGCGAAATCAGAGTCGAGAATCAGATACCCGCCGGCTGGAACGCAGAAGTTGACGTTCGCGGTCCAGTTGACGTTCGGAGCTCCGCCGGAACCCGAGGAGCCCGTCGCCGCGTACGGCCCGTAGACGTGTCCCGTCGCGTTACTCTTGAGGCCGAGCGTGCCGGGCGGTTTCCCGCGGCCGCCGTTCCAATGATAGGTCACGATCTGCGTGATGTGGACGCCCGTCGTAAAGGTGCAGGCCATGTTTCGCGCCGTGGGTTGATTCTGCACGGCGCCGGCGTTGGTGTTGTTGCAGAGATCGGCCGCTCCGGCGGTCGCGGACGTCGAGATCAGAAAAACTCCGGTGGCGAGAAATGTCCCGGCGGCCAATAGCAAAGCCGACGCCAGTCTTTTCATACAAAAAACCTCCTGAGCGGTAAGACGTACTGCCCCGGAGGGCGGTGCGCTCCTGCTATCCGACGTCGACGAGCGTGCGGCCGCGATCGAGAGCAGCTCGCACTAAACGCGCGATCAACTCATCGTAGGCGACGCCGCTCGCGGCGCATTCTTCGGGCAAGAGGCTGGCCGGCGTCAAGCCCGGCAACGCGTTGATCTCCAAAATGTAGGGCCGGCCCTCGCGCGTTACGATGATATCGGTCCGCGAGTAATCGCGCAGACCGATCAAACGATGGGTTGAGAGCGCGAGCATCTGCAGGCGCTGCGAGAGATCGGAATCGATCTGCGCCGGCACTTCGTGCCGGCTGCCGCCCGCTGCGTACTTGGCGTCGAACGTGTAGAACTCGTGACCTTGCGGCAGAATTTCGACGACCGGCAGCGCCTGCTCGAAGAGCACGCCGCACGAAAACTCGCGCCCGGCGATGAACTCCTCGGCCAAGATACTCGAGCGCGCTTCGGAGAGCTCGATCATCGCGCGCGACCACTCTTCGTGCGTGTGAACGATACGCACGCCGGTACTCGAACCTTCGTTGCGCGGCTTGACGACGAGCGGCAAGTTCAACGAGCCCGGTAAGAGCGGCAGCGTGCCGCCTTCAAAATCAAACGTATCCCAAGCCGGCGTCGGCAAGCCCTCAGCCGAAAGCAGTTTCTTCGTCAGGTGCTTGTCCATCGCGAGCGCGCAGCCGCGAACGTCGCTGCCGGTGTACGGCATCCCCATCCATTCCAAGATGCCTTGGATCGTGCCGTCCTCGCCGCCCGGTCCGTGCAACGCGTTGAAGACCAGCTCGGGCGCAAACTCACGCAGCGCGTCGACGAAACGTGCGTCGAAATCGAGCGAACGCACCTCGTAACCAAGGCGCTCGAGCGCGCGCATAACACCATTTCCGGTCGCGATCGATACCTCGCGCTCGGAACTGGGACCGCCCATGACTACGACGATGCGACCCTTCACTACACGAACACTCCGATGAAATGCACTTCCAACTCGAGTTCCACGCCGAACTGCTCGACGACGGCACGACGCACGCGGGCCAGCAGGGTTGCAACGTCGGCCGCGCTGGCATCCTCGCGGTTCACGATGAAGTTCGCGTGCAGGTCCGAAACCTCCGCGCCGCCTTCGCGCCAACCTTTGGCGCCGGCGGCTTCGATCAGCCGGCCGGCCTTATCCCCGGCCGGATTGCGGAAGCACGAGCCGGCGTTCGGGAACTGGAGCGGCTGGGTCCGCTTGCGGCGCACCAAACGGGCCTGCATCTCCTCACGGACGGCGGTCGAGTCCGCGCGCGGGAAGGCGAGCGTCACCCGCGCCACGATCGCGTCCCGCGTGAGGCTCGTGTGGCGATAGAAATATTGCGGCGTAACCGCATGCGGATCGGGCTTGGCGGGGGTCTGAACCCAGACGTCGCGCACGAACTCGCCGATCTCCTGGTCGGTTCCGGCGTTCATGCGCAGCGCGCCGCCGACGCTCCCCGGAATCCCGGCCAGCGACCCGATCCCCGAGGCGCCGCGCGAGGCGGCCTGCGCCGTCAACAGCGCGAGCGACGATGCAGCGCCGGCGCGCACGACGACGTGGCTCGGATCATCCTCGAAATCGAGCGCCGTGAACTCACCGGCCAAGCGCACGACCAGGCCGCGGATGCCACCGTCGCCGACCAGCAGATTCGAACCGCTGCCCAACACGAACCAGGGCAGATGCCGTTTGAAGATCAGCCGCATCAGTTGCGCCAACTCGTCCGTGGTCTCGACCTGCACGAGCGCGTCGGCCGGACCGCCGATCTTCCACGAGGTGAAGGGCGCGAGCGGCGCGTCGAAGCGCGCGCGCTCCCCCAAAATCTTCGTCACGGTCGCGCGATCGCGCTCGTCGAGTACCGAACGCATCATATCGGCAGCCGCGCTCACTTGACGGCGACTCCGCGTTCGAGTTCGCGCGCCAGGGCGGCGGCGGCCGATGTGATCGAGCCCGCGCCCAGGAACAGAACGAGTGCGCCCTGCGGCGCGCGTTCCAAAACAAATGCGGGGAGTGCCTCGACATCCACGTATTCGACCGCCGCCCCAAGGTCGCGCAGCGGCGTGCCGATCGTACGCGCGTCGACGCCCTCGATCGGCCGCTCGGAAGCGGAGTAGATCTCGGTCAAGACGACGAGATGCACGCCGCGCAACGCGCGCGCGAAGTCGCCGGCGAGGTACTGCGTCCGCGAGTAGCGATGCGGTTGAAACGCTACGACGATCGCGTCGCCGAAGTCGGCGCGCGCCGCCGCGATCGTCGCGGCGACCGCGGTCGGGTGGTGCGCGTAATCGTCGATGACGGTCATGCGCGGCGAGCGGGAGACGATCTCGAAACGGCGGCGCACGCCGCGGAACGCAGCGAGCGCGGCCGAAATCGTAGCGAACGGCACGCCGAGTTCGAGCCCGATCGCAATTGCGGGCAGCGCGTCGAGCACGTTGATCGCGCCGGGAACCGCCAGGTGCAATTCGCCGGCGACCGCGCCGTCGACGACGATCGTGCTCCTCGAACCGAAGCCGGCGTAGACCGTTTCGATCGCTCGAACGTCGGCCGCGCCGAAGCCGAAGGTGCGCGTACGCGCTGCGCGCTTGGTGCGCGCTAGGTGCGCCGCGCGCGGCTCGTCGACGCCGACGAACGCCAGACCATGCGACGGTAAGCCGGCCAGGAAGGTTTCGAACGATGCGATCATGCGCGCAAACTCGGCATCTGACGCGACGTGATCGTTCTCGATATTGGTGACGACCGCGATCTCCGGTTGCAAGTCGAGGAACGAGCCGTCGGATTCATCGCTCTCGCTGACGAACCACGCACCTTTGCCATCGCGCGCGTTACTGCCGGTGTCGACACGCTCCCCGCCGACGACGACCGTCGGATCGAGCGCGCCGGCTTCGAGCACGCAGGCCAGCATCGCCGTCGTCGTGGTCTTGCCGTGCGTACCCGCGACCGCGATTCCCCGCCGGTCGTGCATCAGATACGCGAGCAGCGCGCCGCGCTTGAGCACATCGAGACTGCGTTCGCGGGCGGCGACGAGTTCCGGGTTCGACGCGTCGATCGCAGAACTGACGATAACGGTTCGCGCGGCGCCAAGATTCGCAGCATCGTGCCCGATGGCGATCGTCGCGCCTTCGGCCGCAAGGCGTTCCGTCAGCGACGTCGCGCGATCGGACGACCCGGAGACGCTATAGCCGCGCTGCAACAAGATCCGCGCCAGCCCGGACATGCCGATCCCGCTGATCCCGACGAAATGCACGGCCGACGAGAGTCTCACCGAAAACCCGTTTTCTCTTGGCTCCAACGCTTCACCCGCGCTGCGATCGCCGCGCGCGGATCGCTTGCCGCGAGCGACTGTGCCGAGCGCAGCAGCGCCGTGAGCGCCGCGGGCTCGAGCGCCGCTTCGAGTTCGCCGCGCAGCCGCGCGGAATTCAACTCGCGATCGGCCACGATGCGCGCCGCCCCCGCGGCCCGCATCACTTCGGCATTGCGCGTCTGATGGTCGCCGGTCGCGTACGGTTAGGGCACGAGCAGCGCGGGCGTCCCGGTCGCCGCCAACTCTCCCAGGGTTGAGGCACCCGCCCGCGCGACAACCACGTCTGCCGCGGCATACGCCGCGCGCGGATCGTCGAGGTATCGGATAGCGTGCAGGCGTTCCGGATGCTCCGCCGCCCGCAGTTGCGCCGAAATCGAAGCGAAGTCGCGCTCGCCCGCGACGAGCAGGAGTTGCCACGCGGGCGGAAGTCCCTCGGCTCCTAGCCCGGCGACCGCTTCGTTTAAGCTGCGAGCGCCTTGGCTACCGCCGAAGACGACGATCGTCGACAAGTTGGGGTCGAGGCCGAGCGCGCCGCGCGCGGCCGGCGCGGACATCGGTTGCAAGAACGACGCGCGGACCGGCGTGCCGGTGACGATCTCTTTCGCGGCGAGCGTGCGGCCGGGCTGCGCGACCGTCAACCAAATCTCGTCGGCGAGCGGCGCCAAGAGGCGATTGGTCAAGCCGGGCGCCGCGTTCGGTTCGAGCAGCGCGATGCGCGCCCGGGAGAGCCGCAGCGTGCGCACGACGCGCAGCGCGACGATCACAGGAAAGGTGACGTACCCGCCCGTCGCGATCGCAACATCGGGCCGGTAGCGATGCAGGACCGCCAGCGCCTCGAAGAACCCGGCGGTATTCGCGACGAGCGTGCGTAGCAACGCGAGCGAGGGACCGCGCGCCAGCGGCGCCGAGTGGATGTACTCCGCGCGCAGGCCGGCCTTCGGAACGATCTCGGACTCGAGCCCGCGCCGGTTGCCGACAAAGAGCACCTCGAGCGGTTTGAGTTCCTCGCACGCGCCGAGCGCTTCGGCGATCGCCAGCGCGGGATAGATGTGACCGCCCGTGCCGCCACCGGTTAGCAGCAGCCGCACGTTACCCCGTCGATCTTCGTCGATGCCGTCCGACGTTGACCACGAGCGCGACCGCGACGAGTGAGACCACCAGTGACGACCCACCGAATGAGATGAAGGGCAGCGGTACGCCGGTCACCGGCCACGACGACGTGACCACGCCGATGTTGACGAAGGCTTGGATCACGATCATCGCCATGCAGCCGAGCGCGAGGAAATAGCCGAAGCGGTCCGGAGCGTTGAGCGCGATGCGCGCCGCTCGATATGCGAAGATAACGAAGAGCATAACGACCACGAACATTCCGATGAAGCCAAGCTCTTCGCCCAGGATCGAGCCGATGAAATCGGTGTAGGTCTCGGGCAGCCAGCCGAACTTTTGGCGCGAGAAGCCGAGCCCGACGCCGAACGGGCCGCCGCTGCCGAGCGCCAGCAGCGACTGCACGATCTGGAAGCCTTTATCTTGCGTATCCTTCCACGGATTGAGGAAGGCGAGGATGCGCGCGCGCTTGTATGCGTCGTGCATCACGAGCAGCACGACCCACGGCGCCGTCACCATCAAGACCATCAGCAAGTGCACGATCCGCGCACCGGCGGCGAAGAGCATCGCGCCGGCGGTAAAGGTTAGCAAGCTCGCGGTGCCCATATCGGGTTCCTTGAGAACGAGCATCGCGAGCAACGCGGTGACGAGCGCGAGCGGAACGACTCCGTTGACGAGCGAGCGCACGCGTTCACCCTTGCTCGAGAGCGCGGCTGCCAAGTAGAGCACGAGCGCCAACTTGGCAAACTCCGAAGGCTGCAGACTGAACGCGCCGGCCCCGAGCCAGCGGCGCGCGCCGCCCGAGTCGAGACCGATGTGCGGGATCAGGACGAGGCCGAGGGAGAGCACGCTCGCGACCAGCGCGAACGGTGCGAAGCGGCGAAGGTGCTCGTACTCGATGCGGTAGGCCGCGAAGGCCGCGATGATGCCGACCACGAGCCAGACGATCTGGCGCTTGAGGAAGAACGCCGCATCGTGATGTTGCGCGATCGCGAGTGCGCTCGAAGCGCTGAAGATCATGACGAGTCCGATCGCGACCAAGACCGCGATGCTGCCGACCAGCACCGCGTCGGGCGCGTTGCGCTGCGTTGCGACCTGTTCGTCGTTGCGTTTACGCTCAACCATGCGCGGCCGCTCCTACCGAGGCGACGGCGCGAGCGAACGCGTCGCCCCGCGCCTCAGCCGACGCGAACATATCGAAGGAGGCGCAGCCCGGCGAGAGCAGCACCACGTCGCCGGGTGCGGCGAACGTGCGCGCGATCGCGACCGCATCGTCCATCGATGCGGCGCGCTCGAGCTTCGGGCCGTTGACGACTGCCGCGATCTCATCGGCCGCTTCGCCGATCAGCACGAGCGCTTTCGCGCGACGGCCGATCGCTTCGCCCATCGCGCCGAACTCGGTGCGTTTCGACTTGCCGCCCGCGATCAGCACGACCGGACGGTCGAACGATTCGAGCGCGGCGATCAGCGAGCCCGGATTGGTCGACTTCGAATCGTCGACGTAACGGACCCCACCTTGCTCGGCGACGGTCTGCAACCGATGCGGCAGCGCGGAAAATGCGCGGACGCCGTCGCGCAAAGCTTCGGGATCGAGACCCGCGGCGAGACCGATCAGCAGCGCCGCGAGGACGTTCGAGACGTTATGCGCGCCGAGCAACGGAATCTCGCCGAGCGGCATGATCTCGATCGGTCGCGGATCGCCGCTCGGCGGCGCGTACGTGATGCGCTCGCGCCGCACGTAGAGCGACGTCATGCGGTGGGGCGAGCGCGCGAACCAGAGCGCGCGCGAGCGCAGGCGCGCGGCGCCGGCGCCCTCGGCGAGCGTGCCGACGATCGGGTCGTCGAGGTTGCCGACGAACGTGTCGTCCGGGCCCTGATTGGCAAAGATGCGAAACTTCGCTTCGGTGTACTCGTCCATCGAATGGTAGCGGTCGAGATGATCGGGCGAGACGTTGAGAATCGCGGCGATGCGCGGCTTGAACGAGCGGATCGTCTCGAGCTGGAATGAGGAGACTTCGGCGATCACCCATTCGGCGGAGGTCGCAGCCGCGGTCTCGTTGATCAGTGCGTTACCGATGTTGCCGCCGACGCGCGTAGCGCGCCCGGCGCGACGAAAGAGTGCTCCGGCCAAGGCGGTGGTCGTCGTCTTTCCTTTCGTGCCGGTCACGGCCACAATCGGTGCCGCGCTGATCCGATAGGCAACCTCGATCTCGCTGTAGACCGGAACCTGGGCGAGGTCTTGGACGCGGCGTACCAACTCGCCGTTGAGCGGAACCCCCGGTGAGAGCACGATCGACGTCAACTGCGCGGCGACGCTCGCCAACTCGGAGGGCGCGACAAACCTCGCACCGGCGCGCTCGATCTCGCCGAGCGCGTTCGCGTGGATCTTCTCGTAGACGCGCGGGACGGCGGGCAGGATCGTCGGGCGCGTCGTTGAGAGCCCTTCCTGGACGCGTGTCGCGTCGGATACCAGTGCGAGGGTCGCGCCGGAAAACGCCGCCGACTGGTGGACGATCCGCGCGAAGCTATGTGCGAGCGGCAGGAACAGGAGCACCGTGTCGCTCTGGCCATCCAGATTCGTCACCCGCAGCGCGGCCGTGACGAGGTTCTTGTGGCTGAGCATGCAGCCTTTCGGCGGACCGGTTGTGCCCGATGTGTAGATGAGCGTCGCGAGGTCGTCCTCCTGCACCGCCTCGGGTGCGGCATCGGCATCACCCGCCTCTCGCTCGAAGGCGGAGAGCTCGTCGAAGCCGATCACCTCGCGCAGCGCGGGGAGCTGGCCGCCCACAGACGTGAGCTTCTCCCGCTGCGCGTCGTCCTCCGCAAAGGCGAGCACCGCCTCGGAATGGCCGAGGATGTACGCGCACTCGCTGGCGGTGTTCGTCGGGTAGAGGCCGACAACGACGGCGCCGATCGACATGATCGCCCAGTCGAGCAGGATCCACTCGAGGCGCGTGCGCGAAAGGACGGCCACCGTGTCGCCGCGCCGGAC
>PLDY01000124.1 GCA_003136895.1 Candidatus Erabacter solicola | reverse complement strand
ATCTGCGACATCGTCGAGTAGGCCAGAATCCGCTTGATATCCCATTGCGCGAGTCCGAGGATCGCACCGGTCAGCGCCGTCAGTGCGCCGATCGTGCCGACCAAGGCCCGTGCCTCAGGCGATACGTCCCAGAGCGGAGCGCAACGCGCGATCAGGTAGACGCCGGCGGTCACCATGGTCGCAGCGTGAATCAGCGCGGAGACCGGCGTCGGGCCTTCCATTGCGTCGGGGAGCCAGGTTTGCAACGGAAGCTGCGCCGATTTCGCGGCGCACGCGATGAAGATCGCGACGCACGCCAGAAGCACGGTCTCGGTCGGAAGCGTCGACGCTTTCGCGAAGACGTCGAAGTAGCGAATCGAGTGCGTCGCCGCAAAGAGCACGAAGATGCCGAGCATCAGGCCGACGTCGCCGACGACGTTTATGACGAACGCCTTGCGCGCGGCCGCCACGGCCGCGGGCTTGAAGAACCAGAACCCGATCAGGAAGTACGACGCAAGACCGACCAAGCCCCAACCGACGAGCAAGCCGACGAAGTTGTCCGAGAGCACGAGCGTCAGCATCGCGAAGACGAAGAAATTCATGTACGCGAAGAAGCGCGCGATCGCGCGGTCGTTCCACATGTACCCGATCGAGTAGACGTGGATCAATCCGCCTACGCCCGTGATGACGAGGGTCCAGAGCAGCGAGAGCGGGTCGAGCCACAGCCCAAAACTGAAACCCGGCATCCACGTTCCCAAATCGATGCGTTCGCCCAGTTTGCCGAAGGCGTCCGTCGCGAGGGTCAGCGTCAACGCGAACGAGATCAGGATCGTCGCCGAGCCGACGAACGCGGCCCAGCGCTTGAGCGAGGGACCGAAGGCCCAGAGCGCAATCGCGCCGGCGAACGGCAGAAGCCACAGGGCGAGGAAGGTCGTCGCCACTATCCGCGCAGCCCCGCAACTTCGTCGACATCGACGTTCTTCGAGCGCCGGAAAACGACGACCACGATGGCGAGACCGATCGCAGCTTCGGCGGCCGCGACCGTGATCACCAAGAACGCGAAGATGTGACCGGCGTTATTCGACCACTCGCGCGCGAAGGCGACCAGCGCCAAGTTGGCGGCGTTGAAGATCAGCTCGATCGACATCAGGACGATCAGCGGATTACGCCGCAGGATCACGCCGGCGACGCCGATGAAAAAGAGCACCGCCGATAAAATGACGTAATAGGAGATGTCGACCGGCATTGGCGCGCCGCTCACCGGTTCGCCTTCACGATCGGCTCGCGTTTGCGGGGCCGGCGCTTGGGCCGATGGCGCGTCCTATCGGGCGCCGCGTCGCCGGCTAGCATTACCACGCCGATCACCGCGACCATCAGGATGAATGCCGTGATTTCAAACGGTAGCAAGTGCGTCGAAAAGAGCGCCGAGCCGAAATCGGCGACGCTGCCGAAGACGTTCGCCTGCCCCACCTCGCCGCTCGTCGAGGTCGAGATGTGCGCCGGCAGCACGCCGAGCGGAGCACGTGCCAAACCGTAGATCAGGAAACCAAAGGCGGCCAGTATTACAATCGCTGCCGGCGCCACGATGCGCGGCAAGCGATTGGGCCCTTCCGGAAATGGACCGACGCCGCTCGAGAGGAGCGCGATCACGAAGACGAACAGAATCAGAATCGCGCCACTATAGACCACGATCTGAATCACGAAGATGAACTCGGCGTTCAACGTTAGATAGAGCGTCGCCAGAATAACAAAGTTGATCAGCAATCCCACGACGCTATGCACGGGGCTCTTCTGCATCACCGTAAAGACGGCGCTCACGATCAAGAGAACGGCCAGTGCCCAGAACAGAATCACCCGGCCAACCCCTTGCGGTCGGTCTTGAGCAGCGTGCCGCGCCAGGTTGCGTCGTAGCCGCCCTCGATCTCGGTCGTACTCTTGCGTTCGATCACCGCACCGAGGTCGGAGGGAATGCCGTTGGGGCGCTCGTCGGGCGCGGTCCCGACGCCGGCTTCGGGCGGCACCAGCAACCGGTCCTTGGCGTAAATGAACGAACCGCGACGGTAATCGGACATCTCGAAGCGCGGCGTCAGTACGATCGCGTCGGTCGGACACGCCTCTTCGCACAGGCCGCAGAAGATACAACGCAGTTCGTCGATCTCGTAGCGCGCCGCGTAGCGTTCGCCCGGCGAGCGGCGGTCTTCGGGTGTATTCTCCGCCCCGATGACCGTGATCGCGTTCGCCGGACACGCGATCGCACACAGCTCGCAGCCGATGCAACGCTCTTTCCCATCGTCGTAGCGGCGCAACTCGTGCAGACCGTGGAAACGCGGCGCGTGCTGCTTCTTAATCGAGGGGTATGCGATCGTCGGGCTCTTCTTGAAAAAGAACGAGAAGGTCGTCATGAAGCCTCGGACGAGCGCGAGGATGCCGGCAAAAAATCCGCCCACGGCTAACCTCGCCACGCGATGATCGCGGCCGTGACCATCAAGTTCAGCGTCGCTACCGGCAGCAAGACTTTCCAACCGAAATCCATCAGCCGGTCGTAGCGCAAGCGCGGAAGCGTAGTCCGCAGCCAGATATACATGAAGATGAACAGACCGGCTTTCAGCAAGAACCAGACGATCCCCGGAATGAAGTCGAGGCCGAAGAGCGAGTTCCANNCCGACCAATTCGGTTTCGGCCTCAACCAAGTCGAAGGGAGCGCGATTGGTCTCGGCAACCGCGGTGATGATGTAGATGATGAAACCGGCGAATTGCGGCACCACGAACCAGAATCTGCCCGGTCCCTGCGCGTGCACGATCCCCGAGAGCGAGGTTGTCGCCGCCAGGATCAGCACGCCGACGACCGACATCGTCATGGCCAGTTCGTAACTGATCATCTGCGCCGTCGAGCGGACCGCGCCGAGCAACGGATACTTTGAACCCGACGACCAGCCGGCCAGCGAGATGCCGTAAACGCCGATCGAAGTGAGCGCGAAGATGAACAATATCCCCGCGTTCACGTTGCCGATGCTCCATAGCCCCGCGCTCGATTCCGAGAACGGAATGACCGCGAAGGTCGCCATCGCCGTCGCGAGCGAGAGCCACGGCGCGAACTTGTAGATCACGGGATCGGCGGTCGAGGGCGTAAGATCTTCCTTGAACATCATCTTGGCGGCGTCGGCGGCAGGCTGCAACAATCCCCACGGTCCGACTCGGTCGGGACCGGGACGCAGTTGCATCCAGGCCATCACCTTGCGTTCGAAGAGCATCGCGTACGCGAACGTCGTCACGACCACGAACAGCACGAAGGCCGACTTGATGACGACGAGCAGCCACAGCGGCATCGAGTTCAGCAGATCCATCATGGGGCGCCCGCCATCGCCCGGGCGCACTTGGTTAGCGTGACCGTTTCGCCGTCGTTGAAATCGGAAGCCGGCGCATCGGGCAACCCATCGAAGACCGTCACGACGTCATCGACGCATTCGGCATACACGACGACGCTCACGCCGCGGAGCACGCGCTCGCCGGCGCCGATATCCGCCACGTCGCCGCTCTGCAGGCCGAGGGCCGCCGCGGTTTTCTCGTTGAGCTTCGCCGTTGGCGGCGGGCGCAGTTCGCCCAGACGGTCGTCGAAATAGACGGTGCCCCCGCCGGCAAACGAATCGGCCGCGATCGCCAACCGCAGGCTGCCGGCTTTCGCGCCGGCGCTCGCAGCCGGCGCACCGCACAGCGCGGGATCGCCGAGGCCGCTCGCAACTTGCGCTGCCGGGGCGCTTGCGAGCCTATCCAGTTCGCCCGACGCCGGGATCGCAATGTCCAGCGCGGCCGCAAGCGCGACGATGATCTCGCCGTCGCTGAGCGTCTGCGCGGGCGGCACGTGGCCGGCACGCACCTCATGCGCCGCGCCGGTCAGGTCGTAGGTGTGACCGTACTTTTCAAACGCGCCGCGCACCGGCAGCAGCAAGGTCGCGAGTTCGGCGCTGGCGCTCATGAAGAGTTCGGTCACCACAACGAACGGAACGCTCTTGATTGCCGCGCTCGCGCTTCGCGCGCCACCGGGTACGCTCAATACCGGGTTCGCACCGAAGATCGAGAGCACGCCCACCTTGCCGTCGCGCGCATTCGCCAGGATGCCGGCGGTATCGAGGCCTTTGCCGCGCGGCACCAAGCCCATCGCTTCCGCGCCGCGCGCGTTTCCGCCCTCACCCGGCACGAAGCCCGAAACCGTCTTGCCGCCGGCCGCCAAGCCTTGCATAAACGTGTTGAGTTCGGCGCCGGCGCGCACGTCGATACCGTCCCAGACGAATGCAATCCGTTCGAGTTTGTCAAGCCCGAGCGCGCCGAGTCCGGCGACGTTAGCCAGACGTTCGTGNNCGCACGCGAATCGGCAACGCGTGATCGCCGACAAAAAGCAACCGCGCCCCCCCGGCGACGGCCTTGCGAATACGCAGCGACAAAATCGGCGCCGTCTGCGCAGGCGGCCGTCCAACGAGCACGATCGCTTGCGCCGCATCGACGCCGGCGTACGTGCCGGCGAACGGGCCGGGCGAAGCTTGGCGCTGGCGGCCCGTGCGCCAATCCAGATTCTCGCAGCCGGCGGCGCGCATCACGTGCTGCAACAGATAGGCTTCTTGATTGAGCAAACGCGAGCCGCCGAGCGTTGCCAGCGAACCGGGTTCGACAGCGCGAATCGCATTCGCCCATACCTCGATCGCTTCGTCCCAGCCGATCTGCATCCACTCGCCGTCACGCTTGATCTGCGGACTCGTGATCCGACGCGGATCGGTCGCGAAGCCAATGTTGTAGCGGCCGCGGTCGCAGAGCCAGCCGTCCGAGACCACATCGTCCTCGACCGACATCGTGCGCAGCACCTCGCCGTGCCGCTCATCGAGATTGATCGCGCAACCGACACTGCACTGGGTGCAGGTCGTGGTCGTGCGCTGCAGATCCCACGG
>PLDY01000077.1 GCA_003136895.1 Candidatus Erabacter solicola | reverse complement strand
GCGATCATCACGCCGGCGCTGATAACGGGAGCGTTTGCCAATCGCGTCACGTTTAAAGCATATTTTCTGTTCTTGACCGGCTGGCTCATCTTCGTGTACTTCCCGTTCGTGCACATGATCTGGAGCCCGGACGGAATGCTCGCCAAGTGGGGCGTCCTGGATTTCGCCGGCGGCATCGTGGTGCACAACACCGCGGGCTTTGCGGCGCTGGCTTCGGTGCTTTTCATCGGCCGGCGCCAGATCGTCGAGAACAAACCGCATAACATCCCGCTGATCGCACTCGGCACGGGGCTCCTGTGGTTCGGCTGGTATGGTTTTAACGCCGGCTCGGAGTTGCAAGTCGATGCAGTCACCGCCTCGGCGTTTCTCAATACCGACATCGCCGCATCGTTCGCCGCAATCGCGTGGCTCTTCGTCGAATGGTCGAACGGAAAGCAGCCGAAGTTCGTCGGACTGTTGACCGGCGCGGTCGCCGGCCTCGCTACGATCACACCCGCAGCCGGTTATGTCTCGCCGACGACCGCCGTGATCCTCGGCATCCTGGCCGGTGTGGTCTGCTACTACGCGGTCGCGCTCAAGAACCGGCTAGGCTGGGACGACGCACTCGATGTGTGGGGCGTGCACGGCGTCGGCGGATTCCTCGGAATCGTCTTGCTCGGCGTCTTCGCTTCGAAAGCGTGGAACCCGAACGGCGCCGACGGCCTACTGCGTGGCGGCGTCGACTTCTTCGGCAAGCAGTGTGCGGCGGTTGCGATCTCGAGCATTTGGGCCTTCACGTTCACGTACGGCATGCTGTGGCTGATCAATAAGATCACGCCGGCGAAGGTCAACTTGCTCGCCGAAGAGCGTGGACTCGACGTCGAACTCCACGGCGAAGAAGCCTATCCGATGGGGCTGTAGCCTCTACTTCGAGAGCGTTGCGAGCGCCGTATCGATATCGGCGTTGAGCGTTGCGTCCGTGCCTGCATGGGCCTTTGCCCGTTGCACGTACGGGAGCGCGTTCGCGCGATCGCCGGTGTTTGCGTGTGCCTTCGCGGCGACCACGCTGTATCGGTCCGGAATCTTGCCGGCCGCATCGAGCGCGGCGACCCCGCCGGCAGAATCGTTCAAGTATTCGTCAGCGACGCCAAGCAAGACGAGCGCATCTTGGTCGGCGCTCGCGGTCGCTAGATACGATTGGAGGACCGTCTTAGCGGCGGCGTACTTCTTCGCGCGAATCAGCGCCTCGGCGTGCACCGCCGGGTCCTTTGCCGCGTTGGGCGATGGAAGCCGGCGGAGAATAGACTTTGCGTGTCGTCAGAAATCGCCGTATGCTCGTGGAACGAGTGGGATCCGCTACAGGAGGTCATCGTCGGTTCGGCGCGCGGCGCTGCCGATATGGGATACGAGCCTGCCATGTCGCCGTACCATCCGGCCGAGGATATCGGGGGACGCAGTTTTAGCGGCCGGCCCGCGGTGCCGGGCCTGATCGGTGAGGCCGAGCGTCAGCTCGACGCCTTTGCGGAACTGCTCGAGAAGCGCGGAATAACGGTGCGCCGGCCCGATCCGGCCGACCACACGATCCCCGTGAAGACGCCGGATTGGGAGATCGAGTTCGGTCTCGTTAATGCGTGTCCGCGCGACTTACTCTTGGTGATCGGGGACGAAATTATCGAGGCGCCGATGGCGCGACGGGCCCGCTTCTTCGAATATCGCGCGTACCGGCGGCTCATAGCCGAATACTTTCGTAACGGTGCGCGCTGGACGGCAGTTCCGAAGCCGCTCATGCGCGACGAACTCTACGACGAACGCGTGCGGCTCGGAGAAGGACCGTTCGACTTCAAGGCGACGCCACTTCTGACCGAGATCGAGCCGGCATTCGATGCGGCTTCGTTCATGCGCTTCGGTCGCGACATCTTTTGGCAACCCGACCTGGTCAGCAATCAGTTCGGTGCGGATTGGCTCCAGCGGCACCTCGGTTCCGGTTTTCGCGTGCATCGGATAGAATTTGCCGAGCCTTATCCGACACACATCGACACGACGCTCGTACCGATCAGGCCCGGTCTCGTCTTGATCAATCCACAACGGCCGTGCACGGACGGCTCGCTGAAACTGTTCGCGGCGAACGGCTGGCGCACGGTGGAAGCCCCGCCCTCGGTGCGATCGGGTCGCTCGAATCCTGAAGTCAGCAACTGGATCTCGATGAACATTCTCATGCTCGACGAGCGAACCGCCGTCGTTGAGGCGGCCGAGAAGCCGACGATCGAATTACTCGAATCGCTCGGCTGCGATGTGATCCCGTGCGCCTTCGATCGCGTCTACCCGTTCGGCGGAAGTTTCCATTGCTGCACAACGGATATCCGGCGAGTTGGAACGCTGCGGTCGTACTTTCCGTCGCTTGGCCAATAATTCCTCACTAAGCGCAGCTTCGAACGATCTCGACCGGCGTCGAAGCCGCTCGCACAATTTCCTCCGTTGACTGCGCCGAGTACCCGATAAGAAGGCCTTTGCAATCGGTTCGCTCCAGGCAAAGTCTCGAGTCGCGTTTGCAATGTCGGGTCTTCTCCCAAGATTTTACTCCACGGATTCCTAGAAAATGGCGGCGAACACCGACCCGACAGGAGGTTCGCCCGTGCGCAAATCCCGCTACTCCGACGAGCAAATCGCCGCGACCCTGCGCCAAGCCGAAGCCGGCACGCCGATCGCCGAGATCACGCGAAAGCTCGGCATCTCCGAAGCAACGTTCTATGCATGGCGCAAGCGCTTCGGCAGCCTGGGAACGCCGGAGATTCGCGAGCTGCGACAGCTGCGTGAAGAAAATGCGCGCCTGAAGCGACTCGTCGCCGACCTGACGCTCGATCGTCAGGTACTCCAGGACGTCGTTAAAAAAAAGTGGTGAGGCGCCTGCGCCGGACGGTCATGGTGCCGAACATCCGCGAGACATGGCAACTGAGCGAACGCCGGGCGTGTGCGGTTCTGGACATCAACCGCAAGATGCTGCACTACCGCTCCATCAAGCGTGACGATCCTATTCTGCGAACGCGGATCAAGGAGATCGCTCAAGTGCGTATCCGGTACGGCTATGAACGGATCACGGTCCTCCTGCGACGCGAGGGTTGGCATGTGAACCGCAAGCGTGTGCGACGTATCTACCGCGAGGAAAACCTGGCAATTCGGACCAGAACGCCCAAGCGCCGGCGTGCCGCGACGGTTCGCGATGAGCGAGTCGTCCCAACCGCGCCAAACCAGAGTTGGGCAATGGATTTCATGCACGATGTGCTCGCGGTAATGCGACCCATTTTTGAGA
>PLDY01000119.1 GCA_003136895.1 Candidatus Erabacter solicola | reverse complement strand
CCAACGAACTGCAGCTGCTCGGCCTCGGCGAGATTCACGTCACGACCTCGCTCTCGCGGCTCTCGCGCAAGTACCATCTTGCGCTCGAGATGCACGCGCCGACCGTCGCCTACCGCGAAACGATCGCGCATGCGACCGAAGTGCACTCGCGCTACAAGCACCAAACCGGCGGCCACGGCCAATTCGCCGATGTTAAACTGCGCATCGAACCCAAACCGCGCGGTCACGGCGTTACCTTCAGCGAACAGATCGTCGGCGGCGTCGTTCCGCGCAACTTCTGGCCCGCAGTTGAAAAAGGCGTGCGCGAAGCACTGCTCAAGGGCCCGATCGCGGGCTTCCCGGTAACCGACATCCACATCACCTTGTTCGACGGCGCGTACCACGATGTCGATTCGAGCGAAGCGTCGTTCAAGACCGCGGCGAGCATGGGGATGCGCGACGGGTTACCAAAATGCCAGCCGGTCTTGCTGGAACCGATCGTGCATATGGAAGCAATCGTTCCCGAAGAGAGCGCAGCGGCGGTCCTCGGTGGCATCACCGCGAAGCGCGGCCAGGTCCTCTCGTTCGAACCCGCCGAGCAACGCGGCTTCCAACGCGTCGTCGCCTACGCACCGCAAGCCGAACTCGGCAACTACATCACCGAACTGCGCACCGCGACGCAAGGGCTCGGCACGTATTCGTGGCGTCACGAACGCTTCGATCCTGCACCACCCAAGGTTTCACAATCCGTCCGTGAGGCGGTCTCCGCATAATGCAACGCTGGATCGCCGCACTCGCTGCTTGCGCGCTGCTGGCCGGCTGCACGAAGGTTGGGACGAGTTCCGACTCGGCGTCCGGCGGCCGTCATTCGTGGACGATCGCGGGGACGCTACGCATCGCCGTGCAGAACCCGCCGAATACGCTCAACGGACTCCTCGCCAGCAACACGACCGAAAGCATGATCAACCGGCTGATCTTCGATCCGCTGGTCTCGGTCGACGCGACCGGCAAACAGCAGGTTCCGATCCTCGCGGCCGAGGTCCCCACGCTCGAGAACGGCGGCATCAGCAAAGACGGGCTGACGCTCACCTACAAGCTGCGCAAGAACGTGCTGTGGCACGACGGCGTGCCCTTCACGAGCAAAGACGTCAAATTCTCATGGAGTTCGATCGTCAGCGGCAAGAACAACGTGATCACGACCAACGGCTACGATTTGGTCAAAGCCGTCGATACGCCCGACGATTATACCGTCATCTTCCATATGAAGAAAGCGTTCTCGCCGGTCGTGAACACGCTCTTCGGTGAGAGCGACGATCCGTTCGAAGTCGTGCCGGAGCATATCTTGGGCAAGCTGCCCGATATGAACCAGGTGGCCTTCAATTCCGCGCCGATTGGAACCGGGCCGTTCAAATTCAAACTTTGGAACCGCGGCGATCATATCGAACTGGTCGCTAACGACAAATACTTCCTTGGTGCGCCGAAACTGCAGCGCATCCTGATCAAATTCATCCCCGACGAGAACACCGAGTTGAGCCAATTGCAGACGCACGAAGTCGATTGGCAATTCGAAGCCTCGCCGCAACAGTACCGGACCCTCAAGACGCTGACCGACATCGTGAACATCTTGCAACCCAAGAATGACTACGAGCGCATCCAAATCAACACGCAGCATGCTCCGTTCGACGACGTGCGCGTACGGCAGGCGGTGGCCTACGCAATCGATCGCGAAAAACTCGTTCACGATCTAACGTTCGGTTCGGCGGCGCTAGCCGATCAAGATCACCCGCCGTTCATGTGGGCGTACGATTCCGCCGTCACGCACTATCCCCACGATCTGGCCAAGGCCAAGGCCCTGATGCTGCAAGCCGGCTGGACGCCCGGCGCCGACGGGATGCTTGCGAAAAACGGTGAGCCGCTGAACGTCCTGCTCGTCACCAACGTCAGTAACGCGACGCGGCGAACCGGCGTCGTGCAGGTTCAGGCGATGCTGCATCAACTCGGCATGACCGTGCAGATCAAGGAGTTTCCGGGAGCGCTGCTCTACGCGCAGATGAACGCCAAGGGTATTCTGCAGAACGGCAAATTCGATCTCGCCTGGACGGGCTGGGTCGCCGGCATCGATCCCGATCAATCGTCGATCTTCTACTGCAAAGCGCAACCGCCGCGCGGAAACAACGAGACGCACTACTGCAATCTGGAGATGGACGCTGCGGAGGATTCGGCGCTCAGTCATTTCGATATGGCGAGCCGCAAAGCGGCCTACGCACACATCGAGACGATGCTCACGCGCGATCTTCCCGAGCTGCCGATCTGGTGGCCGCGCCAGATTCAACCGGTCAATCCCGACTTCAAGGGGTTCACGCCGAACCCGGTGACGGAGTCGTGGAACGCGTATCAATGGGAAATATAGAGCCCGAATCTCGCCTCAGCATGATCCCCGAACTCAAATGGCTGCGCACCATGGTGATGGAGCGCGCGCTGACGCGTGGCGAATACCTCATGGCCGGCGGCATGCGCAGCGACTACTACATCGACAAGTTTCGCCTGTTCTCTGATCCTGCTGTGTTACGGCGCATCGCGCGCATGTTCGTGCCGATCGTCTCTGAGCTGAACCCGGGCCTCATTGCAGGGACGGAGCTCGGCGGCGTAATTCTGGCGACGGCGGTCTGTCAGATGACGAACGTTCCGATGATCGTCGTTCGTAAGCAGCCTAAGGCGTATGGCGCGTTCGCGGACGAGTACGTCGAAGGCCCGTACGAAGCGGGGCAGCGCGTCTTGTTACTCGAGGACGTCGTCAGCAACGGCAAAGAAGTCATGGCCGCCAAAGCGCGGCTCGAAGAACTCAAGCTGCACGTGACGGTCTACGCCGTCATCAACCGCGGGCTCGCACCGATCAAATCGCTGATCGCGTTCTCGCTCCCCCGAGGCGAAGCAAAGACCGAGAACTAGAACTCGTACTGCCGGTGGTCGTCGGCGATGTCGACGGCGCCGGAGAACGCTTGGGCGGCGTGCGCGCGCAAATCTTCGATCACGAATTCCGCTGGGTAGTGTGTCAGCGTCAAGCGCCCCACCTCGGCCCGCTGCGCCATTTGGCCGGCCTCAAGCGCGCTCAAATGACCGCGGGGTTCGACGTCGCTTTCGCCGGAACGTAGCGTCGCCTCGCACAGAAACTGATCGGTGCCGCGCGCCAGCGCGGCGACGCCCTCGTCCGGGGCGGTGTCGGCGGAATACGTAACGCTCGCACCGGCCGCTTCGATGCGCAGCGCGAACGTCGGAATATAATGCGCGGTCGCTGCAAAGCGCAGGTTGAGGTCGCCGATTTTCAGCGGAGTAGCGGCGTCGTACGTCTTCACCTCAAAGACTTCGCTCAAGAAATCGTGCGATGATTCTGGGGCGAACGCGTCGACCATACGGCGCAGCATCGCTTCGCCGCCCGGCGGAAGCCACAGACCGACTTTGCGCGCGTGCGTGCGCGGACCGTACTTCAACGCATAGCGCAGCGGGATCACATCGAGAAAATGATC
>PLDY01000131.1 GCA_003136895.1 Candidatus Erabacter solicola | reverse complement strand
GGCTGGCGGCTGAGCCACTTGGCGAGCACGACCTTCTGCTGATTGCCGCCCGAGAGGTTGCGCACGATCTGTTCGCCGTTGGGCGTGCGGATGCGCAGCTCGGCGATCTCGTGAGCCGTGATCTTGGTTTCGGCAGCACGGTCGACGAAGATGCCGCGGGTATATTCATCGAGATGCGCGAGCGTCGTATTCTCGCGCACGCTCATATTCAGCACGAGCCCTTGCGCCTTGCGGTCTTCGGTGATCAGCGCGATGCCGGCTTTGATCGCCGAATGCGGTCCGCGCAAGATCACGCGCTTGCCGGCGACATCGACTTCGCCCGCGCTCGCCAGATCCGCGCCCGCGATGGCGCGCACGATCTCGGTGCGACCGGCGCCGACAAGCCCTGCCAACCCGACGATCTCGCCGGCGCGCACATCGAAACTCACGTCGTTCGGCCCGGTGAGCGCCGAGAGTCCGCCGACGTGCAAGACGACCGGGGCATCGGCGGCGACCGCGGGCACGTCGGGAAAGTGCGCGTCGAGCGTGCGGCCGACCATCAAACGAATCAAATCGTCGGGCGGCATCTGCGCGGTCGGACGCTTCTCGATCGTCTTTCCGTCGCGGATGACGGTGATCCGGTCGGAGATACGCGGCAGTTCCTCCAGCCGATGCGAGATGTAGACGAACGCGACGCCCTGCGCCTTCAATTTTCGGATCAGCGCGAAGAGTGCGTCGGTCTCGCGCTCGGTCAAGGCGGCCGTCGGCTCGTCCATCACGACGAGGCGTGCCTTGCGCACCAAGGCTTTGGAGATCTCGACCATCTGCTGCTGCGCGACCGAGAGCCGGCGCGCGGGCCGATCGAACGGGAGCACGATGCCGAGTTCGGTGACCGTCGCGGTCGCTTGGCGCAACGCCTCGGCCCGATCCAAAAAGAGACCGTGCACCGGCTCGTGGCCCAACAAGATGTTTTCGACGACGCCGAGATCGGGCACCAAGTTGAACTCCTGATAGATCATCCCGATGCCGTACGCTTCGGCCGCGCGCGGGCCGTCGATCGTTACCGGCTTGCCGTCGATCTCGATCGTTCCCGCGTCGGCGCGATACGCGCCGGCCAAGACTTTCATCAGTGTCGACTTGCCGGCGCCGTTCTCGCCGACGAGGGCGTGCACTTCGCCGCGAACGACTTCGAGCGAGACACCGTCGAGCGCCCGCACGCCGGGAAACGTCTTCACGATTCCGCTCATGCGCAGCAGCGGCGCCCCGCTCGCATCCGGCTCGCTCACCCTTTGGGGATGCCGTCGATGGATGCCTTATCCTGCGGTTCGCCGTGCGCGCAGATGTGCTGGTCGCGCGTAAAGGACCACACGCCGCCGCGACGTTCCGCGATGTAGATCAACTCCGGCCCGCGGCCCCAGTCGATCCACTTCTTTCCGGCGTTCCAGTAGAAGCGGGCTCTGCTCGGTTGCAAGATCAGTTCGCTGCGTTCTTCGACGCCGCGCTGGACCTGTTCGTCGTTGAGTCTGACCGTACGGTGCACGCGCCGCACTCCCGAAAGCTCGATGTACGAATACGTCCCGAGCGCGTACGGACAGTGCGCGTAGAGGGTGTGGTGGTATTCCGTGAACGTGAGCGCCAGGCTCCGCTTGGCGTAGCCGTCGAGCTGGATCGAGATCGGTGCGGCGGGCGCCGCGCCCAGCAGGAACGCCGCAGCCAAAACCAGCGATTTTATTTCGCGTTGGCTTTCGTGAAGGTACCGACGTCGACCGCGATCTTGGCCGGCGGCGTCTTGCCGGCGAAGAAGTCGTGAATCGCGTCGATCGTCTTGCTGCCGATCTGATCGGGATGTTGGATTGCGTCGCCGTACATCGAGCCGCCCTTGATCGCGGTCTGCGCTTCGGGCGTAGCATCGTAGCCGATCACGCTGACCTTTCCTTTGAGACCGGCCGCTTCGATCGCCTTGGCCGCACCCAGCGCCGAGTCGTCGTTGATGCCGAAGACGCCGCGCAGATCCTTGTGCGACTGCAGCATGTCATCCATCACGGAACTGGCCTTGGCGCGCTCGCCGCCGCCATCGATATCGGCGACGATCTTGACAGCGGGACAGCCGGCCGCAATCGCCGCGCGGAAGCCTTTGACGCGATCTTGAACGCTCGTCACTTCGGGCTCGTCGATGATCGCGACGCTTCCGCTCTTCACCGCGGCGCACATCAGTTTCCCGGCCTGGCCGCCGCCCTGCACGTTATCGCTCGCGATGTGCGAAACGACCTTGCCGTCTTTCGACGCGTTGGCAATGTCGGCCGTGAAGACCGGAATTCCGGCCTTGTTCGCCTCGACGATCGCGCTGCCGATCGCTTGCGAATCGTACGGCGTCAGCACGATCGCCGCCACTTTTTTCGAGATGAAGTCTTCGACTTGGCTCTGCTGTTTCGAATTGTCGCGGCTCGCGTCGACGACGCTGACCGTGTAACCGTATTTCGCAGCCTCGGCTTTCATCCCGGATTCCATGTCCTGATAGAACTGCGCTTCGCGATTCTGAATCGAGACGCCGATGACCTGACCTCCGGCCGTACCGGCCGTGCTCGCGACCGTCACCGTCGTCGACGAGGATTCACTCGTCTTGGTCGCGGTACACGCGCACAATGCACTGAGAAGGACGAGCGAAAGAATGGTCGCGCGAGTCTGCATCGTTAACCTCCGGTGAGCGGCGCCGTGGCGCACCGTCGCGTCATGCGCGGGCGCGTTCCCCGAGCCCTGCGAACGCGCGGCTCAGATCGCGGGTGATGTCGCCCGGATCTTCGATTCCGGCCGAGATTCGGAGCGTTCCCGCGCTGACGCCGAGCGCGCGACGCATCTCGGCCGGGACGTTGCGGTGCGAACTGACCGACGGATACGAGATCGTGGTTGCGACCTCGCCTAGACTGTGCACGATTGCGATCGTCTGCAGATCCCGCAAGAAACGGTCGACCGCGGGTTCGCCGCCGGCCAAATCGAAGGCGACGATTCCGCCCGTTCCGCGCGGGTAGAGTTTGGCCGCCAGATCGTATTGCGCGTGATCGGGCCGCGAGGGGTGGTGGACGCGCTCGACCGCCGGTTCGGCTGCGAGGTGGCTCGCGACGGCGAGCGCATTGCTCGAGTGGCGCGCCATCCGCAGGGCTAGCGTGCGTAAGCCGCGCAGCGCGAGCCACGCCTCGAAGTGCGGCAGGGTCGCGCCCTTGCGAACGAGATAGGCCCGGGCGCGCTCGACCAGATCGGCCTTCCCAGCAAGGATCCCGGCGCCGACGTCGCCGTGCCCGCCGATGTACTTCCCGACGCTATGCGCCACCAGATCGGCGCCGTGCTCGATCGGACGGACCAACGCGGGCGTGGCGAAGGTCGCGTCGACGATCACGGTCGCCCCTGCCTCGTGCCCGAGCGCGCAGAGCGCCGGGAGATCCGCAACGTGCATCAACGGATTCGTCAGCGCTTCAAGGTAGAGGACCTTCGGCCGGTGCCGCCCGAGCGAAGCCAGCACGGCCGAGAGATCCTGTTGATCGACGTAGTGGACGTCGAAGGCGGCTTTCCGATAATCATTCTCAAGTAATGTGTAGGTGCCGCCGTAGACCTCCGCGGTCGCCACGATGACACCGCCTTGGCCGAGCGTGGCGGCCAACGCGGCGTCGATGGCGGACATGCCCGCGGCGGCCCCCACGGCGGCCTCAGCGCCTTCGAGTTCCGCGATCGCCCGCTCGAGTTGGGTGCCATTGGGACCACCGTAGCGACCGTAAATCTTCCCGTTTGCCTCCCCGCCGTAAATCGCCGCGACCTCAGCGAGATCGGCGAATTCGTAGGAAGATGCCTGAAAAAGCGGCGGGCTCGACGGCGCATTCGTAGGAATCTCGAGGCGCCCGGCATGGACGGCGGCCGTGTCGATGTGGCGGTCACTCACGAGAATCCCTCCGGTTTATCCACATTCCGGCCGAACGCGCCTGTGTACCGTGTGGACAGTTGTTGTCAGACGTTTCTCGCATTTGCGGCCCGTCCGACGGGGCCTTGTCGTGCGAGCGGCTTCGTCGCGATACGGCGGGGCGGAGGTTCGCAACGCGTTGCTCGCCCTGGCCCATTCCGCCGCGATGCTCGGCATCGACGGCTATGTCGTACGTGTTGAGGCGGATTCGGCGCCGGGCACGCCTGCATTCAACATCATCGGCTTGCCCGATCGATCCCTCGGCGAATCACGCGAGCGGGTGCGCTCGGCAATCTTCAATTCGGGTTTAGTGTTTCCGGCCGGAAAATTGCTGATCAACCTCTCGCCGGCCGACGTTCGCAAGGAAGGCCCCGGGTTCGATCTCGCCCTTGCGCTGGCGCTGCTCGCAATCGACGAGCAGATCGATCGACTCGCGCTGCAGAACTGCGTCGCGCTCGGCGAACTCGCGCTGGACGGAACGCTGCGCGGCATCCGCGGCATCCTGCCGATGGTTATCGGTGCGCGCAACGCCGGTCTGCGCACGTTGCTCGTGCCGCGCGCGAACGCGAGCGAGGCCGCCCTCGTCGAAGGACTGACGCTGTACGCGCTCGATTCACTGCTCGACGCGGTCGCGGTCGTGCAAGGCCACGGCTCGAAGTTTCGATACAACGAGCGCGCACCCGAGTTTCGCGCCGAGCCCGATGCGCACGGCGACTTCGCCGATGTTCGCGGCCAGCGGCCCGCAAAACGCGCGCTCGAAATCGCGGCGGCCGGCGGTCACAACCTGTTGCTCGTCGGCCCGCCCGGCTGCGGCAAGACGATGTTGGCTCGGCGCCTGCCTTCGATCTTGCCGGCAATGAGCAACGACGAGGCGCTCGAGGTTACGAAAATCTACAGCATCGCGGGTTTGCTTGGCGACCGCAACGGCATAGTGCGCTCGCGTCCGTTTCGCTCGCCCCATCATACTATCTCGCAGATCGCCCTGTGTGGCGGCGGTGCGACGCCGCGCCCCGGCGAGATTTCGCTCGCGCAGCACGGCGTCTTGTTTCTCGACGAACTGCCGGAGTTTAGCCGGATGGCGCTCGAGGTGATGCGCCAGCCGCTCGAAGAAGGCACGATCGCGATCGCACGCGCGGCCGGAACGTTTACCTATCCCGCTCGGTTTGCCCTGATTGCTTCGATGAATCCGTGACGGTCCGTTGCTCTTTTGCTCCGGTTTCCTTCCCTATTCATAAGGGGGAGACTTCCCCCTGACTTATTCGGTGTTCCATTGCTATGCCCCGAGGGCGCAGCCCGAGGGGCATAGTAGAGGTTGATTTCAACCTCGTCTTTCCCAATGACGATCTTCTCGGTGATGGCCTCGATGATGCGCCGCTTTTCTTCTTCGGGAAGGCTGGGCCAGCGGTCGTAGAGGCCCTTTGCCCCCATGAAGATCTCTTCTTCGGAAAGCTGGCTGATCTTCATGACGTCGAGCTCGGCTTGAGCGGCCGGAATCTCGTCGTCAAGCTGGCGGAATCGGTCGGCCCAAGGACGATACTTTGCGCCGAATCCGTGTTTGTCGATCATTCCGGATTGATAGAGATCGTGAAGCTTCTCAATTTCGGAATTCAGTTTTTGGCGCTCGGCCTCGAGAATTCTGAGAAGCTCGGCCTTGGAATGGATCTGGCCATTGGCTCGCTCCAAGTGCAAACTGATTTCTTCTGGTGAAACTGAGAAATGCTTGATTTGCTCAATGAAGACGGCCTCAAGGTCGTCCTTCGGAATTTTGTTCCGACACTTCTGGCACGTGTATTTGGGACTGTTGGAGAGCGCGTACATCTTGGGGCCACAGAAGCAGTAGGTAAGCCCTGCAAAAAGATGGACGGCTGGTTTGGTGGTGCGCTTCAACTTCTCGCGCTGGGCGTCCAAGAATGCGTTGCATTCGGTCCAGAGCTCTTCCGGGACGATCGCTTCCACTTCCTGATGCACCCACTCGCTCTCGGGCTTTAGCTCCCAGGCCTTGCTGTTGTCGCTGGACCTGGTGTAGTTTGCCCGGCGCGTACCCCTGGCGATAGGGTCGCGGAGTAGTCGATCTACGGTGGTGTCAGAGAACTTCGAGCCCTTGCGTGTTCGGTAGCCTTTTTCGTTCAGGATGCCGGCGACGGTCTTTTTCCGCTTATGTGCCAGGAACAGCTCGTACATGAGCTTGCGAACCGGAGCTTCCGTCTCGTCTGGGATGAGCTTTCTATCTTTCCATTGGTAGCCGTAGGGAGCCTGACCGCCCAACGGTTTGCCCATCTTTGCTCGAATCGGGACTGACGCTGCAACGCGTTCAGCAATCTCCTCGCGCTCCCACTGAGCCATCGCCGCTATCATGGTGTAGAAGAGGCGACCGGCGGGAGTCGACGTGTCGATCGACTCTGCCAGCGAGATAAGGTCAGCGTTGTGCTCGCGAAAGAACTCCGCAAACTCCAGCAGCTCTTTCGTATTTCGCGCGAGTCGGGCAAGTTTTGAGAAAATAATTCCCGAGATGTGGCCCGAACTGATGTCCTCAAGCATGCGCTTGGCCTGCGGGTGCTCAGTGACGGTCTTACCGGAGACGGCGTCCAGGCGGTAAACCTCGGCGACCGTCCAGCCCTTCAGCTCGGCGTACGCACGCGCACGGCGCTCATGGTGTTCAGGGCTCTCGCCCCTCACTTGATCCTCAGTCGAGACACGGATCCAGATGCCAACCCGCTTTGAGGAAGCCACGTCGGTTAATCGTCTCCTTGAAGGGCAGCGAGGCCCCAAAATCCGGCCGGCAGCGGCCACCCCGGAGCGGCCGCATGTTACAGGGGAGCCGGCGTCCAACCTTGTCCCCAAAGTGCCACCCAGTTGGCACAGTGCCCTGTTAGGCTCGGCACAAGCTGGGTCCGATCAGACCCCAAACCGCCCGTCCGTTTTTCCAAGGAGAACCCCGGTGGCCGAATATCTGTCGACCGCCCCTAAGCGGCCATTTGCGGCATTCGCGAACGATGGCATACTATGTTGATGCCAGTCGCCTCGCAATTGCCGTTACGAATTGCGCGGGGCGGATCTCTCAAGCAAAACACTCGCCCAGGCATCGCCCCTATCCTTAAGTGGGCCGGCGGTAAGTCGCAATTGCTCGATCTTTTGGTACCGATGGTACCGAAGGATTACGGCACGTACATCGAGCCATTCGTCGGCGGCGGGGCGCTCTTCTTCGCCGTGATACCGGAGCGCGCAATTATCGCGGATTCAAACCCCGATCTTATTGCCTTCTATCTCGCCGTTCGCGACGATGTCGACGGTGTTATCGCAGCCGTGCAGCGTTGGAAGACTGATGAGAAGTCGTTCTATAGGGTCCGCGACTTAGACCCCCTGAAGCTGTCGCTAGCTGTTCGCGCGGCGAGAACCCTTTATCTCAATCGGACGTGCTTCAACGGCCTATATCGCGTGAACAAGAGTGGCACGTTCAACGTTCCGTACGGCGGATACAAGAATCCGAGAATCTGCGATGAGGCTGGCCTGCGAGCTGCAAGCCGTGCGCTTGCCACCGCAACGATTCTCAACGAGGACTATCTTACGGTCCTGAAGCGTCACGCCAAGGCCGGCGACTTCGTGTTCCTTGATCCGCCGTACGCCCCGGTCGGGAAATTCGCGGACTTCAAACGCTACACGAAGGAACAGTTCCATCGGCACGATCATGAGACTCTCGCTGCCGAAGTGCGCCGATTGCAGGCCCTGGGCTGTAGCGTTGTGTTAACGAATTCGGACACTCCGTACACGCGCAAACTCTACGCAGGCTTCGACCTCGCGACGGTAAAAACTCGACGCAGCATCAACTGTCACGGCGACAAGCGTCAAGGTGAGGACCTCATCGTTCGCATCGAGCCTTCGCAAGAAGTACTCCTCCCCGACGACCTCAGTCCTCGGGTTGAAGATTACCCGTCTACTCGGTTCATGGGCAGCAAGGAGAAGCTGCTGGCCGACATCTGGGCGGTCGCATCCCGTCTCCCAGGATCACGAGTCCTCGACCTATTCTCCGGCAGCGGCGCCGTAAGCTACATGTTCAAGGCTCAGGGGAAAGCAGTTGTAAGTAACGATTACATGGCGTTCTCTTCGACATTAACACGCGCGATGGTGGAAAATAATTCGACGCGCCTTTCAACGTCGGATGTTGATTTTCTCACTCACGGTCGCGCTACCAACAGATTCGTACGAGACACTTTCCGCGGCCTATACTTCTCAGATGCCGACAACCTCTTCATCGATCTGGTGCGCTCGCGCATTGCCGAGTTGAATGATGAGATGAAACAGTCGGTAGCGAGAGCGGCTCTGATTCGGGCGTGCATGAAGAAACGTGCGCGCGGAATTTTTACCTACGTGGGAGTGCGATACGACGATGGTCGCCGCGACATGCAACTTTCATTGCGCCAGCATTACAAAGAAGCCGTTCAGCTTATCAACGACTCGATATTCGATAACGGTCAGCGCCATGTTGCCCTCAACCTCGACGTTAGCCAGGTCGAAGTTGACGCGGATATTGTTTATGTAGATCCTCCCTACTACAGTCCGCTTTCCGATAACGACTACGTTAGACGCTATCATTTTGTAGAAGGTCTCGCACGAGATTGGGGTGGCGTCGAGATTCAGGGGCATACTAAAACAAAGAAATTTAAGACGTACGGTTCACCGTTTAGCACACTTGAAGGTGCAAAGCGAGGGTTCGACGACATATTTCGCCGTTACGCAAACAGCGCTATAATCGTTTCGTACTCATCTAATTCGCTGCCTAACCGTGAGACGATTCTTCGTCTCCTGCGTAAGTATAAGGCTCATGTCGAAGTGGTGCCGGTCGAGCATCGCTACAGCTTCGGAAATCAGGGCCATAAAATCGGCAATGCAAACAACAAAGTCTCGGAGTACCTCTTCGTCGCCACGTAACCAGCCGTGGCACCTGGGCAACACGACGGTTCGCACGCCGTTTCGGCTTGCTGATGCGTTGCGCATTCTCTCCGAATCTGAGTTCAACGGCAACCTGGTGGACGAACCCTCTCAAATACGATTCGGGCAGCGCCTGTTTGAGGAGGGCTATCTTCGGAGCGTCTCTCCTGACCCTGAAACGGCCGCTTGGAACTCACGCAAGTGGCGATCGGCGATGTATCAACTCGGGTTCATCAGTCCCGAAATAGTCAAAAATCTTCCGCCCGGGCAAGTGGACATAAAAATCTCAGCGGTCGCCAATGGGATGCCTGGTATCTCTGCTAGACAATTTGAAATTACACCGAGCGGCCTTAGACTCGCGCATGCCGAGTCTGTCGTTCAAAAGCAAGAATGTTTCTTGCGCGCGCTTTTGGGTTATCGAGTGCCATCACCAATTGAAGGCACACATAAGGAAGTTGCGCCGTTTTCACCCTTGCGCATCACCCTAAAGACGCTGCTGGCTCTCGACTCTGCGGGCCATGCTGGCCACATTTCTTTTGTGGAAATGGGCTCACTCGTGCAATTCTGTAAGAGCGAAGACGCCGTCCCCTCCCTCGTGAACGACATCGTAGCTTACCGGGCATTGCGCTTGGATGCGGTTAACAAACGAGCATTTGACCGCGAGTTTCAAAACAAAGTCCTCGTTGAGCACGAAAATGTGGTTAAACGAGCAACACTCGATGACTATGCAGATGTCAACTTTCGATATCTGAAGGCAACGGGATTGCTCTCAGGCACGCGCGGCTCGATCATACTTGCCGCTGACAAGCTGAGGGAAATCAGACTCATCATGGACCCGCCAGACGAATGGCCTGGCGATGACGCGTACCTACGGCGCCTGTGGGACGGAGCTCCTCTTCCAACTGACGACATAAGCGAAGCTGGACTAGCGATCCGCAATTTGGAGCGCGAACTGCGCGAGGCTGGTCGCTCCCCTTCAGTGCCATCCCTAGCGGGCTTGCCGGCGCCGGAGCTTGAGCAAATTCGTCTTGGCCTTGAAGAGGCACGACGCGTTCTCAGGGAGGAGCAATTCGCGCAATCGCAGCGTGCCGAGTTTGGGAGCATTCACGAACTACTACTTCTAATGGACAACCGTCGTGAACGTTCCATGGCATATGCACGTGAAGCTCCGGCTTACCTCGAATGGGTTTTCTGGCGCGCGTTCCTTGCGATCAACACGCTAACGAACAGGCCTTGGGAAGTTCGTCAGTTTGCTATCGGCGCGGACCTCAATCCGCTTTCCAATGCCCCTTCACGTCGGCCTGACATAATCTGCGAGTTTCAGGACTTCGTCCTAGTTGTCGAGGTCACTTTCACAGAGAACTCACGTCAGGAAGCCGCAGAGGGAGAACCGGTAAGGCGACACGTCGCCGACGTGACTCAACAGCATTTGTCATCGGGGAAGCCGGTATATGGATTGTTTATTGCGCCGCGAATCGACCCGAATACCGCCGAAACCTTCGGCCACGGCACATTCATACTTGGGGGCGAGCGCTTCGCCCTCAATATCGTGCCTGTGACCATCGCACAATTCACTCGAATGTTTGAGGCCGGCTTCAAGCGTGGTCAGGGCATAGGTCCGGACGACGTTCGTTCTTTTCTCGATGGTTCAATTGGCCGAAGAAGTGTAGACGGCGAGGCCTGGAAGGCCGAGATCGAAGGGCTCGTCAATGAGTGCTCGGTGAATACCGCTTAAGTTGTTATCGGAGGTTAAGATTGACTAAGTTTTCAAACGCCGCGTATGAGTGGATGCGGAAGAACAAGGGGCGTGAAGTGTCGTCGGATGCTCTCTGGGCCGGACTCTGCGAAATGGATCCGGAGCTGACTACACCTTCCGAGCATCGGAAAACCCCCCGTACCACGTGCATGCGCGACCTGCGGAAAGATCCTCGCTTCCAAATCGGCAACCGGCGAATTTCCCTCGCGAAGTAGGGTCTCGCCTTCCTTTCTTCTTCTCCAGGCGCCAAGTGATGGCTGCGAATATCGCTTCATCTCTTTAGGTTGACGGCTCCGTGAATTCATTCACGGAGCCGCGAGATGACGTACCTATGGTTGACGTCGATTTGCTGGCGCGAAACGCGCTAGCTTATAGCCGGATCCGCCTACGGTGCGGATCAGATCCGCCGCGGCGCCGAGCTTCAACCGCAGGCGACGAATGTGGACATCGACTGTACGGTTCGAGTTCACACGCTGTGGATCGGGCCACGCGAGGTCGAGCAGTTGGTCTCTACTAAGCACACGACCTAAGTTCTGCGCGAGCACCTTTAGCAAAGCGAACTCGCGAGGGTTCAAGTCGACGATCGAATCATCAACGACCGCCTCATGACCCTCGACGTCAACGCTTAGAGGACCAATGACTATCCGGTTCTCACCCTGAGGTTCCAGAGGTACGGTTAGCCTCAGACGGTCGAGTTCGGAGGCCAGAGCCCTCGCTAGTTCAGTGGCTTGAATCGGGCTCAGCAGCTCGATGCCCACTGGTTCGCCACGATTGGTGGCGCCGTTAAGTGTCTTCATTTTCCGTGTCTCCTTGCCACGCCAGGAACACCGAGAATTCGGTGCTCCTCAATAGCAAGGAGCCGTCGCGTCATGAAGCAACGTCGTCCGCATAGCAACTTGGAATACCTCGCGCGAAGTAGGTGATTCCAAGCGCCGCGGCGTCGAATAGACCCTGCCGCGGGTCCTCCCGCATCCAGAGTTTACGTCGGCGCGGGGTTCGGTGAGCGAACGCCGGTATCTGAGTTGCGATCGCTCTTGCGATCTCATATTTCGTGCTGGCACCG
>PLDY01000113.1 GCA_003136895.1 Candidatus Erabacter solicola | reverse complement strand
TTCTTGGTCGAGAGATAGACCGGCCACTTGCGTTGTAATCCGTAATTGAAACAGGCGCGCGCGAAACCGCGAATCGACGCGTCAACATTGTACATCGAGAGCGCGATACCGGGGCCTTCAAAGGTGAAGACATCGCGTTCGATCGCGGGGCCGCCGTCGGCGGGCGTGAACGTGAGTTTCAATTTTCCGGCGCCCGGGACGGCGATCTCGGATGCGCGATACTGATCGCCGAAGGCGTGGCGNNTTGCGGATCGTGCCGTTGGGCGACTTCCACATCGCCTTGAGACCGAATTCCTTGACGCGGCCTTCGTCGGGCGTAATCGTCGCGCACTTGACCCCGACGCCGAACTGCTTGATCGCGCGCGCGGCATCGAGCGTCACTTTGTCGTCGGTCGCGTCGCGCTGTTCGATGCTGAGGTCAAAATACTTGAGGTCGATGTTGAGATACGGGAGGATCAGTTTTTCTTTGATCATCGCCCAGATCACTCGGGTCATCTCATCGCCGTCGAGCTCGACGACCGGGGTGGTGACGTCTATCTTCTGCACGCCGAGTTCATTACGCATCGAAGCCAGGTTTTCTTCGTGCCCGCTCGGGTTGGGAGCCGTCGTGACCACCGAACCGGCGACGCCGCGGCAGCGGATCGTCAGCCTCCTGCCGAGCGCGACCGAGATCGTCTACGCTCTAGGCCTCGGCGAGCGCTCTGCCGCCGGGAGCGACCTCGGCCGAAATCGACGGCACGTTCGCAAGAGCCCCTATCAGGGTTCGAGTCTCCATGTTCTCGACGCCGATCTGCTCGAACGTTCGGCGCCGCGCTGACGGACCCGAACGCCATGCGCTAAGGGCGTAACTCGAGCGATTCGATCTTCGCCTTCGCTACCGCGGCGTCGCTGAACGGTAGCGACACGAGCGCCTGCGAGAGCCAGACCGGAGCGCCGTCGAGATAGTGCACCGAACCCGGTTGGCCCGACTCGCCTAGCGGAATGACGACGCCGCCGGCATCCCAGTTTCCTATATCCCAGACCGCGCGAAAGCTCTGCGACACCGAACCGCCCTGCACGTGCGGCGAGAACGCGTCGCCGTGCCCGGGAAAACGCGCGCCGTTCCATCCGGTAAATCCGAACGAGGAGATCGGATGCTTTGCGATCCGCGCCGCGACCTCGCCCCACGTCTTGTCGAGCCGGCCATTTTGGCGGAGCACCGCCATCGCGTCCGTAGCGCAGCCGGCGAGAAAAGCGTCGTAGTCGTCGCCCGGCACCCAGCCCCGCGGATGCTCGCGTACTATCCGCAGAACGATCACGAGCGCGGTTCCGGAGTTTCCGTCGAGATAGCGTGCCGCCAAATCGGGCGCGAGGTGCGCGCGTACAATTCGGTTGGACGCCGCGATGCGCAAGGCCGAAGCATAGACCGCCGCCTTCGAACCCTCGCTAAATTGGCCGTCAAAATCTTTCAGCGTCGCGGCCAGGCGCGCGAGATCCGGATTGTTCCTGACACCGGTCCGTTGCAATGCCGCCACGGTGGCGCGCGCCAACTCGCGTTCGCCGATCGACGTGACGTCCGCCTGAATCGCCGAAAAGGCCGCGACGTCGTATGGTCTCTTTCCGGTCCGGAGCATCGCCGCGATGCGCGCGGCGCGATACGGCGGCGCGAAGCCGGCGCTCAAAAGGTACGGATAGCCGGCGCCGTAGACGCGATTGTTCGCCGAAAAGACCAGCGCATTGCGCGCGGCCCGAACGCGCGGGAGCTGTGCGAACGGCACGCTGCGTTGCGCTACGGCCCGCTTCGTGCCGTCCAGCGCGAAGCGGCCCCACGCGTCGTCGAGCCAAACATCCCCCGCCATCGCGTAGGCGGCGTTTCCCGCATCGTCGGCGAGGACGAAGTTTTGTGTCGGTCCGGGATACTTCGCGAGCGACTGCATCGCTTCGGCGATGCTCCCGGCACGTTCGAGCCCGCTGAACGTATCGAATCCCGCGCGACGATCGCGCTCCCCCGTCCACGCGACCGCGTAGCGATCGACACCGTTCGCGGTCATGAGGAAACCGTGACGCGTCGCGAGATAGTCGCGCGTGACGCTCTTCCCAAACCGGACGTTGAACGTCTCAGTCCGGTGGGTCGCCCGCATCCAGCGGCCGTCGGCGAGATACTGATCCGAATCGACGCTCCGAAAGCGCTCGCGGAAGAGCGCGGTGCTCGCGATAGTTCCGTTCGTCGCACCCCACGCAAGGTGTTCGTTGTGTCCCAAGATGATGCCAGGGACGCCGGCCAACGTCGCACCGGCCGCATGAAATCCCGGCGCTTTCAAGTCGGCGAGATACCAAACTCCCGGGATGCGCAAGGCGAGGTGCGGGTCGTTGGCGAGCAGCGCGCGATGCGTCGCCGTCAGCGCAGCGCCCGCCGCGAACTCGTTGCTGCCGACACCGCGACGGTCCGGAGCTTCTTCCAGCGCAATCGTATCTCTGGTTTCGGGAAGCATCGCGCTCGATAGTAAGGCCGGCAGCGGTGCGACCGGCGCGTGCGCCGGCGATGTCGTCGGCGCGTCGAAGAGCGGATCGGTGATCGGATAGAAGGCATCCAATCCGCGCTCGCCGAGTGCCGTCGCAATATCGGCTCGTGTCGCAACGTCGTCCCAGGTATCGGCCAGCGCGAGCACGGTTGAGAAGGATGCAAACAATGAATCGCGGCCCGTCCACGGCTCCGGCCGGTATCCGAACGCACGGAACTCCGGCGGCAGAGGCCGTGTCCGGATCGCCGCGTTCACGCCCGCGGCAAAGGCATCGAGGTCTTCGCGTTCGCGCGGCTTGAGACTCGCTTCTTCTTGCGCGATGACGCTTGCGACATCGAAGATCCGAGCCTCTTCATCCGCGGGGAGCGCGACCGATCCGAAGACCTCGGCGAGGCGGCCCGTCACGGCCCGGCGGTAGATATCGATTTGAAAGAGCCGGTCGGAACCTTGGACGTAACCTTCAGCGAAGAATACGTCGCGCTC
>PLDY01000085.1 GCA_003136895.1 Candidatus Erabacter solicola | reverse complement strand
GGCCAGAACATCGTCGATCAACTCGAGAAGCGCATCGCCTTTCGGCGTGCCATGAAACAAGCGATCATGCGCACGATGAAGGCCGGCGCGCGCGGCGTGAAGGTAATGGTCTCGGGTCGCCTCGGCGGCGCCGAAATCGCGCGTTCCGAACAGAATCACGACGGTAAGGTGCCGTTGCATACGCTGCGCGCCGACATCGACTACGCGCACGTCGAAGCCTTCACGACCTTCGGCCGCATCGGCGTCAAGGTCTGGATCTACAAGGGCGAAGTGCTGCCCGATACGCCGCGTCTCGATCTGCGCGCTCAGCAAGAGCGCGTCGCCGGCGAACGCGCTACCTTCCGCGACCGTCGCAACGATCGTCGCGGCGGACGTGGACGCGGCACGCGGCCCGAAGGCGCAGCCGAGGCGAGCGTCGCGCCTGCAACGCCGGCCTCCGCCGAAGGCGAACTCGAAGGTCAGGCGCTCGCCTCCGAAAACGAGGGCGCGCCGCCGATCGAAGCTGCGACCGTTTCAGAAACGAATGCTCTGATCGAAACGCACGCCGTCACCGAAGAGGCGCGCGCTGAAGCCGAGCCGGTGCAGGCAGCCGTTGAAGCCGAGCCGGTGCAAGCGTCAGTTGAAGTAGAACCGCAGCCGGCCCCGCCGGTCGAGACGCAACCGTCCGAACCTGCCGCTCCGCAGGCGGAACATAGCGAACCCGCCGCCGAGCCTAACGAGGCACCCTGAACATGCTGACTCCGAAACGCGTCAAGTGGCGCAAAGTTCACCGCGGTCGCATGACCGGCAAAGCGATGTCGGGCAATTCGCTGACGTTCGGCGAGTACGGCCTGCAGGCGCTCGAGCCATGTTGGATGACCAACCGTCAGATCGAAGCAGCCCGCATCGCCATGACGCGCCACATCAAGCGCGGCGGTAAGGTCTGGATTAAGATCTTCCCGGACAAGTCGGTTACCAAGAAACCGGCCGAAGTACGCATGGGCTCCGGTAAGGGCAATCCCGAATTTTGGGTCGCTGTGATCCGTCCCGGCCGCGTCCTCTTTGAACTCGCGGGTGTGGAAGAAAAAGTCGCGCGCGAAGCGCGGAAGCTCGCCGCCGCCAAATTGCCGATCTCAACCAAATTCGTCTCGCGTCACGAAACGGAGGCGGCCTCGTGAAGGACCATGCCGAGCTGACGAAGTTCCGCGATTTCACTATCCCCGAGTTGCAGCAGCGCGCGCGCGAAACGAAGGAAGAGCTCTTCAATTTGCGCTTCCAGCTTCGCACGGGGCACCTTTCGGATTTCAGCCGGGTGCGCGCGGTACGCCGCGTCTACGCGCAAATCCAGACCGTCATCAGCGAGAAACGTCTCGCGGAGGCCAAACATGGAGCAGCGTAATCGCCGCCGGGTCAAGCAAGGCCGCGTCGCTAGCGACAAGATGGATAAGACCATCGTGGTCGTGACCGAGATGCGCGTGCAGCACCCAGTCTATAAGAAAATCGTCCGCAAGTCGGTGCGCTTCAAGGCGCACGACGAGAAGAACGAGGCCAAGGCCGGCGACCTCGTGCGCATCGCCGAGTGCCGTCCGCTTTCAGCCGAAAAGAGATGGCGACTTCTCGACGTGGTCGAGCGAGCCAAGTAGACAGAGAGAGATGATTCAGCAAGAGACGCGACTCAAGGTCGCAGACAACTCAGGCGCCCGAGAACTCCTCTGCATCCACGTGCAGGGCGGGTCGCGGCACCCCTATGCCTACGTCGGCGACATCATCGTCGGCACCGTCAAGAGCGCCATTCCCGGCGCCGCGGTCAAAAAGGGTCAAGTCGTCAAGGCGGTCATCGTGCGCTGCGCGCAGCCGATGAAGCGACCCGACGGTTCTACCATCAAGTTCGACGAGAACGCGTGCGTCATCATCAAGGGTGAAAAAGACAATCTCGATCCGCGCGGCACGCGCGTCTTCGGTCCGGTCTGCCGCGAGTTGCGCGACCGTGGTTTCTTGAAGATCGCCTCGCTCGCGCCGGAGGTGCTCTAAGATGGCGATCGTTCTGGTCGCGCGTCCGGGAGCGCTGAAAACGAAGATCGTCAAAGGCGACATGGTCATGATTCGCCGCGGCAAGGAAAAGGGGAAGCGCGGTACGGTCAAAGCCGTATTTCCCAAGGCCGGTCTCGCGACTGTTGAGGGGCTCAACGTCGTCAAGCGCCACAGCAAACAAGGTTTCGGCGGAGCGAAATCGGCCGGCATCTACGAGAAAGAGTCGCCGGTGCCGATCTCCGCGCTGCAGTACGTCTGCGCGAAGTGCGATATACCGGTGCGCATCAAGTATAAGACCGGGCCACAGGGCAAGCAACGCGTCTGCGGACATTGCGCCGAGCCCGCACCCGAGCCGCTGAAGGGACGCTAGGGATGCCAGCGACGGTTTCGCGTCTACGCGAAAAATACACGACGGAAGTCCGCAAAGCGCTGATCGACAAGTTCGGCTATTCGAACGTGCATCAGGTGCCCAAGCTCGACAAGGTCGTTCTCAACATGTCGGTCGGCGACGCCATCGTCAACTCGAAAGTCCTCGACATCGCCGCCAAAGAACTCGAAGTGATCTCCGGTCAGAAGCCGGTCATCACCAAGGCCAAGAAGTCGATCGCGGCATTTAAGCTGCGCGAAGGCATGAACATCGGCGCCAAAGTCACGCTGCGGGGCGACCGGATGTACATCTTTCTCGACAAGCTCTTCAACATCGTGCTGCCGCGCATCCGCGACTTCCGCGGGCTGCCCAAGAAATCGTTCGACGGCCGCGGCAACTACAACCTCGGGCTCAAGGAACAGACCGTGTTCCCCGAGATCAACTACGACAAAGTCGACAAACTCCGCGGTATGGATATCGTGATCGTGACAACCGCCAAGACGGACGAGGAGGCCACCGAGTTTCTCAAAGCGATGGGCCTTCCGTTGCAAAAGGATCGTACCTAATGGCCAAGACCTCTAGTATCGAGAAGTCGAAGCGCACGCCGAAGTTCGGCGTGCGGCAGCACAACCGTTGCTTGGCCTGCGGCCGCCCGCGCGGCTACTATCGCAAGTTCGGCTTGTGCCGCATCTGCTTCCGTGAAAACGCCCATCGCGGGTTCATCCCCGGCATCACGAAAGCGAGCTGGTAGCGATGGGAGTCATCACCGATCCGATCGCCGATATGCTGACGCGTATTCGTAATGCGAACACGGCGAACCACGAGACCGTCGACATCCCGGCCTCGAAGATGAAACGCTCGATCGCCGAGATCCTGACCGAAGAAGGTTTCATCCGGTCGTTCGAAGTGACGCCCGACGGCCCGCAAGGAACGATCCGCATCACGCTCAAGTACGGCCCCGAAAAAGAGAAAGTCATCACGGGATTGCGCCGCATCAGCCGCCCGGGGCTGCGCGTCTACTCGCCGCGCACCGAGATCCCGCGCGTACTCGGCGGGCTCGGTCTCGTCATTCTGTCGACGTCTAAGGGCATTATGTCGGGCAAGCGCGCCAAGCGTGAGGGCTTCGGCGGCGAAGTTCTGGCGTACGTGTGGTAACCAAGTATGTCTAGAATTGGAAAGTTAGCCGTTACGATTCCGAGCAACGTCACCGTCAACGTGGCGGATTCGGTCGTGCGCGTCAAAGGCCCGAAGGGCGAACTGCAACAGAGCGTCTTGCCGGTCGTGCGCGTGACGGTCGAAGACAACGCCGTGCGCGTCGAGCGCTTGGGCGATACGAAGCCGCACCGTTCGGCACACGGTCTGACGCGAACGCTCGTCGCCAACATGGTCGAGGGCGTCTCGAATGGCTATCGCAAGAGCCTCGAGATTCAAGGCGTAGGCTACCGCGCGAACAAGGCCGGCGAGAAGCTCAACCTGCTACTCGGGTACTCGCACCCGGTCTCGTACGAAGCCCCCAAAGGAATCTCGTTCACCCTCGAGGGCACGAGCAAGATTCACGTCGAGGGGATCGACAAACAACAGGTCGGTCAGGTTGCGGCCGAGATCCGTTCGCTGCGTCCGCCCGAACCGTACAAGGGCAAAGGCATTCGCTACGAAGGCGAAGTCGTGCGCAAGAAGCTCGGTAAAGCGGGTAAGGCCGGTAAGAAGTAATGGCAATTTCGAAAAACATCCAGCGCATCAAGCGCCACAAGCGGTTACGCCGGAAGGTCGTTGGCACGGCCGACCGTCCGCGCCTCCAGATCCATCGCACGCTGCACCACATCTACGCGGCGGTTATCGACGATGCCAAGGGCCACACGCTGCTCACCGCTTCGACTCGACAGAAGGACGTGGCCGCTGGCCTCGCCTCGCTGACCGGCGTCGACGCGGCCAAGAAAGTCGGCGATACCGTCGGCAAGCGCGCCAAGGAAGCCGGCATCAACGCCGTCGTGTTCGACACGAGCGGACTCAAGTATCACGGTCGCGTAGCGGCTCTCGCTCAAGCGGCGCGTGACGCCGGTTTGGAGTTCTGATGCGAAGCATCACTGGGGTCCCGCGCGCGCAGTCGCGCGGGGGCGCGAAGCTGCATTTTTGCAGCGAAGTTGCAAAAGTGCTGCGTAGCGCCAAGCGCTCCGCGAAGTGGAGCGCTATTAAATGAATTATCGTGGGGGTCGCGATCGCGACAATTCCGGTTTCGATGAGACCGTGGTGCGCGTCAATCGCGTAGCCAAAGTCGTCAAGGGTGGTAAACGCTTCAGCTTCAGCGCGCTGGTCGTCGTCGGCGATCGCAAGGGTCGCGTCGGCTTCGCCATCGGCAAGGCCGGCGAAGTTCCCGAAGCGATTCGCAAGGGCGTTGAGAAGGCGCGCAAGGCGTTGATCACCGTGCCGATGGTCGAGCGTACGATTCCGCACGAGGTCACGATGCAAGTCGGCGCCGGCAAAGTGTTCATGAAACCGGCTGCTCCCGGCACCGGCGTTATCGCCGGCGGCCCGATGCGCGCCGTTCTCGAACTCGCCGGCATCCACGACATCCTGACAAAGTCGCTTGGGAGTCCAAATCCGATTAACGTCGTCCTCGCCACGTACGAGGCACTGCGATCGCTCAAGACTGCGGATCAGGTCGCGAAGCTGCGCGGCAAGACCGTTCAAGAACTGTTCGCGTAGGAACGAAAAAGATGCCTCAAAAGAAGAAGCCGGCCGGCAAGAAGGCCGTCGCCAAAAAAGCGGCTCCGGCCAAGAAGAAGGCGGCGTCGCCCAAGAAAATCGCGGCTCCGCCCAAGAAGAAAGCTGCGCCGCAAAAGAAAATGACCGCTGCGGTTAAGGCGCCGGCGCATAAAGCCAAGCCGGCTGCGGCGACTTCGGCGCGCGGTGGCGGCTTGGCTGCGTCCACGCCCGGCATCACTCTCTCGACGCTGCGTGAGAACTTGGGCGCCCGTCCCAAGCGCACGCGCGTCGGGCGCGGTCACGGTTCGGGCATGGTGAAGACCGCGGGCGAAGGCGGCAAAGGCCAGACGGTTCGTTCGGGCGGCGGTAAGGGGCCGGCCTTCGAAGGCGGACAGACCCCGTGGGCACGGCGTTTGCCGCACAAGCGTGGCTACTCGCAGAAGGCGCGCGACATCGGGCACTTCCGTACGACGTTCGCCGTCGTCAACGTGAGTTCGCTTGCGGATTGGGATCCCAAGGTCGAAGTTTCGCCGCAGTCGCTCGTCGCGAAGCGCGTCATCGGTAAAGCGATGGACGGCGTTAAGATTCTGGGCGGCGTGAAACCCGGCAAGAAAATCCCCGCGGGCCTCGTCTTCCGTGACGTCCTCTTCTCGCAGAGCGCGCGCGACGCGCTGACCGCGGCCGGCGCCAAGCTCGGCGAGGAATAATTTTGCTCCAAAACCTTCGCGCCGCGATCCTCGTCCCGGATATTCGCAAGCGCATTCTGTTCGTCTTTTTCGCGTTCGCTGTGTTCGTGTTCATGATTCACGTTCAGCTGCCGGGCGTCAACGAGCAGCGCTGGCAAGACCTCTTGCGCGAAGGAACCTTCTACAACTTCCTCGGCTTCCTCTCGGGTGGTGCGTTGCAGAAGCTCTCCATCATCGCGATGGGCATCACGCCGTACATCAACGCTTCAATCATCATGCAATTGATGACCGTCGTGCTGCCCAACTTGGAAGAACTTGCCAAGAAAGGCGGCGAGGAAGGCCGCAAGAAGATCAGCCAGTATACGCGCTGGCTAACGATCGTGCTGGGCCTGATTCAGGCGACGACCATGGCGATCAACATGCAGCGCGCGGGCGTCTTCTACGACGCATCGCTACAATACCTGATCTTCGCGATCGTCGCGTTCGTGGCCGGCACGCTCTTCTTAATGTGGCTAGGCGAGCAGATCAGCGATAAGGGCATCGGCAACGGCGTCTC
>PLDY01000129.1 GCA_003136895.1 Candidatus Erabacter solicola | reverse complement strand
AGCGCGACGTAGTTGCCGATGAATCCGCCGATATCGGTTCGAGCTAGAATCTCGCGAATGGTGTTTTGGTCGATGCGCACGTGTTGTCTCTAGGTTCTCGATGGTCGCTTTGTGGCCCGCCTTTGGGGGTGCCGGGTGGCGGGTTGCGGACCTCCGAATAGACGAGAATATGAGCAGGACCGATCTCGAGCGTGCTCGATGAAGCGGATCTTCGATCCGATCCATCATTTTATTGAGCTGGAGGCGGGCGAGGTCGCGCTACTCGATTGCGCGCCGCTGCAGCGGATGCGGCGCTTGCGGCAATTGGGCCTGGCGTACCTGGCATTTCCGGCTGCAGAGCATTCGCGCTTCAGCCATGCGCTTGGGGCGCTCGCGATGGGGGAGCGGATCTTCGATTCGCTGCGGCGGCACGATGGCGGCTGGTTTAGCGACGAGCGCGACTATCAGGCGCAGCGCAAACTGTTGCGCGCAAGCTTGCTGCTCCATGATGTCGGGCACGGACCGTTCAGCCATGCATGCGAGGCGGTCCTCGGCGTTCGGCACGAGCAGCGGACGCGCGCGATCTTAGCGTTGTCGGAAGTGCGCTCGGCGCTCGATGCGCTGGGGGTCGATCACAACGATGTCGTCTCACTCATTACGGGGCAGCCGGCGCCGCGCAACGCCGTCCTGAAAGAGATCGTCAGCGGACCGAACCTCGACGCGGACCGGATGGACTATCTGCTGCGCGACGCCTATTTTACGGGCGTTGCGAGCGGCCGCTACGATTCCGATCAACTGGTTGGCTCGCTGCGCGTCTTCGATTCTAATGGCGGCGTGTTGGGAGTGGACGGGCGCGGGCTGGTCGCTTTAGAATCGTTTGTGCTAGCGCGCTACATGATGTTCGCCACGGTGTACTTTCATCACACGACCCGGATGTTTGAACGGGTGCTCCAAGAAGCGTTGCGGGAGATTTGGCCGAATCCGCGAGCGCTCGATCCGATCGAGTCATTTCTCGAATGGGATGACTTTCGGGTCTTCGACGCCTTTCGCGCTTCGCGCGGAGAGGCGGCGACGGCTCTGCGCGAGCGGCATAAACTGTACGGGCTGGCGGCGGAGTTCAATGCCGAACACGACTTGTCGGCCTACGATGCGTGTCTCGAAGCATTGCGCGAGCGTTGGGGCGATGCCGTGTGGGCCGATCAACAGGAGCAGTTGATGCACCGGCTACCGCTGCTAGGCGACGCTCCGACGGTGCTCGTGCAGACGCACGCCGGCCTGCTCGATGCCGCACGGGCCTCGGATGTGATCGGGAAACTCTCCGGCAGGGCGTATTGGCGCAAGCTCTTTCTACTGCGGGGTGGCACCGATCTCGACGAAGCGCGTGCACTGTGCCGCCGGATCGTTGAGGAGCGGCGGGCGCTCTCAGCTCAATAGATCGAGTCGAAGGGCCGCTGCGACGTATGGATCTCCTCGAGCAGCGTCATCCAGCGAATGTTGTAGTATTGCGGATGGGCAAGCTCTTCGACCGCCAGCGGCAGTTTCTCGATCATCGCTTGGATCGATTCGAGGACTGAGACGGACGGGGTGAAGCCGATCGCCTTCGAGAGCTTCGCGTTGCTCATGCGATAGTTGCGCACCAATGCGGGAAGAGGTGTCTCGACCAGATCGATGTGCATGTCTTTGATCGCAAACGAACCGGCGACCAGCATCGCCAACTGGCGAATTTGGTAGTTTTCTTCCAAGACGTTGAAGATCTGGCCGGCGATCTTCTCGAGTGGCACTTCAAGTGCCATCACGTGCACGCGGGCGACGTCGCTCACATCGACCAGCGGCCGCCACATCCAGCCTCCGCCGTGCAAGAACAGGCGCCGGTTGATCATCGCATCCTTGATGAAGGTGTTGACGACCAGATCGAAGCGCATGCGCGGGCTCCACCCATAGACCGTTCCTTGCCGAAAGATGACGGGGGCGAAATCGCCGCCGGCAGCGGCGAGGATCGTTTTTTCCGCATGGACCTTTGAAATCGAGTATGCGCCCCGCGGCGTGAGCGCGGTCGTTTCGTCACACATCATCGGTGACCGTTCGAGTTCCTTTGCCGACGATTCGGTATCGTAGACCGAAGCGCTCGAAGCAAAGGTAAAGCGCCGAATCTTTCGGACTTTGCAGAGCCCGACCAATTTCTCGGTTGCGATCGCGTTCATCTGCCAATTCGCGTCGGTGTTGTACTCCGCGGTCGGGTCGTTCGAAAGACCGCCCAGATGCATGACCGCTTCGATGCCGTCGAGCCACTCTTCGCGGATATCGCGCAGATCGCCGGCGATCGCTTCGACCGCGAGGTGCTCGAGCGGCGCGCGGCCCCAAAAGAAACGGTCGAGCACGACCGGCCGATGGCCGGCTTTCAGGAGATGCTCGCAGAGTACGGCCCCGATATAGCCCGCGCCGCCCGTCACCAGTACACGCACTGCGGCGGTGTTGGCCAAGCCCGGGACCGACCCTCCCGTTCGGCCCAAACGAGGGAACGGTGACGCGGCGTCGCTTTTAGTCCACTAGCGCGGCATTAACCGTGCCGGCCTTTTGTCATATCTCACGTCACCACAGAAACGAGGCATCCATGAACAACCAAGACGCGACTGCCGCCGCCACGGCCGCAGCCGGAGCGATGGGCCTGGTCGGCTTCATCATCATCGCGGCGATCCTTGCTTTTGCGGTCTGGATCTACTGGCGCATAGCGAGCAAGGCAGGCTACAGTGGCGCGCTCTCGTTGCTGATGTTCATCCCGCTGGTCAATTTTATCATCCTGATAATCTTCGCATTCAGCGAATGGCCGATTGAAACTCAGCTCAAAGCGGCACGCGGCGGTCTCCCCCTCCAACCGTAACCGGTGAGACGGGTCCACGCTAGGACGGCATGATCGCGCAGCCTCTCGACGTGCTCTCCGCGCTCGCGTTCGCGGCCGCGGCGATCGTGGGAGCCATTGTGACATTCCGGCGGCCGGCTTGGGGCATCGCGCTGCTGCTCTTCGTGGATCCGTTCGCGTTCTACCATTCGATCGGACGAACGACCGTGACGTTGCCCAAAGCCGTACTGGCCGGCATCGTCGTGGCGCTGCTCGTCAAACGTATTCCGCTGCGCGCCCTTTGGGCGCCGCAGGCGCGTCCCCTGACGATCGGCGCGCTGGCGCTGGTCGCTGCGAACGCGCTCAGTGCGATCCCCGCAACCTATATCGATGTAGTCGCGCGTGAAACCCTAAAGTCCCTCGAGTATGCGATCGTCTTCGGCTGCTGCGTCGTGGCGACCGTCGCGGATCCGGACCTGCGCCCATTTCGCTTCGCGTTGCTGGGTGTCGTGGCGCTGGTCTCCCTTGAGGCGCTCGCGCAAGAATTCATCGGGGCTCCCTCAGCGGCGTCTGTTGGGGGGCACGTCGTTCAAAGAATCGCTGGGCCGCTCGAAGGTCCCAACCAGCTCGCGGGTTACCTGGGTTTGGCGGTGCCGGTCCTCTTTGCGCTCGCCCTGTTAGCCAAGGATCGGGTGGCGCTCGGCGTGGGGGCGCTCGCCTCCGTGTGCCTGGTCTTGACGCTGTCGCGCGCAGGCATCGCCTCGACGGTCGCTTCCGTCGGCCTCATTCTGGTGGTATCGCGCGGCGCGAACGTGCGCCTAGCGCTANNCCGCTGCTCGGCGTCGGCGCCGGAAACTACGAACTCGACCTTCCGTCGACGGGCCTCGAAGGCGTGCGCACCCATGCCAATAGCCTCTATCTCCAGGCGCTCGCCGAAGGCGGCGTACCGCTTCTCGCCGCGACGCTCTGGACGCTCTATGCGTCGATTGCGACCTTTGCTAAGGCGGGTCTGCGCGACCCGTTGCTGCTCGGCATCATGGCGGCCAGTCTCGGATTTGCTCTCCACCAGATTCTCGATTTACTGATCTTTTTTCCGAAGGTTGGAACGCTGTGGTGGATATTACTTGGCGTCGGTGTCGGCCGGATAGTCAACGCGCGAGAGCACGACGCCCAAATGACGTGAGTCTGCGTTAACGTGTTCGTTCGCAGGAACGAAATCGTAGTCGGTAGCAAGCATCAGCACGATTTCACCGATTCGCGTTCGGATGCCCGATGGAAGTTCGTACGAAAGGGTGTGGACGCCGGGTGCGAAGCAGCAACGGCGGCCAAAATGCGTTTCCCCGATCGAGAGCGACAGGCCCTGTGGATGACGCTCGAAAAATGGATACGGCTGCACGAAGATCGTTAGGAAGAGCCGCGAAGTGATCACCGATTTCATAGTCCGAACCTGCGCCCGCGGCGCGATCCAACAACACATGCGGTCGTTCGGCACCGTCGATGGGTACAGCCCGTCAACTTCATAGGGAATTTGCCGAAGACGCGACAGTGTCACGCCGGCTGGAAGCCAGGCGGTGGCGCTCGTACCGCTGACTTGAGGAGCCGGCGTTCCGATATCGCTTATTCGCTTATTCGTCAAGCACCCGAGTAACGAAAGCGCGCACACGGAGGCCAGCGTCCGCCGAATTACGGAAATGGGATGCCCTCCGGCTTTGCGGCACCGCGTCTTCCCCGCACTTTCAGCGTGCGCATCGAGAACTGGACGTCGTACAAGAACGCCTGTAGCGAGAGTTGAAAACCGGTCATGAAAAGCAAGAGGGCGAGGATGACCGTTCCGGTCGGTCGCCCCACGCGTGATTCTAGAGCGATCGCCCACTCATGACCGCCGAAGACGATCGCGATCACGAGCAGCGGAAAACCAAGCGCCGCGCATACGCTTCCAAGATTGATTTCAGTGATAAAGTAATTGAAGAAGATACGGCGGATGAATCGCGCAATAAGGCGCGGTGGAAAGCCGATCAGCGCGCGCGAGATCGAGAGCGAACTTCGCTCGGCGCCGTAGATTGCGGGCATCTCCATTTCGGCAATGATCCGACGGCGCAAGCCGAACAAACACAGAAGATCGGTCTCAAAGAAATATCGCTCAGCAAGTTTCGAAAGCTCGACGTTATCAAGAGCCTGGGTTCGAATCGCCAAGTAACCGTTGGTCGGGTCGACCAGCGACCAGTAGCCGCTTGAGAATTTTACCAAGAAGGTAAGACCGGCGTTCCCTACCAGACGAGCTAGCGGCATCGTTCGGATCGTCGCCGCGTCGGTAAAGCGATTTCCCTTAACCAGATCGACCTCGGGATTGCCTTCGAGCACATCGATCATCTGCGGAACGTAGCTCGGATCCATTTGATCGTCAGCATCGATCTTGATGACGTAATCGGCGCCCAAACGCAGCGCCTCCGTGATCCCCGTTTTCATCGCGCCGCCGACGCCGCGATTCTTCGAATGAACGCAAACAGTAACGCGGGCATCGTAATCTCGAACAACCTCGGCGCTCTGCTCGGGGCAAGCGTCGTCGACGACGACCACCAGATCGACGACCTCAAGCACCCTCTCGACCACGTGACGGAGCGTCGCTCGCGCACGATAGGCGGGAACAACCGCGATGATTCGAGGGCGGGGCTCGTCGTGCGTGTCCTCCCGGTGATCTGCTCGGACGAGTTCGATCATGTGCGCACTAGGCGACGTCGACCCGATTGACCTCAAGCACGGCGTGCAGCATTTGCAGCAGGCTGCTTGATACTGCGGTGCTCGTGAATGGCTCCAAGGTCGAGATGGAGTTTC
>PLDY01000117.1 GCA_003136895.1 Candidatus Erabacter solicola | reverse complement strand
AACGACCGCTTCCGTGACGGCGTGCGCCGCTTCTGGCGCGGCGCCGATGGCTCGATTCCCGAGATCGCGTCGGCGCTGACGGGCTCGGCCGAGTCGTTCGCGCACAACGGACGCCACGTCCGGTCAGCGATCAACTTCGTGACCGCGCACGATGGATTCACGCTGCACGATCTGGTCGAGTACAACGAGAAACACAACGAAGCGAACGGCGAGGCGAGCCGCGACGGCAGCGACACGAACTACAGCTGGAACTGTGGGGTCGAAGGTCCGTCCGGCGATCCGGAGGTGCTGGCGTTGCGCGCGCGCCAAAAACGCAACTTTCTTGCAACGCTCCTGCTCTCGCAGGGCGTACCGATGCTGCTCGCGGGCGACGAACGCGGCCATACGCAGTACGGCAACAACAACGCCTACTGTCAGGATAATCAGCTCAGCTGGATCGATTGGCTGGCGCCCGACGATCCCGCCCTGACCACGTTCGTGCGCTCGTTGATCCGCTTGCGGCGCGAGCATCCGGCCCTGCGCCGCGAGTTGCATTTTCGCGGCGAACCGCTCGCCGAGGGCGCGCGCCGAGACATCACGTGGTTCTCGACGGACGGGCGCGAGATGAATGAGGACGACTGGCTCGATAGCGGACGGCGCGCGCTCGGCTACTGTTTCGGCAACGAACATCCGCGCGGCGATGACCGGCTCTTCCTGATCTACCTCAACGCGCACGACCACGAGTTGCCGCTACAGCCGCCCGTGCACGAAGCCGGCTGGGAGCTGCTGCTCGATACCGCGGGCGATCCGCACGGCGCCGGCGGTCCGTCGGTGCCCTTCGAGGGCGGCATCTTGCAAGCGCGTTCGCTCGTCGTGCTGCGTTCGCGGGCGCGCCCGTGATGCCGGCCTTCATTGTATTTGCGGACGATCCCGCGCCCTCGATCGCACTGCCGACGGCGTTTGCAGGACTAGCCGATCTTCGCTGGCGCCTGATCGACGACGTTGGGTTCGCGCACGGCGGCGAGGTGAACGGCGCCGCCCGCATCGCGCTGCCGATGAATCTGCCGCCGGGCGCATACCGCCTCAGCTTGATCGCACGCGAGGCTCGCGAGACGTTCCGCGTGCTCGTGCGACCGCCGCACGCCTATCTTTCACCCGCATTCCAGCGCGGCGAACGAGCCTGGGGCTTCGGAGTCAACCTCTATGCATTGCGGTCGGCGCGGAATTGGGGCGTGGGCGATTTTACCGATCTGAAGTCGATCATCGGAATCGCGAGCGAGCTTGGCGCGCGCATCGTCGGCGTCAATCCCTTGCACGCGCTGAACTCGCTCGACCCCAAAGCGGTAAGTCCATATTCGCCGTTGAGCCGATTCTTCTTGAACCCCACATACATCGACGTGGAAGCCATCCCCGAGTTCGCAACCATTGCAGACCGGTTCCGAGCCGACGAGGTATCGTTCCGCGAAGCGCTCGCCTGGATGTCGAGCGATGCGCACGTCACATCGTTTGCCGATCTCATAAAACGCAGCTACCTAGAGGCGCTGCATGCCACTTTTCAAGAGAACGCGAGCCTCGAGCGGCGACGCGCATTTGACCGGTTTGTCACGCGCGACCCGGTGCGCCTCCAGCGATTCACCCGCTACGAAGCTCTCAACGAGAAGTTTGCACCAGCAAAGAATCCGGGAGGCGTTACCCTCAAACCGGACGGCACTCGAGTTCAAGTCCTTAACTTTACCGTCCCAAACGAGCCGCCGAACAACTGGCTGAGCTGGCCGGAAACCTATCGTGATCCCGCGTCGCCTGAAGTTGAGCGATTCGCCCTCGAGCCCGAGGCGCGCCGGCGCATCGACTTCTTCACGTACCTGCAATTCGTCGCCGACGAGCAATTGGCGTCGGTATCGGAATATGCAAGGTCGGCCGGCGTCGTGTTGTACTGCGATCTCGCCGTCGGCGTCGCCGCGGACAGCGCCGACGTTTGGGCCGAGCGCGACAAGTACTTGTTCGATCGCACGATCGGCGCTCCGCCCGATCCTCTGGGACCGCTCGGACAGAACTGGGGCCTCGCGCCGCTCGACCCGGTCGCGCTCGAGCGCGACGGCGGCGCAACGATTGCGGCGCTCTTGCGCGCCAACATGGCGCACGCCGGTGCGCTGCGCATCGACCACGTTATGTCGCTCGGACGTCTCTTCTTGATCCCGCGCGGCGGCGAAGCGCGCGATGGGGCGTACGGCGAGTATCCGTTGGAGACGGCGCTAGCCGCTACTACGATCGAGAGCGCGCGCGCAGAGTGTTTGGTGATCGGCGAAGATCTCGGCACCGTCGTCGACGGCTTCCGCGAGCGAATGGTGCGCGAGAGCATCCTCTCGTATCGCGTCCTGCTCTTCGGTCGCGAGCACGACGGTTCGTTCAGCCCGCCGGAAGCCTATCCGGCGTCGTCGCTCGCGACGGGATCGACGCACGACCTTCCGACCCTTCCCGGCTGGGTGCTCGGCCGCGATATCGACGCACGCGCCCGCGCAGGGCTCGCCGGGGACGAGGCGGTCGCGCAGGAGCATGCCGTGCGGCGCGTCGACGCGACGCGTCTGCTCGAAGCGTTACAGGCCGCCGGCGAGCTGGATGGCGAGACCGTCGAGCGTTTGCATCGGACGATCGACCAGCGCACGGCCGACGGCGGCGCGTACGCGGCGCTCGTCGCGGCTGCATACCGATTCCTGGCAAACACGCCGGCGCGTATCGTACTGGTTCAACTCGACGACATTTTGGGCGAACTCGATCAAGTCAATGTACCGGGAACCTTTAACGAGTATCCGAATTGGCGTCGGAAGAACCACGTCGCCGTAGAGGATATCGCGGGCGACGAACGGGTCAAGTCGCTCGCCGCGCAGCTGTGCCACAGAATTCGGGGAGGTCCGGTCGGATGAAAGCGGTCGTGATGGCGGGAGGCGAGGGCTCGAGGCTCCGCCCGCTCACGTCGCGCCGTCCCAAACCGCTCGCGCCGATCGTCAACAAGCCCGTGATGGAGCATATCCTCGACTTGCTTCGCATGCACGGCGTCGGCGAGGTCGTCGCCACGCTGCATTATCTCGCGGATGAAATCGAAAGTTACTTCGGCGACGGTTCCGCGTTCGGCATCGCGATGCACTACGTCGTCGAGGATACGCCGCTCGGAACGGCAGGTGCGGTGAAACTCGCCGAACATCTGCTGCGCGACGAGCCGTTTCTCGTGATCTCAGGCGATGCACTGACCGATCTCAATCTGGGCGCGCTGGCCGCGGATCACCGCCAAAGCGGCGCGACGGCGACGATCGCGCTGCAGCGCGTCAACAACCCGCTCGAGTTCGGGGTCGTGATCACCGACGAGCATCGCCGCATCACGCGCTTCCTCGAGAAGCCGTCGTGGGGCGAGATTTTCTCCGATACGATCAACACCGGAATCTACATGCTCGATCCGAGCGTCTTCGACTACATGGAGCGCGGCAAGAACTACGACTTCTCGCGCGACATCTTTCCGCGCATGTTGCACGAGGACAAGATCGTCGCCGGCTTCATCACTGAAGACTACTGGACCGATATCGGCAACTTGCAACAATATCAGCAAGCCAACTACGATGCGCTGAACGGAAAAGTTCGCGTTGTGATACCCGGGACGCAGGTCGCGCCGGGCGTGTGGCAAGGCGAGGACTGTCGCATTCATCCTGAGGCGACGTTGCTCGCACCCGTCGTGCTGGGCAAGAACGTCGCAGTCGAAGCCGGCGCCGTCGTCGGCGACCTCGAANNGGCGCCGAGAGCGTGCTCGGCAACTCGGCGATCGTGGCGAAGAACGCGCGCCTGCATCGCACCGTCGCCTGGGCCGATACGTATTTCGGCGAATCGAGTTCGCTCGCCGGTTGCACGATCGCCGACCGCAACATCATTAAGGATCGGGTCACGGTCGGCGAGGGCAGCGTGATCGGCAGTAACTGCATCGTCGGCAGCGGCGCGATCGTGCGCCCCAACATCAAACTCTGGCCGGACAAGAACGTCAGTTCGGGCGCGATCGTCTCGATGTCGTTGATCTACGGCATCAAGTGGCCGNNACGTCGAGATCACGCCCGAGTTCGCGATGAAGCTGGGGCAAGCGTTCGGTTCGCATCTGCGGCCCGGTCAAACGATCATGACCAGCCGCGGCGCACATCCCGCCGCGCGCATCATGAACCGCTGCGTGATCTCGGGGCTGCTCTCGGTCGGCATTAACGTCGAGGATCTGCGCTCGATCCCGCTGCCGCTCGCGCGCTATTCGACGCGCATGAGCGCCGACGGCGCCGTGCATACCCGCGTCGATCCGACCGACGAGAACTCGCTCTTGATCGAGTTACTCGATGGCAGCGGTATCAATATCGATAAAGCAACCGAACGCAAGATCGAGAATCTCTTCTTCCGGGAAGATTTCAGACGCACCGGCATGG
>PLDY01000065.1 GCA_003136895.1 Candidatus Erabacter solicola | reverse complement strand
CTCGGGCATTCGACGATCAAGACGACGGCGGACACCTACGCGCACGTTACAGATTCCCTCAGGCGGACGCCGGATCGTATCGATGCGGTAATTCGAAAGGTTAGTGGCCAGAGGGCTAGGCACAGCACTCTTCAATAATCTCTCGCGCCGCTATAGTGCGATCCGCTAAGCACAATGCACCCCGTTCCTCAAGGATGGGATCGTACCGTCTGAAATTCCAGAGGTGACCTTCCGGGTCGCGCACTCCATAACTCCGGCCACCTGCAATCGTTATCGCTGAGACGCGGATGCTGATGCCGTCGCCCGAACTCGCTCATGATTCGAGTCGTTCGGCGTCCACCAGCCTGTGCCCGCTGCGTGACGCCATGGTCACGGTGGAGAGCTACGCACTCTTCTTCTCTATCTCAGTGAAAGTCTACGCTCTCCACATTGGGAAAGTCACGAAGGGTAATGGCTCTTGCGTCGATGTATCCGCTGCAGTTCGGCTCGCGGCTGCGGAACCATATCCCATTTTGAGGTCCGGGAACGAGCGATAGCCGCTTATCTGCACAACGGAGCGCGTAGCTCGTCATCTTTCCATCCTCAGTCATCCGGACGATCGTCGGCCATTCGTCGCTCTCGGACCATAAGGTCCCATCTTGCGTCACTATCGAGGTGCGCACGCCGGCGACCCATGCGCCCGTTCTTTTGCCGTCTGCATCGAGATGGTAGGTGATGACTCGCGTTCCGCCCAGCGATTCGGCGAGCCACGCGCCGTTTTTCGATGCCGCGATGCTCTTGGCGCGATCATATTGTCCAACCGGACGTTCTTGCATCTTACCGTCCGCGCCGACGAAACCGTAGTGCAATTCGTCGGCCTCGGTAAACCAAACGCTGCCATCGAACGACGATAGTGCGCGAATCGGAGAGCTGATTGGAAGCTCTTCAGTCCCACGGCCGCTCAGATGGCCGATGACCGGGGTGTCCTTCTCGGAGAACCATGCGTCATTAGCTGACCCCGGCACGACCCTCTCCGGCGCCGAACGAGTGGAATCCGACGTGAGGGCCGTGCCGTCGAAGCCGATCCACCGCACCGCCCCCGGGCCATCTTCTGCACCGTGACAGACCAAAGCGTCGTTCGTCATGGCTATCGAGTTGCTGCACGTACTCACCCCGATGTTCGACCAGCGCGTGTCGCGTCGCAACCATAACGTGGCCGTTCGGCCTTCCGTCAGGATCACGTCGTCCCCATAGCCCAACAGACGAAAGAAAAGATGCGATGCTTCTCTCGGTAACGGCATCGAACGGACCTCGTCGGGACCCGACAACCGAAGGAGATATTGCGGGCGCCCACCTGTCAGCATCCAGCGACCGTCGTTCGAGATCGATTGAAACGAAGCGGGAACCGCAGGAATTGATCGCCGGCGCATGTACGTCTGCGCTTGCGGAGCCGGGACGCAGCGCGCATCCAGGCCCTGCCGATCGTCCTCTGCGCGCTTATATGTGACGCAATCGCGCGGTGCGTACCAAAGCGTCTCAGCGGTATTTCCGCGCCGACGCAAACGGGCCACGAACCCCTTTGCACCGATTGCCAAATCGTCGTTGTGCGCGATCGCGAGATCGGAAACGTACGCGCTTCCGCTAAAGTGCCACAACGTGCGAAGGCCGCCCGTTAAATCGATCTCGGAGAACGCTTGTTCCGCGTACTTCGTGTGGGCCATGCCGTAGAGATGCGACCCGATATGCACTAGGGGCGCAATACTGACGGGAAAATCTGTATGCGAAATCTCCTGCCACATGCCGCCGCTGCGCCCGAATCGATGCACTGTCAGCGGGGGCATGAACATCAGAGCATTCCGGGACGTTACGACCAAAACGTCGTTGCCAAACCGCTGCAAACCATAAACTTCCGTATCGATGAGTCGTCTGCCGACCTTGCCGTCCGCCGAGAAGATCCACAGGCCGCCTCCGAACTCGCCATGATAATAGGCAAGAAACCAGGCGTCGCCGACACGGATCGCCGAGGTCGGTTGACTCCCGTAGTCGCCCATCGTGGCCGTGTTGATCATGGGTTCGAATGGTATTCCTACTTGCGGCCTGGGAAGCGGCAGGGGCGACACTTCGAGCGCAGTGCCTCTAAAACGCACGCGCCAGGCGCGCGTCCCAAAACTCCCCGCCGAAAGATCTGCGTCCGATGGTGGAGCGATCCGAACCATCACGCGCTCGACCGGCTGCCATCTATCACCGGTCTCCCGCGGAAGACTTGCAGCCGTGCCGCTCGTCGCGGCGAGCACGATCGCGAGCGCAACGACGCTGAGCACGGCGTTAAAATACTTCAAATCGATATCCCCCAGACGACCGAGTCTTTCGACGCCTTGCGCGGTTTGCCGGTTTCTGGTCGGTCCCGGCCCGGCGCTTAGGCGTCTCGCTCCTTTCGACGATTGGCGCAAATGGCCAAACGGCGGCTTGATCACGTTTCTGTTCATATGGTAGCATCGCTTCCCGCAATCATCATCGCAACAGCGCTCGCGGCCGAAAGCGGATCGATACGAGCGGCGCACCTAGGCGCCAACCCAGATTGACGCGCCTCGAATACTGCGCTACGGTTCAAGCTATGAAGAGTAGTCAAAAATCGCCTCTGACGGCCCCCCGCTTGTGGATCCTTCTTGCCGGTGTTGTCGCGCTCGCTGGATCGGCGAGCGCACCACGTGCGCTCGCGGCGACGGCCGTGCCGCTCGCACAGCTATCGTTAGGCGAACGGCTCAGCGGCGCACCTGACTCGACGGTGGTGCAGCTCGGTCCGCGCACGACCACGCTGGGGCAGCTCCGCACTGCGCACCGGGCGCGCGAGGCAGCGTTTCTGAAGGCGGGCTTGGCCGGGGCCACGCTGCGTGGAAATCCAGTATCGGCGGGCGGTGGGACGCATACGGTCGTAACCGGGCGCACGCCGGTCGGTAACTTAGGGAATCTTCAAGTCGCGCAATCCGTGATCGAGCCTCAGTCGCAATATGCTTCCGCGCCCGCGGACATGAAAGCATTTTGTAACGGCGCGCAAGCCTCGGCCTGTCTCTACCTGCCGCCCGATCAGCAGGTGACGGCAGAATCAACCGGCGTTGCGGATTGGGATTCGCTCGTAACGCAGGCGCAGTGCGCGCAGGAGGGCGGGGCGTGGGGAGGCATATGGAACAGCTACTTCTGTGCGTTCAATTACCCCGCATCGGTCACGGTACACTTCACGCCGGCTGCCAACTATAAACTTAGCCGGTCGGCGAACTGCGACCGGAGTACCTTTGCGTACACGATCGACGTTCACGGTGCGATCACGATCTCGATGACCGCCGCGCTGCCGGTAATCATGACGACCGACGACAATCCGACCTGCGTCGTCAGCGTTACCCCCGGGGGATGAATCCGGCCAATCAAAAGTCGTCGTCCGTGCCGTTTTGGGCGGGAGCCGGAAGACTTTGACGTGGCTGCTTGCGGAGTGATTGCCAGACCGCCCGTTCGCTCGGGGTCGGCGCCGCGTCGGCGCTCTCAACTGACCGGAAAAACGCGCCGAGCAACGCCGCATAACCACGCAACGCCGTAAGCTTGTCACCCGACGAGGTCGCCATTTCGGCGCGCACTCGAACGAGCAGTGCATCGATCTCGCGCGCCAGCGCGGCTTGAGCCACCAAGTCGGTATCGCTCGCCGCAATGCGTGGGTCGCGATGGAGGACGAGACGCCGAGTCACCGGCCGCGTGCCGGCCAGAATGCCGCCGGCCGAATAGCTGACGGTATAGGTGCCCGGAGGCGCCCAGGGACCATCCGGGCGGCTCTCGCGAAAATCCCAGACGAAGCGGTGCATCCCCGGCTTCGCGGATGGCGGTGGGGCCGACGCGATCCAGTACGCGGGATATGCGACGCGATTCGAATCGACCGGCGCCGACGAGTCGGTACTCGCCCAGCTTCTGATGAGCTTTCCCCGCGCGTCACTGATTGAAATCTTCACGGGTTCGCGAGCGCCGGGCGGGACGATATAGTCGATGAACGCGCCGTTTGGCGGATTCTCGCCGACTGGCGTCTCCGGTGGCGAGTCTTCCGCCTCGTCGTTGCCGGCTCGCGTCCGAAACGCATCGCGCAGCGCGAAGAGTCTTGGGCTCTGCGATTCGGCCTGCGAGCTGTCGAGCGCTAATTCGCGGAGCGGCAATATATCGTCGAGGATCCAAAAGGCGCGCCCGTGGGTCGCGATCGCGAGGTCCCCATTGTGCACGCTGATGTCACGCACCGACACGACCGGCATGTTCAAGCGCAACGACTGCCACGATAGTGCGTCGTCGAACGACACGTAAACGCCGGTCTCGGTCGCCGCGTAGAGCAACCCATGCCGCACGGGGTCTTCGCGGATCGCGTTGACGAAACTACCGTCGGGGATTCCGGCGCTCGCTTCGCGCCACGTGCGGCCGGCGTCGTGCGTTACGAAAATATATGGGTGGTCGTCATCGAGGCGGTGCCGATCGACCGCGACGTACGCGCTCCGCTCGTCGAAATGCGACGCCTCGATTCCGTCGACGTGACTCCAGGCCGTTACGGCCGGCGGCGTCGCGGCGCGCCAGGTCTTCGCGCTGTCGTTCGTGACGTACACGAGGCCGTCATCGGTCCCGATCCAGACGATGTTGGCCCGCAACGGCGACGGCGCGATCGCATAGACGACGCCGCGCGGCTCGGGCAACTCGACGTCAGCCGCCGTGGCGGCATCCAGGGTCGCGGGTATCCCAGCATGGCGGCGCGTGAGATCGCCGCTGATCGTCTGCCAATGATTTCCTTCGTCCTTCGAACGAAAGACGACTTGCCGCCCAAAATAGAGCGCGTGATCTGCGCCGAACGCGACAGGCAGCGTCCATTCGTCTCGCCATGTCCCCGGCCGGCCGACGGTCGGCGACAACGAACGCGTTTGATTGCTGCGCAAATCTTCGCGCACGACGGTTCCGCCGTACACTATATTCGTATCAAGCGGATCGGGCAGAACGTAGCCGCTCTCGCCGCCGGGAGTGATGGGGCGCCAGTCGCGCGACTGGATCCCACGGTGATCGCTTCGCGAGACGATCATCACAGCGCCGCTGTCCTGCTGTGCGCCGTACAACCGATACGGGAACGCGTTGTCGGTCGCAACGTGATAGAACTGCCCGGTCGGCTGATTCAACCACGACGACCAAGTGGCACCCCCGTCTACACTGACGCTCGTCCCTTGGTCGCTGGCCAGTGCCATCCGCGCCGGATCGATTGGGTCGATCCAGAGTTGGTGGAAGTCGTCGCCGCTGGGCGAGCCTTTCATCGCAGTAAAATGTTCGCCGCCGTCGGTCGAACGATACAACGACGTATCGGAGATGTAGACGATGTCGGCATTTCTCGTATCGACGCTTACGTGGCAAAAGTACCAGCCGCGCTCCCAGAGGCGCGGGTCCTTGTCGGCCAAGCGCCACGTCGTGCCGCCGTCGTCGCTGCGATAGAGGCCGCCGGCCTTCGCGTCGACGATCGCATACACGCGGTTTGGATTGCTCGGCGCGATCGCGATGCCAATCTTACCGAGACTCTCACTCGGAAAGCCGCCAGCGCGTACCGAATTCCAGGTCACGCCGCCGTCGCCCGACTTGTAGAGTCCGCTGCCCGGGCCTTTCGAAGGCGGATAGACGCTCCACGGCGGCCGGCGCGTCGACCACAGCGAAGCGAATACGACGCGCTGCGCCGGATCGGAGGCGAGATCGATCGCGCCGGTGTCGGCATCGCGAAACAGCGTTCGCGTCCAGGTTTCGCCACCGTTGGTCGAGCGGTAAACACCGCGCGTCTCGTTCGGGCCGTAGGCGTGGCCCAGCGCCGCGACCAGCAGCGTGCGGGGGTCTTTGGGATCGACAACGATGCGCCCGATTTGCCGCGAGTCTTCGAGTCCGATGGGCATCCAGGTCGCGCCGGCGTCGTCGGACCGATACATCCCGTTGCCGTGAATGATGTCGGATCGCATGTCGGCTTCCCCGCTGCCGACGTAGACAATCTTTGCGTCACTCGGGGCGACGGCGATCGCACCGATCGACGAGACCGGCTGCGCATCCATGACGGGCTTCCAGGTGCGTCCCGCGTTCTCGGTCTTCCACACGCCGCCGCCGACGGCGCCGAAGTAGAATGTGCGCCCGTCGCCTGCGACCCCGCTGACGCCGACGGAGCGGCCGCCTCGATACGGTCCAATCATGCGCCAGCGCAGCGCCCCGAATCGGATCGGATCTACGGAATGCGAACGCTGCGCGACGACGGGCGCGGCGAGTAAGAGTGCGGCCGGCGCGACTATCGCGATTGCGAGCGCCGCGAGCACGCGCGTTGTTCGAATTCGCTGCCTCAGCTGTAGGCCACGATGATACGATCGGGCTCTTGCGCTTTGTACTGGATCCAGGTGACCTCGGCTTTGCCGTTCTGAGCGCGGAACGGCAGCGGATCGAGCCCGCGCGGCGCCGGCCCGGCCAGGCGGGCCCCCTGAAGCGAGAACTGCGAACCGTGACCCGGGCAGATAAAGCGCTTTGCGCCGGCATCCCAATTGTAGCGCACGCCGAGGTGTGGGCAGACGGAGCTGAAGATCACGAAGTTCATCACGATCGCCGGATAATCGACCTTACCCGCGGGGTTCGCGAACAAGTCAGGCCGGTTCGTTCGGAACGAAGCGACTTGATCGGGCGAGAGTTTGACGCCCCACACGAACTGCTCGTCTTCCGCCGGTGGCAAGTATCCATCCTGGTACTGGAAGCCGAACGTCATCTTGACCGGCGAATCGGTGTTCGCTTCGAACGATTTCAGTTCATTGCTGGAGAGAGGCGCCCAGGTTCCGCCGCCGGTCCCTGGTTTGAGCAGCGATTCGGGGATCAGAGAGGCAGCACACGGCACGGCGATGACGAGGCCGATGACGCCGCCGATCGCCAGCGACGCATTCGCCAGAAATTGGCGTCGCGATTGCTCGCCTGGTGTTCCGGGATCCTGATTGGACTGCGAGTGTCCGGACATAGTGTGCGGTTCCCTTTCCGTAGTGGCGCCGCCCCCCGGAGGGTTAGAAGCAGTTTCCGCTTTGTGCCGGCGTGCGCCGCTTCCCGAGTAGCGGCAGCTTGGAAACAATGGATCCGATGATGCCGCGGGACGAGCAATCCCTGAAGAGACGATCTACAACGGCCAAGTTCAGCGTGGCGGCGGCAATCTTAATAGGATCGCCGGTCCGGCGAGCGTCGGCGAGCCGCTGTAAGAAGTAGGCGTGCGCATCCCCTGTCGTCGCGAACTTCGCTAGATACCACACCGCGCTCGGCTGGTACGTGGCGCTCGGATGGCTATTCGCCGAGAGTACGTCGACGAGCGATATTTTCTTCGCGACCTTGCCGACCGAAATCAGACCCGTTTTCGTGATATCGACCGTTCCGCGGGTGCACGTAAACGTAACATCACGGCCGGATGCGTCGACGCTGAATTCAGTGCCTTTGACCGACACGATGAACTGCTGGGTATGAGTGACCTGGAAGAAATCGAGCGCCCCATGAAGTACCGAAAACCAAGCGCTGCCGCGCGCGAGATTAGACGACTCGCCGTTTCCGGTCAGCGTGAGCGTGAAGGTGGAATTGGGACCGAGGGTTGTCGTGCTCTTCGCACCGCTCGAGACGAGCACGATTTTTAAGTGCGCCGGGACGACGATGCTCGTCCCATCGGGGATCACCTCGCCACGCGCGATCGAATGCACGGCTTTGCCGTCGCGGAACGTCAGCGTCACGCCATTGGCCGACGCGACCGCAGCTCCGTCACGCAGGATTTGACTGACGGTGTGCTGCCGCGGCACCACGGGAGCGGCCCCACACGGCGCAGTCGAAAGCGCCGTCAGAAACGCGGCTGAGACCAAGGCTGAGAGAACATTCATCAGATTAACCGCCATCCCCAGATGACAAGACGTTTCGACACCGGTGCGCCCGGCTCGTGCTTTTACATTCGTATCCCGGTGAATACTCTCTTTATACTTTTTGGCCCGTAAAGTTTCCGACGATACCAGGGTATGTCGAGTGCCACCACGTGCCTCTCATCACACCGTCGCCGCCCCAATAGCCATGATAGGTCGCGATGCCGCCGAGTCCGCCTGCTCTCGTCGCGATGACATGCCACTGGAAATAGATCGCGCTGCCGTTGACGGAGCCGTTCGTCGACCCGATGCCGTACGGTCCCTTACAGGAGCCTGAGATTGCACTACCGTTCTGCCGAAAGACGCAGATCGGCGCGCTGGTCGCTAGAACCGGATTTCCGAGCGTGCCGCTGAAGGCCCACGAGCCTGCGAAGTTGGCGGCGCCGGCGATACCCGGAAAGGAGATCGCGAGCGCGAATCCCGCGAGCGCGCTTGCGTAACGGAGCTTTACGAAAGTGTTCACAGTTATTGCCTATGCTTTCAGGTCGTTGAAGGCTCCGCTGACACACAGGCGAGGTGCAGTCGAAACGGGCCGATCGTGAAACCGCTTCCGTGGCGGCGCATTCCAGCCCTCTCTCAGCCTTTCCTAAGAGCGCCGCAGTACGCTAACCGCGCGGGCCGATTCAACATCTGTCCCCGGCCCGGCGGAGGGACCCATGAGACACATAGCATTGGCTGTCGCCGTACTCGCTCTCGGCGCTACCGGCACTGCGAACGCAGCTGCGGAGATTTCACCACCCGGACCCGTGACGTTAAGCGACGGCGCGATCGCGACGGCATACGATCACTGCGGCGAAGCCGACCTGTGCGCTAAAATTCAGTATTCGAGCGGCGACGCGCTTCTCTTTTACTCGGAAGGCGCGGGCTTAGGCCAGCCGTACGTCATCCATGTCATCCGAACGCACCAGAAGCAGACTTTCTTCGAATACTCGCGCCGGCTCGAGAACATCGGAACGGTCCTGACGTTCGATCACGGCCAAGCGCGCCTGTCGACTTATCTCAACAGAGATGGAACGCTTCGGTTCGCTTTTCAACCCTTAGCGCCGCTCAAGTGACGACCTCCGCGCAAAATCCGGCGGGAGCCGGTCCGCGCGTCGTCGCAGACCATCGCGATGTACACGTTCGGTGCCGGCCCGTTGCGCGGCGAGGTTCGTCTTCCCGGCGATAAGTCAATCTCGCACCGCGCCTTGATGCTGGCCGCGCTTGCGCCCGGAACGTCGACGATTGAATCGTCAAATCGCGGCGCCGACGTGCTTGCCACGCGCGACGCGATCATCGCTCTCGGAGCTGACGTGGACGAGCGCGGCGAGGTCGTCACGGTGGAGGGCGGCGCGTTGCACGATCCGGCCGCGCCAATCGATGCGCGCAACTCCGGCACAACGTCGCGTCTCTTGATGGGCCTATGCGGCGGGCAGGGCATTACGGCGCGCTTCGACGGCGACGAATCGTTGCGCCGGCGCCCCATGGACCGTGTCGCGCGTCCGCTTCGTGCAATGGGCGTCGACGTTCAAACGGCCGACGGTTGCCTGCCGGCGACCGTTCGCGGCATCCGCAATCCGCCTGGCGGCGAGTTCGTTCTCGAACTGCCCTCGGCGCAGGTTAAGTCGGCGATTCTGTTCGCCAATCTCTCCGCGGGCGGCACGGTGATCGTCACAGGCGACCGGTTCTCTCGGGACCACACCGAACGCATGCTGCGTCATTTCGGCCGAACGATCGCCTTCGACGGTTCCACGGTCGATCTCGAGCCGGGCGCGCTCGCTCCGCGGCGAGTCCGCGTACCCGGCGATTTCTCGGGCGCCGCCTTCTTCATCACCGCGGCGGCCATTACGCCCGGCAGCGATTGTATCGTGCGCGATGTAGGCGTCAATCCAACCCGCATCGGATTGCTCGACATCCTGCTCGCGATGGGTGCGGATTTCGAACTTCAGCACGAGCGCGAGCAGGACGGCGAACCGATCGCCGACGTCCACGTACGCTATCGGCCGCTCCAAGCAGCGTCTATCGACCGCGAACTCGTCGTTCGTGCGATCGATGAAATCCCGATCGTCGCGGTTGCGGCGGCGCACGCAAACGGGACGACGCGAATTCGCGATGCGGCCGATCTCCGGGCTAAGGAATCGGATCGGCTGCAGGCTATCGCCCAAACGTTACGCGTGTGCGGCGTAACGGTCGTCGAACAGCCCGACGGGCTCGATATCACCGGCGGCGGCGCACGCCCGCCGGATCGAATCCTCGAGACGCTCGACGATCATCGCATCGCGATGTCGATCGCAGCCCTCGCCGCGCCCACTGGGCCGCACGCGATCGATAACGATGCGTGCATTGCAGTGAGCTTCCCCGGGTTCATCGCCCGGTGGGCCGAGGCGCAGGCCTAGGGGCGATTGCGTTTAGGACCCTCGACGACCGCGCGAATCAGCTGGGCCGTGAAGCTGATCGAACTCGCTACGAATTGAACTTGCCGGCGGGATTTTTGTACTGCGAGCACGGCATTTCGCGCACGTTCGATCATACGCGGGATTTCGTCGAGCCGCGCGTCCAAACGCGAAACGCGTGCTTGAACGTCGGCGACTTCACGCAGTAAAGGCAGATCCTCATACGCTGCGAGCCGCGCGCCGAACCGCGACGAAGCGCGCCAAAGGCGCAGCCCGCCGGAGACGATCAAGACGAAACCGATGAGGCAGCCCGCAATGACAAGAACCGGGCCAAGCCATGCCGCATCGATCACGCGGCCGCGTCACCCTTACCGGAAGGACCGGTCTTCGGCGTATCGCCACCGCTCTTGGGGCTCGAGTCGCCGCTCGCGCTCGAACTCTCAGTGCTCTTGGAAGTGTCGCCGCTCTTGGTAGAGCCGCCGCTCTTAGTAGAGTCGCCGCTCTTCGCGGAGTCGCCGCTCTTCGCGGAGTCGCCAGCGCTTGGCGAGTCGCTCGACGCCTCCTTGGAACCGTCGGTAGAGGCGGTCTGGCCGCTATTCGAGCTGGCGCCTGATTTACGCGAGTCGTTCACGTAGAAGCCTGAGCCCTTGAAGACGATGCCGGCCGCGTTGAAGACGCGCGTCAGCTCACCGCCGCAGGCAGCGCACGGTTCGGTCACGCTCTCTTTGAAGCCATGACGGATATCGCTTACCGTCCCGCAGCTCTTACACTTATACTCGTATAGCGGCAACCCTGAACTCCTACCGGTGGCAAATCTGAACGCGCTCGAACGCCGCCAAGAGTATACGCGCACGTAGCACCGTGCGTCAACGCATGCTAGTCCAGTCTTAGAAGTCGGCGAGCGTCTCGTCGGGGTTGACGTTAAATTCGACTAGACCCTTGAAGTGGACCAGCGAATCGCCGAGCGCCGCGCCGAGCCGGCGCCGCGCCGTCATGCGATCGTACAGCGCTCCGAGCAGGCCGCCGTACGACGGATAATCGAGTCGTACGACGATCTTCGCGCGATCGCTCTTGCCCTCGACGCGAAAGTCGATGCGCCGTCGCACCGAGTAGGCGCCGACGAGCGAGAGCACGTGAGCCTCGAGGAATTTGTCGACCTCGTACAGCTCCTCGTCCTCGCCTGGAATTGCGCTGCGAATCGCGACCTCGCTGCCGATTCCGAACGGGCCACGCTCGGTGCGGCGCGCGCTGCGTAAGAACGAGAGCCAAACCGGCCATTTCTCGACTTCGCAGATCATCGCGAACGCGACCTGGGGCGTCGCCGCGACGTCCTGACTGCGGTAAAGCGCAAGCGGGCTGGCTGGCAGAGGCGAGCGATATGGCGGCTGCGTTACGAGCATTATGGAATTTTCGTCACCGGGCGAGTCGTCCCTGGCATCCGACCCCAATATATCGGGGTCAAGCGGACCCGGGGCCACAACCTGTTGGGGCTCGCTACGGAGCACTGCCAGCGACCTCGCCGGCCCCGACAGCGCGCGCGAAGGCGACCAGCGCCTCGATCCCATACTGCAGGGCGTTCTCGTCGACCCGAAACTGTGGGCTGTGACCCGGGTGAATCGAGCCGGCTTTCTCGCTATGAATACCCAGTCGCACGAGCACGCCCGGTGCGCGCTGCGCGAAGTAGGCGAAATCCTCGCCGCCCATCGTCGCCGGCGGCGATTCGAGACCGAGGCCCGGGTGCGTCGCCGCGAGATAGGTTTTAAAGCCGTCGACCAGCATCGGGTTATTCACAACCGGCGGGTAGCCATAGATGACCTTCAGTTCTACTTGCGTGCCGTAGGCCGCGGCAACGCCGTCGAGGATGCGGCGCGTTCGCGGCTCCATCTGCTCGCGCAACTTCGGGTCCTGTGTCCGAAACGTTCCGCTCATCTTGACGCGATCGGCGATGATGTTGTTCCGGTATCCGCCTTCGATCGTTCCAACAGTGAGGACCGCGGTCGCAAACGGATCGGTTTCGCGCCCGACGACGTTCTGTAACGCCAAGACCATCGCCGCCGCGCAGGGGATCGCGTCGACCGCCGTGTGCGGCGCCGAGCCGTGTCCGCCCTTACCTTGGATCGTGATGTAGAATTCGTCGGCGGCTGCGTTGCAGATGCCGGGCGAGAATCCGATCGAACCGGTCTTGATGCGGTAGTCGACGTGCAACATCGCGACGGCGTCGATCTTTGGATCGTCCATCGCCCCGGCTTCGATCATCGGCAAGGCACCGCCAGGGCCTTCCTCTGCCGGCTGGAAGAGCAGCACGACGCTGCCCGCCAGTCGAGCGCGCGAGGCTTGCAGCACGCGCGCCGCTCCCAAGAGCATCGCCGTGTGCGCATCGTGCCCACACGCGTGCATCTTGCCCGGTACTTCTGAGGAAAACGGTTCGTCGCTGCGCTCGGTCAGCGGCAGCGCATCCATATCCGCGCGTAAGCCGGCGACGCGCCCCGGGAGCGCGCCGCGAATCACACCGACGACGCCGGTTTTGGCGACGCGCCGGTGCTCGATTCCGAGTTCCTCCAGTTCGCGCTCGACGATGCCCGCGGTGCGTTCCTCTTCGAAACCGAGTTCCGGAAAGCGATGGATATCGCGCCGGATCTCGATCGCCCGAGACGCGACCTCGGGCGCGATGATGTCGACGATCGTAGTCGGTTCTCCTAAGGGTATCGAGCGGCTAGCTGCGGTAGCGCAGAAAGGCCGGGACCTCGATGTCGTCCATGTTGATCGGCGCGACTTTCTCGAACTCATTGGCGCCGAAGCTGAACCCGCCGTTCGCGCCGAACGAGCTGCGCCGCGTTCCGAACCCAGCCGCCAAGACCGTGATGCGGACCTTGCCCGCCGGCATGTTCGGATCGATCGAAGCACCGAAGATGATCTGGGCATCCGAATCGACCGCGCGCGAGATCATCTCGGCCGCCTCGTTCACTTCGTACATCGCGAGATCGGGGCCGCCCGTGATGTTGAAGATGACGCCGCGTGCGCCTTCGATCGTCGTCTCGAGGAGCGGCGAAGCGATCGCCTTTTGCGCAGCGTCCGCGGCACGATGCTCGCCCGAACCCTCGCCGATGCCCATCATCGCGCT
>PLDY01000046.1 GCA_003136895.1 Candidatus Erabacter solicola | reverse complement strand
TCAACGCGGGCCTCGAAGGCAACATGAGACGAGCGATCGATTTTCTCGAAGGTGATAAGATTAATGCGCGTGCTCTAAGAAATCTCGTCCGTGCCGCTGTTGATTACAATCAGATCAAATTGAAGAAGAAAGCGCCTGCGGGTACTCGGGCGAAAGTACGCAAGAATAAAAAGACATGAAGCTATAGCTCTTTCTCGCTCATTGTCTCGCTGACTCGAGTCCGCCGCTTCCGGGCGTGTTCAAACCGGAGTGTCGCAACCGCGCGCCTAACTACGGCGCATGGTCATTACATCGCGCCAACTCCCACGGCGCTGGAGCGTCGAAATCGACGGCATTCGCTGGCTCCCGCGCATGATCGATAAGGCGCGGATGAGGGCGAATGGGACGCTGGGCGCGTATTTGATCGGCCATTCGCCGGTCGATCGTGCTTTGATGAAGCGTCTCACCGTCACCACGGAAGAGTTTGTGCGAATCGCAACTGGCCACGCGGACGACGCTAGCGTCCTCGACGCGTTGCGAAAGCGTGGTTTCGACGAAGTGCGCGTCCGGCGCTGGTCGGAGCGCTTCGAGCGCACCTTCCGAGTCTTCATTCGCATGTGGGATATCGACGAAGGCTATTCGCCGCCGAACGCGCTCGAACGTCCGGTGCTGGCGTTCTTTCAGGCCGTCGAGCGGCCCGTCATGGCCTTGGTCCGCTTGGTTTCACGGGCGCCCTGATGATGTGCGAGGGTCTGCGTCGCCGGCTCGCCGACGATCGCGCCGTTCGCCGCCAGATCGTGCCGTAAGTCGGCGAGAGCCGCGCTGCGCTGGGCAAGTTGCACGAAGTCGATGCGCTGGCGCTGAGCGAGGGCGCTCGCGGCGCCGTCGGCTTCACCCTCCTCGATCGTCGTCGGAATGATGCGCGCGCTGCCGGACGCCAGATGCGATGCCGAGATCGCCGGGCTCGCGAGCACGAGATTGCTCAAACCTTTCGGAACCAGCGTCCCGAACGGAATGCCGTAGACATGGCGAATTGGTGCGAACGCCGGCTCGTCGGTCGCATCGACCGGGTGCACGTCGATCGGATATGACGAGAGGCCGATGCTGTCGCTCGGAATCACTCCGCGCCATACGTCGTCACTCGATAAGCGCTCGAGTCCGGTGATGTGTCTGGTCTCGCGCACGTAGACGTTCGCCGCGAACTGCCCGATGTGCGCGTCCTTAAAGCCCGAGATGTGAGCGCGCAGGAAACGGGTCAGATGCGCCGCTTCGGCCATCATCGTCTTTCGTCCGGCGTCGAGTTGCTGCGGGTCGAGGCCGTTGACGCCGACGACGTCGATCGCATTGACGGTGACGCTACCGTCGGGCCTCCGTCCGAAATTGAGATCGCGCACGAGCACGTCGCTTGTGAGGGGGTGGTAACCGTGCATCAGGCCGGCATATCCCCAAGCGTTATGGTCGGTGACGCCGCCCGGCCCGAATCGTGCGTCATCGTATGAATCGGCGAGCGCGTCCCAATCGACGCCGTCGAGGGTAAACATCAGTGTGACGGCCTGCATGCGCTCGTCGATCCCCGTCTCTTGGCGGCCGAGCGTGAAGAGAGCTCCGGCCAAGACGGCGATGTCGCCCGAATCGGTCGCATCGATCACGAAGCGCGCGCGAATCACTGAGGTCGCGCCCGAGGGCGAGCGGAAGGTGATGCCGTCGACGCGAGCTCCGTCCGGAGTCGCACTGGTCTCGACGCCGACCGGCGTTTCGTCATAGACGACGTCGACGCGTGGCTCGGCGGCGACAAGGTGCGAAAACGTCAGGGCTGCGGTCTGCGGCGTGAAGGACGGTCCGAGATGCGCGTAGACCTCGGCGAAGATGCCACGCTCGATCGTCGCGCCGTCGGGAGCAAGATTCAGGTCCCACTGGTCCATCATCGCGCCGGTCAGGACCCCGCCCAGGTCGCCGGTCGAACTGACCAACGTTACCGTGGAGCCGCGCCGTCCGGCGGCCAGTGCGGCTGCCACTCCGGCGGGCGTCCCGCCGACGACCACGACGTCCGAAAAGACCGTCGCCGGAGCGGGCTGGGCGCCGGCCGCCTGCGGCAATGCCACGACCGCGCTGATGCAGAAGGCGGCGATGGCTACAAATCGGGCGGCGTTCACGGTGGTCTTTCAGGGCTCCGGGAGGTACTACTCAGATAACGTTCCGCGGCCCAGCGTCGTTCCGTACCCGGCCCTCCTATGATTGGGACTGCATGGCGAAACTCTACTTCCGGTACTCGGCGATGAACGCGGGCAAATCGACCGCGCTGCTGCAAGTCGCGCACAACTACGAAGAGCACGGCCGGTCGGTGATGATCTTCACCTCCGAACTCGACGATCGGTATGGTCACGGCGTCGTCACATCGCGGCTCGGACCGCAGCGCGATGTCCTAACGTTCGGCGAGGACCTCGACTTCTACGAACGGCTATCGGCCGAAACCGGCCTATCGTGCATTTTGGTGGACGAAGCGCAGTTTCTCACGGTCGAACAAGTGCGCCAACTCCATCGCGTCGCGCACGTCATGCGCATCCCGGTGATCTGTTACGGGCTTCGCAGCGATTTTCTCGGGCAGCCGTTTCCAGGTTCGGCGTATCTGCTCACGCTCGCCGACAGCCTCGAAGAACTCAAGACGATCTGCGGATGCGGCCGCAAGGCGACGATGAACCCGCGCGTCGACGACGACGGTAAGCGCATCATGTCTGGAGCACAGATAGCAATCGAAGGCACGACGCGCTACGTGCAGATGTGCGGACAGTGTTTCTACGCCGGTGCTGTTTCCTGAAGGCCGCTCCGATTCCAGCCACACGCGGCGATTCGTTCAGGGCGAAACTTGAGAAGATCCAAGTCCTGCGCAAGAGCGGCGAGTCTGACGAGCTTGAAGTTGGGCTCCGCAAGGGACTGGAAGACCGCAATACGTACGTCGTCGCAAAAGCTGCGACGGTTGCCGGCGAACGAAACGTGATAGCGCTGATCCCCGATCTCCTAGAGAGGTACGAGCGACTCTTCGATCACCCGCCGGCCGCCGATCCCTTAGCCCAGGGTAAACAGGCGATCGCGCAGGCGCTCAAAGATCTCGGCCATGCCGATCCGGCGGTATTTCTTCGTGGCTTGCATCACGTACAACTCGAGCCGGTCTATGGCGGAGCGGTCGACGTGGCAGCCGAATTGCGCGGCATCTGTGCGCACGCGCTCGTCGCCTGCGACATCGAGAGTTTCACGCTTCTCGAAGAGTTCGTCGATGGTCTGGCCGATCCGTGCAAGTCGGTGCGCGCTGAGATCGTGCGCGCGATCGGCGAGATGGGCGGCGACGGCATCCTGCTTTTGAGGCTCAAGGCCTTGTGCTCCGATCCGGAAGAAGAAGTCGTCGGCGAGTGTTTCGTGGCGCTCCTCCATCGGCAGCGCGCGGGAGCGGTGCCGTTCGTGGCCCGCTTTCTCGGCTCGGCCCGGCCTGCAATTCAGCTCGAGGCGGTGAGCGCGCTTGCCGCATCGCGCGAACGCGAAGCGCTGGAGGCCGTGCAGCGTTTCTGGTCAACCGAGATCTCGACGACGTTGCGCCAAGCCATCCTGATTTCGTGCGGCGAGTCGCCCCTGACCGAAGCCGCGGACTTCTTGTTGTCTATCGTCAGCGACTACCGCATTGACCTTGCGGCCTCGGCGTTGTCGGCACTCGGGGCCAGCCGTTTTCGAAACAGCATTCACGAACGGGCACAGCGTGCCGCCACCGAGACCGGCAATCGAAGGATCGTCGCGGCCTTTGACGACGCCTTCGGTGCCGCGCAACTCGAGCGATTTCAAAAGCCGCCGAAGCCGAAGAAGTAACGCGTTAGGAACTACTGAGGAGCGCCGCAGAGGCCTAGAGTGCGGCCTCGATCGCGGCGACCAGCAGCGGGTCGTCAGGCGCGACGTCGGGAGCGAAACGGCCCACGACCGTGCCTTGACGATCGACCAAGAACTTCTCGAAGTTCCACAGGATCTCGGTTGCGCCGCCGCGCCCGAGACCCATGCCGTTCAGTTTTTCCTCGAGGTTGCTGCCGGCTTTGCCCTGGGCTTGGGGCCGCGTCTCGATGAGAAGCTTGTAGAGTGGATGCTGCGCCTCGCCCTTGACCGCGATCTTTTCGAAGATCGGGAACGTCACGGCGTAGTTTTCGTGGCAGAAATCGCTGATCTCAGCGTTCGTGCCCGGCTCTTGCGCGCCGAAGTCGTTGGCCGGAAAACCCGCGACGACCAGACCCTTATCCTTGAAGCGCTCGTACAACTTCTCCAGGCCTTCGTACTGCGGCGTGAGGCCGCATTTTGAAGCGACGTTCACGATGAGGAGAACTTTGTCTTTAAACGGAGCAAGCGATTCCTGCGCTCCATCGATCGAGCGGGCCGGGATGTCGTAGAGTAGACTCTGCATGCTCGCGCCGTTCCTCAACGCGAACCCGATGTCCGCCGAGAGGCGATTCCCTGAGAGGAAGAATAGGCCCCCGGTGCCGGGAGCATGGCCTTGTGCCCTACGTCGCGATTGGTTCTCCGCGCGCGATGCGCGGCTCGTAATCGTCGATCACCGGGTCCGGCGTGCTGCGCGATTCGATGTGGTTGGCGACCCACAGGTAGAGCGTCGGGATGACGACGAGTGAGAGCAGCGTCGAGCACAACAAGCCGCCGATGACGACCGTTCCGAGCGGGGCTTGCGTGGAGCTTCCGACTTCGAGACCGAGCGCCAGCGGCGTCATACCGCCGATCGTCGCCAAGGTCGTCATTAGGATCGGGCGCAGTCGAAGCGGCGCGGCCTCGAGCACCGCGTCGCGCGGGCTGCGGCCCCGATGACGCAACTGGTTCGTAAACTCCACGACCAAGATCGCGTTCTTGACCACGATGCCGACGAGCATCAGAACCCCGATGAAGGCGGTCAAGCCGAACGAGCGGTGCGTCACGACGAGCGAGAGCACGACACCCGCGAGTGAGAGCGGGACCGCCATCATGATCACGAGTGGATGCAGCAGCGATTCGAACTGGGCGACCAGCAGCATATAAATCAACAGAACCGCGAGAATCACGATCAGTCCCAGGCTGCTGAACGTGCTGTTTTGCTGCAGCACGCCGGGGCCGAATTCCCAATGGTATCCCGTCGGCATCGCAACCTGGTCCATCACGACGGCCGCCGCTTTGGTTACGTCACCGAGCGCGCCGCCGTTGAGGCCGGCCGTAATCTCGAGTTCGCGCTGCTTGTTCATGCGTGTCGTTTGCGATGGCCCGCTGCCGACGGTCACGCTCGCTACCGCGGCCAGCGGAACCGTCTCGAGCGTGTAGCCTGCTCCCGGCGTCGCCGTCGAACTGGAAATCAGCGAAGCAGCGGAGCCGCTCACGGGCACCTGGAGCGACAGACCGGCAACGGATTCGTACGTGCGTCGCTGATTCGCCGGCAACTGCACGATGACCGGAACTTGGGTCCCGCTCACTTGCAGGTAGGTCGCGATCGAGCCGCTGGTCGCCGTGTCGATCGCCTGCGAGATCACGGCGGTCGACAACCCGTGCGCGGCCGCGCGGTCACGATCGATTTGGATGTTGAGTTGGGGTTGAGCTTGGGTGACGTTGGTATCGGGCCGCGTGATGCCCGGGATTTCGGAAAGGCCCGGTAATGCCTGATGCGCGAGCGTGTCGAGCGTCGTCAGGTCGGGCCCGTAAATCATGATCGAGAGTTCGTCTTGTCCCTGCGAGAGGATACGCGAGACGATGTCGGTCGTGCGCCCGAAGACCGCCAGGCCAGAAATGGGATCGCCCATCAACTTGCGTAACTGAGCGGCGCGCGCGGGCGATGCCTGGGCGCCGCGGACGCGTTGTCCCGAGAGTCCGGCTTGCCAGGTCGCGACGAATCGGCCCGCCTCATCGCTCGATATCCCGGGTTGCAACGTGACTTGAAGCGAGGACTGGTTCGTGATGACGCGCCCGCCGCCGGCGCCGCCGCCCGATCCGACCGCGGCGGCGACGTCGACCACGCGTTTGTCGCCGTGCAAGCGCTTTTCAACGTCTTTGGTCATCGCGTTGGTGACGTTCAATGCCGTACCGGTCGGCATGCGCAGGGTGAAGCTCGCGAAGCGCGAGTTCGTCGCCGGGAACATTTCCGTGGCGACCACGTTGAACTTTACCGCCAGCAGCGTGAGCGTGAAGATGATCGCCGCCGTGCCTAAAACGGGAGCCGGATGATCGATCGACCAGGCCAGCAGTTGTTTATAGCGCGCGGAGAAACGTTCGTAGTGACGGTCGAAGGCAGCGCTGAAGCGCGCGTACGCGCCCTTCGGGCCACCGTTTGTTTTCGGCGCGGCCTTCGGCCAGAGCCGCGTGGCGAGCATCGGCACCGTGGTCGCCGCGACCAACAGCGAGATGCCGACGGCAACCATCACCATGACTGCGAACGGCGTGAAGAGCAGCCCTTGTAATCCTGGAATAAGGAGCAGCGGCACGAAGACGGTAATGACCGTGACCGTCGAGGCGAGGACTGCGCCGAAGATCTCAGTCACGGCCGACTTCGCGGCTTGCACGATCGTTTCGCCCCGAATATAGTGGCGGTAGATGTTCTCGATGACCACGATGGCGTCGTCCACGATCAAACCGACCGCCAATGCCAGGCCGCCGAGCGTCATCGTGTTGAGCGAATAGCCGAGCAAATATGCGGCGAAGAGCGTACCCAGCACCGAGATCGGGAGCGATATGGCGACGATCAGCGTCGAACGCCACGAGTGCAAGAAGAGCAGGATGATCAGGACGGCCAACACTGCGCCGTAAAGGGCCGTATGTTCGAGTGCGTCGATCGCGTTGATGATGAAGCCACGCTGATCGAAGATCACGCCGATTTGCATCGATGGATAACGCTTGGCAATGTCGGCGATCTTCTTGTAGACGTCGTTCGCGGTGCCGACCACGTTCGCGTCGGGTTGCGCCGTAATCGAGACGCTTATCGCAGGCTTGCCGTTCAGGCGCGTGTAGGTGCGCTGCTCCGAAATCGAATCGCTGACCCGGGCCACGTCGCGCACGTAGACCGGCGCGCCGTTTTTCGTGGTGACGACGGTATTAGCGATCTGCGTCTCGTTCGTGTAGAGGGCATCGGTTTGAATCTGGTATTCGTTCGAAGCGATCTGCACGACGCCGGCCGGCAGGTTGACGTTTTCGTCCCGGACGCGGGCCGCGAGGTCGTCCGCCGTCAGCCCGTAACCTGCCAGCAAGCCGGCATCGGGCTCGATCATGATGGCGCGGCTTTGGCTCGCGTTGACGGCGACCGAGCCGACGCCGCCGACCGCCGAGAACTCGTCGGCGAGCTGGTTCGTGAAGAGATCGTTCAGGTCGCGCTGCGAGAGCGTGTTATCGGTGACAAAGGCCGTCACGACCGGCAGCGAATTCGGATCGAACTTGGTGATGACCGGAGTCTGCAGCGTCGGATCGTTCGGCAGCGATCCGCGGATGCGGTCGGTTTGCTCCTGCACGTTGATCGCGGCCGTATCGATGTTGACGCCGTAGTGAAACTGGGCGCGGATGCGGCTGTTGCCCTCCGAACTCGTTGACTCGATCGTGTCGATGCCGGGGACGCGGCTCACGGCGTTTTCGATCGGCCGCGTAATGAGCGTCTCCATCGATTCCGGATTCACGTTGGGATAGGTCACGCTGACGTTGATGACGGGCGGCGAGAACGTCGGCAACAGCGCGATCGGCAAGCGCGGCAGCGCAAACACCCCGAGCACGATGATCGCCGTCGCGATCATGGCCACGCCCAATCGCCTCGTCACCGCGAAGCGGGCAATGGGGTTTGTCTGGGCCGGCTGCTGCTGGTCGGTCTGCAGGGCGACTGGTACTCCATTCGGCCCGAGTGGGCTCTCGTTATAGGGTAGTGTTCCCTTCTGAGAGCGGCCTGAGCCCCATCCGATGATAGACATCGCTTGCTTGGCCGTGCGGCTAACCCAGGCTACCCGATTTTCGGTGTGGCCGTGCTGCGCGGCCTTCCTTTGAAAGCGGAGCGAGAAAGGTCGACAGCCCCGCGTGAGAAGAGGCGCTCATGAACTCTTCAGAGCGCGTGATGCGTGCGCTGCGACCCGTCTGGGTCACGGCGATCCTCGTGGCGTCTCTGGCCGCACTGCCTGCGAACGCGGAGCGCATGAACCCGTCGTTCGTCACGATGCAGAGTTCGGTGTTGACCGCCTTCTGGCACAAGCCGATGTACCTGCACGCCGAAATCCTGATGCCCGACTCGTACCCGACCTCGCCCGAGAAGAGATATCCGACGATCTATACGGTGCACGGTTTCGGCGGTTCGTACCGCCTGGGCGCGAACGCGCTGCGCACCTGGCGCGAGGCGCAACAAAAAGCGGGTGCGGAGTTCATCATCGTTTCGCTCGATGCGTCGTTCCCGACGGGCCACCACGAGTTTGCGGATTCGGCCAACAATGGGCCCTGGGGCCGAGCGCTGACGACCGAACTCATTCCGCAGCTCGAAGCCAATTACCGCATGATCGCAACGCCGCAGACGCGCTTCTTGAACGGACACTCCTCAGGCGGCTGGGCCTCGCTGTGGTTGCAGGTCAACTATCCCGACCTCTTCGGCGGGACGTGGTCGACCTCGCCCGATTCGCCCGACTTCCACGATTTCACCGGCCCCAACTTGTACGACTTGCCGCGCCAGAACATATATCTGGATCAGACTGGAAAAGAGTATGGCTTCGTGCGCCGCAACGGCGCCGACACGATGACGCTACGTCAGTACATCGAGCGCGAGGACGCGCGTGGATACGGCGGCCAATTCGATTCATTCGACGCGGTCTTCAGCCCGCGCGGCTCCGATGGAAAGCCGCTGCGCCTTTTCAATCTCAAGACCGGCGTGATCGATCCGGCGATCGCGCAGTATTGGGAGGCGAACTACGACATCGTGCGCATCCTGCACAACCGCTGGCCTGAGATCGGCCCCAAGCTGAAGGGCAAACTGCACGTCGTGATCGGCAGCGCCGACACGTTTCATCTCGAAGGCGGCACCTACCGGCTGCGCGACGAGCTGAAAGCGCTCGGCAGCGACGCGCAGATTACGGTTGTACCCGGTGCCGACCACGCCACCGTCTTCCAATATGACGGCGGGCTGATCGCGCACATCGTTCGCGAGATGAAGCAAGCCTTGCCGTGAGCCGCGGCGCCGTATGATCGATGCGCACACGCACCTCCATCCACCGCGGTTGTTTGCGGCGATCAGGCGCTGGTTCGCCGAGAAGTCGACCTGGGGGATCGAGCATCAACCGACCGAACCGGCTGACGTCGCCGCCGCATTGCGCGCGGCCGGCGTCGAGCGCTTCATCTTTTTCAGTTACGCGCACAAGCCCGGCATGGCGCGCGACATCAACGAGTGGCTCGCACAGACCGCGCGCGAACTTGGCGGCGCCGGCATCCCGCTCGCGACCGTGCATCCCGGCGATCCGGAGTACGTCCGCGATCTCGAGCTCGCGCTCGATGCCGGTTGCGCCGGTCTCAAACTTCACGAGGACGTGCAACGCGTCACCGTCGATGATCCACGCCTCGATCCGATCTACAAACGCATCGCTGCTCGTGGCGGCGTGCTGCTCGCGCACGTCGGCCCGATTCCGTGGAGCGATCCGATCGGCGGCGCCGCGCGGGTGGAATGCGTCGTGCAGCGGCACCCGCAGTTGAAGGTCGTCGTCGCGCACATGGGGGCGCCGGAGAGCAGCGCATACTTCGCCTTGATGGCGCGTCACGCGAACCTCTACCTGGATACGACGATGGCGTTCGCGCCGGCCTCGCCGTTCGCGCTCTCGTTCGACGCCTCGCAGATCGCAGCACATGCGGGGCGCATCCTGTACGGAACCGACTTTCCGAACATTCCGTATGCCTACGGTGAGGAACGCGTCGGTCTGGAACGTCTCGCTCTGAGCGCCCCCGAGCTGCACGCGATCCTCCACGACAACGCGGCCCGCTTGTTCGCGAACTTCTGGTAGCGCCGGGGAGCCCGCCGCACCGCACGCGAAAGACCGTACCGATGAACGATCGCGATATCCACTCGCACATCGAGGCACTCGTCGCCGACGAGCATCGCTTGCTTGAAAAGGCGGAGGGAGCGCAACTGGACGAAACCGAGCAAGCGCGCTTGGCTGACGTCAACGTCCAGCTCGACCGCTACTACGATCTGCTGCGTCAGCGGCGCGCTCGGCGCGAGTTCGGACAAGATGAAGAGAGTGCCCAGCTGCGGCCGCCCGGCGTCGTCGAAGGGTACCTGCAATAGCCCGTCGTCGCGCCGCGCGGGCTGCCCGGCCGGCGCCGTTCTTCCGCGCGATTTTGCTGCTTGTCATTCTGGTCGTGGCGGCCTATGTTGCCTATCGGTACCTGGTGAAGCCCGCCCAGCCCGTGGCCGATACTATCACCGTCTACTATTGTAAGACGGACGGAGAGACTCTCGTACCATGGAAGGTCACAATGGGCGTCCCGCGCCAGCCCGATGCTACGGCGATTGGCGTGGATTACCGCTCGAGAGTCGCGAATTACGCGACCGCGCAAGCCTTGGCCGGCCCTCCAACCGGGACCGAAGCCATCCGCTTTCCCAGCGGGACGGTGGCGCGCAGTGTGGCCGTTTCGGGGGCAAATGCGACCATAGATTTAGTGGGCGCGATCACATCAGCGCCGGCCGGCAGCTTTGCCGAGAGCGGCGAGTTCAAGGCGCTGGTCTGGACGTTGACGGCGCTGCCCGGAATCACGACCGTCCAGATCGAGATCAACGGCGCGAAAGTGCCGGCGTTGCCCGGAGGACACCTTGAGCTCGATCGGCCGCTCGCTCGCGCGAGCTGGTAGCCGCACCCTAACCGCGGCATTTCTGGCGCTCTGCCTCGCCTTCGCGGGGCTCGCGCCGATGCGCGCTGCCGCTGCGACGGCCGTGCCGAGCTTCTGGTTCGGCGGGACGACCCTCGTGCTCGCCAAGCCGCAGATGCGTTCCGGCGAGGTCGCGGTCGCGAGCGACGACGCGGGCCTGTCCAAGTTTCTCGCCAGGCTCGGCGCGTCGTTGACCTACGATCCGGCGCAGCGCCTGATCATCGTCACCAGCGGCGACCGGCGCGTCATCGCGTTCGTGGTCGGGGATTCACACTACACCGCGGCCGACGTGCGCGAGAACGCAGCATTCGCGCCATACACCGACGGTTCGTCGGCCTACATTCCGTTCTTGGCGCTAGCCAAAGCGCTCTACGTCTTGCCGGTCGCAGACGGAGCGACCACGGTCTTGCAGCCGCAGATCGGCGGTCTCGACGTGCGCGTCGAAAACCGCGTGACCACCGTCACCCTGCGCGGGGCGGCGCCGCTCAAATTCAAGCGCGTCTCGCGCGCTTCCGACGATCGCCTTTCGATCGCGTTCCCCGGTGTCGCGTCGACGCTCGACCACGATCGCCGCATCGGGGGGAGCGCCGAACTCGGCGGCCTGACGATCGATGTCGGCGGCAGCGCGCGCAATCCAACAACGACCGTGACATTCGATGCGTCGCGCGGCAGCTCGCACGCGCTCGTCACGCCCGACTCTTCAAACGACATCGCGATCGCGTTCGCGAAACACGGCGTCGCGCTCGCCGGCTCGCCGGTCCCTGATTCCGGCGAACCGCACCCCGCGCCGATCGTTGCGGTTGCGAGCGTCGACTACGCAACCGTCGGCGCCGACCTCGTCCCGAGCGCCGACGCGATCCCGCCACCGGCACTCGGGCCGCCGGTCAGCGTGACCTCGCTCGATTCGAGCGCCTCCGGCGACGGGCTCGACGTGCGCGTCGGCGTAAGTGGTCCCGTTCGCTACGAGTGGCATCGCCTGGGCGACAACCGCTGGTACATCGATCTCAAGAACGCGACGCTGGCCATTCCCGGGCGCGACGAGCAGCCGCCGGGTTCGAATGTTTCGGTGCGCCTGCGGCAAATCTCGACGCCGCCGGATCCGGTCGTGCGCATCGCGTTCAGCCTGCCCTCGGAACGTCAAATCGACGTTTTGCCGGTCGCCGGTGGCTTCAGCGTCGCAATCGCCGCACAAGACGAACACGATCCACAGCGCGTCGGCGCGGGGCGAATCGCGGGCGGCACCGTCGTGGCGTCGCTTCCGCTCGCCGGAAACACGGGCGATCTCTGGTCGAACCACGCGACTCAAGCCGCCGTGCGTCCGCTCGTTCCGACCAATCCGAAACTGATCGTCATCGACCCCGGTCACGGCGGCAGCGACGGGGGTGCAGCCCATAACGGTTTGATCGAGAAGAGCATCACGCTGGACGTCTCAAAACGTCTGCGCAGCGTCTTGATTGCGCGCGGCTGGCAAGTGAAAATGACGCGCGAGACCGATGTCGACGTGTTCGCGCCGGACGATTCGGCACACGATGAGTTGCAAGCGCGTTGCGACATCGCCAACAATGCCGGTGCGCGCGCCTTCATCAGCGTGCACGTCAATAGTTTCTCCAACGCCGCGATGAACGGCACGCTGACCTACTATTACAAAGGCTCCGACCAGGCGCTCGCGAACGCGGTTCATCGACGCCTGGCCGGCTCGATCTCGACCGCCGATAAGGGCGTGCGGAAGGAAGAGTTTTACGTCATCCACCACACGACGATNNATCGAAATGGCATTTCTCTCGAACACGAGCGACGCCGAGCTGCTGCGCTCGCCCGCCTTCTTGCAGCGGATCGCGGTCGCCATTGCCGATGGTATCGGGGATTACGCCGCGAGCACGCCGTCCGCGCCAACGACGGACGGAACCTAAGGCGATTCTCGGCATCTTTGATTCGGGGCTCGGTGGACTGACCGTGCTGCGAAACGTGCGCGCGCGCCTGCCGCGTGAGGACCTCGTCTACCTAGCCGATCAGGCGCACGTTCCGTATGGCGACCGTTCGCACGACGAGCTGAGAGCGTTCCTCGAATGGAACGTCGCGTTCTTAGATGCGCACGGCGTCGACGCGATCGTGATGGGCTGCAATACGTCGTGCGCGGTTGCCGCGCGTTACGGCTGGCCGCCGGCGCGCGCCAGGATTCTCGACCTGATCGACGCGGCGGCGCAAGCCGTCGCCGAATCCGGCGCGCAGCGCGTCGGTGTGATCGCGACCAACGCGACCGCGCAATCGGGCGCGTACGGCGAGGCGATCCGCCGCCGCGCGCGGGACGTCATCGTGGAAGAAGCCGGTGCGCCCGCACTGGTCCCGCTGGTCGAGGCCGGAACGTTGGAAGGCCCGATCGTCGCGGCGGCAGTTGCCGAAGCGTGCGCGCGTTTCGGCGGGCCGCTCGATGCGATGGTGCTGGCCTGCACGCACTTTCCGATTTTGGATACGCATTTCGCTGCTGCCTTGGGACCCTCGGTCGTGCGAATCGATCCGGCCAACGCGCAGAGCGATCGGGCTGTCGCTTTCGTTCGCGCTCGTGGCGAGAATGTGGAGACCGGCCGCACGCGTTTCGTCACGAATGGCGCGCTCGAGTCATTCCGGCGCGCCGTCGTCGCGCTCTGCGGTCCGCTCGGCCCGAACGACGCGGTGACCTCCGTCGAGCCTAGATTATCTTGAAGAAGTGATAGGCGAGTAAGACGCACGATGCGCCGAGCGCGGTGCCGGCGACGACCTGCGCCAAACTGTGCGCTTTCAGATAGACGCGCGACCAGCCGACGATCGGGATCAAGACCAGAAACGGCAGCGGCTGCCACCCGTACAGATAGACGAGCGCGGTCAACGAGGCCGTGATGCCGAGCGAGTGCGTCGATATCTTCCAGTAACGCGTGATGTACTGGACGATGAGCGAGGCCACGGCGAAGCCACCCATGGTCGCGATCAGCAAATTCGGAGCGTGCATCAGCCACAAGACGCCGGTACCCAAGAAATAGAAAACAACGAACGTACTGAAGACCGCCTCGCGCTCGCTGCGCACGGACATGTCCAGATCGGCGATGCGATCGGTCGAGTAGAGCCACAGGACGTAGAGCATCGGGCCGATCGAGGTGAAGAACGTACTGGCGAAAAGCAGGTACCAGAACTCGGGTGGGTCCTGCGCTTTGGCGTGCGCCAGGAAGACGAAGAGCGCCAGCGCCGTCACGAACGGATTGCAGATCGTTGAAAAAATCCGCGCCAGATCGGTCAAAACGCGCCTGCGCCGGTTCCGTGGGACCCGTACGAGCATCGGCGCTTCGCTAGACAGCACTTCGGAAGAGTGCGCTACGGGCCGAGCGGACCCTTCCGTGACGTCGAGCTTCAGTCGAGCTTCAGATGAGACGCGCCGACAGGCGCGCGATGTCGGCGATAGCGCGATCGCGCGCGCTACTATCGATCGTGACGCCCGTCGTATAGACGCACAAGACGGACGGCCGAGACGTTGGCGAGCGCCACAGCAGCGCGATGTCGTTGCCGCCGGTGTGGTGCGTGCCGGTCTTGTCGGCGACGATCCACGAAGATGGAACGCCCGCACGTATTCGCGTGCCGCCTGTCGTCGATCCGCGTAACCAGGACAACAGCAGCGCCGTGTGCGCCGGGTCGAGCACTTCGCCGCGCGCGAGTTGCAAGAGATCGCGCGCCGCCGCCGTTGGCGTCGTCGTGTCGCGCGGGTCACCGGGAGTGGCCTGGTTCACGTCCGGCTCGTTGCGATCCAGCCGAGTGACGCCGTCGCCGATCGCGCGCAAGAACGACGTCACCGACGCGGGGCCGCCGAGTTGGGTGAGAAGCAGATTGGCGGCAGTGTTATCGCTATGCTGAAGGGCGGCCGCGCACAGGGCGGCGACGGTCATCTCGCCGAGGCTCAGATGCGCGGTCGTGACCGGGCTGTAGTCGAGCAGCTCGCCGCGCCCATAACGAACCCGCGCGTTGAGCGAAAGCCGGCGCCGTTCGACTGCGTGAAGGATGGCCATCGCGAGCGCCAATTTGAATGTGCTCGCCATCGGAAACCGCTCGCTCGCGCGATGCGACAGAAGCGCCGCCCCGTCGCTGCGTGCGGCGAAGACACCGAGCCGGCCACCGATATGCCGTTCGATGGCCTCGAGTGGTCCAGGGCCGTCGCGCGGACCGGTGGCCGCCGCCGCCGCAACTCCGGTAAGAAAGCTCGATCGCGTCCACATAGGGCCGGTCTGCCACGAACTATTGGTGCGCGCCTTCAGGCTGGAAAACTCCCAGCTTTCGTCGTAAGAGGGCGCATGGCTATCATCGAGCGGATCGACTCCCCGGCCGACCTCAAGCGCCTCTCACGCCCGGAAATCGACGTTTTGGCCTCCGAGATCCGTGAAGCCCTGGTCGAGGCGTGCGCCAAGAACGGCGGCCACCTCGGCCCGAACCTCGGCGTGGTCGAGTTGACCCTGGCCCTGCACCGCGTGCTCGATGCGCCCAAAGACAAGATCGTCTGGGACGTCAGCCACCAAGTCTACGTCCAGAAAATCCTGACGGGCCGGCGTACGCGGCTCAACACGATCCGCAAGGGCGGCGGTCTCTCGGGCTTCGCGATGCGCAGCGAGTCCGAATACGATTGCTTCGGCGCGGGGCACGCCTCAACGTCGATCTCGGCCGGCCTCGGCATGGTCGCCGCGCGCGAGCTCGCCGGCACCGATGAAACGGTCGTCGCGATCATCGGCGACGGCGCGCTGACCGGCGGCTTAGCCTACGAAGCGCTCAACAACGCAGGTCAGCTCAAATCAAATTTCATCGTCATCCTCAACGATAACGAGATGTCGATCGCTCCTAACGTCGGCGCGATCGATCGCTATCTTGCAAGCCTGCGCTCGAAGCCGTTCTTCAACGCGGCACGCGAGAAGGCGAAAGATTTCCTCGGCCACATGCCGTTTGGCGAACTCGGCCGCAAAGCGCTCTCGACGGCGGAAGAAGCTGCGATGCGTTTCGTCTCGAGCGAGCCGAAGGCCGCGGTCATCTTCGAAGAACTCGGCCTGCGTTACGTCGGCCCGATCGACGGCCACGACTACGATACGCTCGTCGACGTCCTCTCGAACGTGCGCAAGATTCCAGGCCCGGTGCTCCTGCACGTCAAGACGATCAAGGGCAAGGGCTTCGAACCCGCCGAGCTCGATAAGCGCACCTTTCACGGCGTCGGGCCGTTCGAACTCGAGAACGGGAAGATCGAATTCAAACCCGGCGCGCGGCCGACGTTCTCGGAGGCCTTCGGTGAGGCGCTCTCGACGCTCGCGGATCGCGATAAGCGCGTCATCGGTATCACGGCCGCGATGCCCGACGGCACCAAACTCTCCAAGTTTGCCAAGCGCCATCCCGACCGCTACTTCGATGTCGGCATTGCTGAGGCGCACGCGGTCTGTTTCGCGGCCGGCGCCGCGACCGCCGGGCTCAAGCCCGTCGTCGCGATCTATTCGACGTTCTTGCAGCGCGCCTACGACCAAATCGTGCACGATGTCGTCATTCAGAATCTGCCGGTGGTCTTCTGCATGGATCGTGCCGGCGTCGCCGGTGACGACGGGCCGACCCACATGGGCCTCTACGATATCGCGTATATGCGGACGTTGCCGTTCATGACGATCATGGCGCCGCGCACCGAAGACGAGCTCGGGCCGATGCTCGAGCACGCGTTGACGCTCCCCGGCCCGAGTGCAATTCGCTACCCGCGCGGCAACTCGCAAGGCAATCATCTCGAAGCGCCCGCGCCGATCGTGCAAGGCCGCGCCGAAGTGCTGCGCCGCGGCGAGGGCGTCGCGATCCTCGCGCTCGGCAATACCTGCGACATTGCGCTCGACGCCTACGACGCGATTGGGGCCGGTGAGCCGAAACCGACGGTCGTTAACATGCGCTTCGTCCGTCCGCTCGATGAGACGCTGCTGCTCGAGTTGGCGCAGACGCACCATCGCTTCGTCACCCTTGAGGAACACTCGCTGATGGGCGGCTTCGGCTCGGCCGTCTGCGAGTTCGGCGCCGACCGGGGCTTGCAGGTCACGATCGAACGGATCGGCGTCCCGAGCGTCCTAATCCAGCACGACAAGCAGCCCAATCAGCGCGCCACCTTCGGCCTTTCGGGCGAAAGCTTGGCGGCGCGGGTTCGGGCTACGATGGAAGCGGCATCGACGCGCTAGCCGTCGAAAGGGGCGCGCTGCCCGGCCTCGGCCGTGTCTTTCCTAGAGCGGAGTACGTAAGCATACCGTGATCTTCCTTAACACGTTGTTGGCGGCCGTGACCGCCGCGCCGGCTGCGGTGCCGGCCGTACCCAAAGCGACGGTGACGTTGGCGCCGGCCATACTGAATCAGCTGCTCAATCCGCCTCACCCACAGACGGCCCTGGCCCAGAATGTGCCGTGGCTGACGCACACGCTGGCCGGTATCTTCATCGTCGCCGCGGTCACGCTCATCATCCTATTGGCCGTCCAGACGACCAAACAAGAGGGTCTGAGCGGCACGATCGGCGGCCGGGTTGAATCCGCGTATCGTCCGCGCCTGGGTTTCGATCAGCAACTCCAACGCATCACCACGATCGTTGCGATCACGTTTGCGGTTTTCGCGACGCTGGTCAGCATCGCAGGGATCTAGCAGCCAGCCGTGGCGCTCCTCGAAGTCAAAGACCTCCGTGTCGGCTTCAAGACGGACGACGGCTACGTCAACGCGGTCAACGGACTCTCGTACTCGGTCGATAGCGGCTCGACGCTCGGCATCGTCGGCGAATCAGGCTCGGGGAAGTCGGTCAACGCGTTGACGATCATGCGCCTGATCCCGATCCCGCCCGGCCGTATCGAAGCCGGCACGATTACCTTGCGCGGGCAAAATCTTTTGATCAAGAGCGAACCCGAGATGCGCAGGATTCGCGGTAAAGATATCGCGATGATCTTCCAGGACCCGATGACTTCGCTCAATCCGGTCCTGACCGTCGGCGACCAGATCTCCGAAGCGGTCCAGTTGCATCTGAAATTGAACAAGAAGGACGCGCTGGTCAAGACCGTCGACATGCTGCGCGTCGTGCGCATTCCGCTGCCCGAGAAGCGCGTCAAAGAGTACCCTCACCAACTCTCCGGCGGCATGCGGCAACGCATCATGATCGCGATGGCGCTCTCGTGCGATCCCGATGTCTTGATCGCGGACGAACCGACGACCGCGCTCGATGTGACGATCCAAGCTCAGATCATCGACCTGATGAACGAAATGCAGGCACGTTTGGGCTCGGCGATCATTCTGATCACGCACGACCTCGGCGTCGTCGCCGAGACCTGCCAAAACGTCCTCGTGATGTACGCCGGCAATATGGTCGAATACGGCAGCGCGACCCAGATATTTGCGGAGCCGCGTCATCCCTACACGATGGGCTTGCTCTCATCGCTCCCGCGGCTCGACCAAAAGGATCAGACCCGCCTGGTGCCGATCGAAGGCCAGCCGCCGAACATGCTGCGTCTGCCTAAGGGTTGTACGTTCGCGCCGCGCTGCAAGTACCGCATGCCGATCTGCGATCAGCCCGTTCCGCTCTACGATTTCGGCGACGGCCACACGGCGCGCTGCTTCCTCTACGACGCGCGCACCGAAGGCGAGCGCACCCTCAAGGTTGAGACGCGACCGCAAGTTCCGAATTCGGTGGCCGCCGTGCCCGAGGCGGCCAAGTGACGGATTCGGCGAGTAGCCCCGCCGCCCAGCCGTCGAGCGATCTGGTCGTCGTCAAGGATCTCTACAAGTATTTTCCGATCAACGCCGGGATTCTGTCGCGCCACATCGGCGACGTCAAAGCCGTCGACGGGATCGACTTCACGATTCGGCGCGGCGAGACGCTGGGTCTGGTCGGCGAATCCGGTTCGGGGAAGACGACCGCCGGGCGCGTCGTCTTACGACTCTTGCCGGCAACCAAGGGCGAGGTCATCTTCGACGGTCGCAGCGTCCACGAACTTGGCCGCGAGGAAGTCCGCAAGCTCCGCAAGGAGATGCAGGTCATCTTCCAAGATCCGTACGCCTCGCTGAACCCGCGCATGACGGTCGGCTCGATCGTTCGCGAGCCGCTCGAGATCCATGGCATCGCGCACGGCAAAGAGGCCGACGTGCGGGTTCAGGAGCTGCTGCGTCTGGTCGGGCTCCAGCCGTATCACGCCACCCGCTATCCGCACGAGTTCTCCGGCGGGCAGCGCCCGCGCGTCGGCGTCGCGCGGGCGCTCGCG
>PLDY01000094.1 GCA_003136895.1 Candidatus Erabacter solicola | reverse complement strand
ACATGGCGCGCATGAAGATCGAGTTCTTGCATCGCTACCGGGCCAAGCACGGCTGGCGCCTGAAGGACCGGCTGGTCGCCGGTCTGCCGCGCATGGCCGAACTCGCGCGCCGGACGGCGTGGCTGCTGCGCCTGCGCAACCGCTTCCGCTGGATCGCGCGACTGACCGAGCGCGCCACTGGATTCAGCGCGCGCCGCATGCTGCCGGTTCCGAGCGCGCAGCCGTTTCGCGATGAGATCGAAGCTACCGTCGCGGAGCAAGCCTCGACGCGTGAGGTCGTCCTGTTCGTCGACACGTTCAGCCGCTGGTTCGAGCCGGAGAACGCGCGCGCAGCCATCCGCGTACTCAAAGCCGCGGGCTACGCGGTTCGCTCTGCGACGGCTCCCGGCGGCCGGCCGCTGTGTTGCGGACGAACGTATCTGGCGGCGGGGATGGTCGAGGCGGCGCGGGTCGAAGCGCGCCGTACGGTCGACGCGCTGGCAGGGTGCGTGCGGCGCGGCGTTCCGATCGTCGGTCTCGAACCCTCGTGTCTGCTTACGCTACGCGACGAGTTTCCGGCCTTGCTGCCCGGGGACGCGACGCGCGCGCTGGCCGAGCGCGCGATGCTCTTCGAAGATTTTCTCGCACGCGAACGGCGCGAGGGAAAACTCGAACTCGCGCTGCAGCCGCTTCCGCAGAAGGAGGCGCTCTTGCACGGCCACTGCCATCAAAAGGCCTTCGGCGAGATGCCGGCCGTACTTGAAGTGCTGGCGCTCGTCCCCGAACTGCAAACGACGCTGGTCGAATCGAGCTGTTGCGGCATGGCGGGCAGTTTCGGCTACGAGACCGAGCACTACGATATCTCGCAGGCGATGGCCGAACGAACGTTGCTGCCCGCGCTGCGCGCTGCATCCCGGGATGCGTTGGTCGTTACCGATGGCACCAGTTGCCGCCACCAGATCGCCGAAGGCGCCGGCCGCGACGCGCTGCACGTCGCGCGCGTCCTCGAACTCGCTCTCGCTAAAGGTTAAGCGGCGACGATCCGGCAGCGTTCGGGGGGCAGTTCGATCGTGACCTCGGCCCCGATCTCGTGGCGCACGTTCGGGTCGGTAATCGCGCGCAGTTGCGGGGCGCCGGCGATCTCGATCAGATAGTCACGCATCTCGCCCAGGTAGGTCTGCCGCACGATGCGCCCAGCGGCTGTATTGGGGATGCCCTCGCCGCCTGTTGCGAGCGGACCGATCAGCACGTGCTGCGGCCGGATGCAGACGACCGCCGCTGCGCCGCGCTGGATCGGAATGCCACTCGTCGCGCGCATCAGGAGCGGGCCGCACTTGACGGTCCCGTCGTCGACGAGCGTCCCGGAGAGAATGTTCATGCGACCGATGAACGAGGCGGCGAACGCGGTGCGCGGCTCCTCGTAGATCTCGTGCGGGGTGCCGACCTGTTCGACCCGGCCGCCGTTCATGATCGCGATCCGATCCGCGGTTACCATCGCTTCCGCTTGGTCGTGGGTGACGTAGACCATCGTTATTCCGGTCGCGTCGTGCAGACGGCGGATTTCAAAGCGCATCTGCTCGCGCAGGTTCGCGTCCAGATTCGAGAGCGGTTCGTCGAGCAGGAGGATGTCGGGCTCGACGACGATCGCGCGCGCCAGCGCGACGCGCTGTTGCTGTCCGCCGGAGAGTTCGGAGGGGTAGCGCTGCGCGAGATGCTTCATCTGTACGGAGTCGAGCGTGCGCTCGACGCGCGTTCCAATCTCGGCGCGCAGCACGCGACGGACCTCGAGCCCGTAGGCAACGTTTTGAAAAACCGTCTTGTGCGGCCAAACCGCATAGGATTGAAAGATCATCGACATGTTGCGGTCTTCGGGTGAGACGACGCCGGCAGGGCTCGAGAGCAATCGGTTGCCGACGCGTATCTCGCCCCCGTCGGGCTTGAGGAAGCCGGCGAGCAGATGCAGCGTCGTCGTCTTGCCGCAACCCGATGGCCCGAGCAGCGCCATGACCTCGCCGTCGGCCACGGTCAAGTCGACGCCGTCGACCGCGCACGATTTGCCGAATATTTTTCGGAGTCCCGAGATTGCGATCTGCGCCATTACGTCTGCGCCTCGATAACGCTCTTGCCAAGAAAGCGATAGACGACTGTGACCAAGGTCAGCGTGATCGCCATGATGAGGATGCCCATGGTTGCGACGGCCTCGAAGTTGCCCGCGTCGCTATAGTCAAAGATTTGCGTCGCGATAACTGCGGTCCGCGGGGTGAAGAGAAAGATTGCGCACGAGAGTTCGCGCAGCGCCGGGATGAAGACGAGCAGCCACGCGGAGAGGATGGCCGGGCGCAACAGGGGTATCGTCACGGTAAACAGCGAGCGCACGCGGCCGGCCCCGAGCGTGCGCGCCGCGTTCTCGAGATCGACGGAGAGCGTCTGCAGCGCCGTCATGATGTTCGAGTAGGCGATCGGCAAGAAACGCGTAGCGAAGGCCAGGATCAATATCCAGGCCGTTCCGTACAACAGGAGCGGCTTGTGCGAAAACGCGGAATAGAAACCGATCGCAAGGATGATTCCGGGGACGACGAACGGAGCCATACAGACGAACGAGAGGAGCCCGCCGGCCGGCACGAGGTTGCGCGTGACGGCGAACGCGACCGCGACCGCGATGACGAGCGCGATCGTCGCGGCGGCGAAACCGTACGTAAAGCTGTGCAGAATCGCCGTTTGCGTTTCGTGGTTGTCGAAGATCGCCCACTGATACCAATGGAACGTGAGGTTACCGGGAATGGGCCCGAGCCCCCACGCTTTCGAGAGCGAGGTGCCGAGCAACGCGGCGTACGGCATCCCAACGGCGAGCAGCGGTGCGAGCAGCGCGAGCCCGAGCGCCGGCCAGCGCCACTTGCCGAGCGCAATCAAGTTTCTGCGCGAGCCTTTGCTTCCGATCATCGTGTAGCGCTTGCCGCCGATCAGACGGCGCTGCGCGAACAGGAGCGCAGCAGTGACGAGCAACAGGGGCATCGCGTAGGCCGCCGCGAGTTCGATTCGAGACGGGAATTGGAAGAAGAGGTACAGCTGTGTCGTGATGACCTGCTCGCGAGCCGGGATGAGCAGAAACGCCGGTGCGCCGAATTCGGCCAGCGCCTCGAGAAACGACATGATGAAACCGGCGATGATCGCCGGAAGTGCGAGCGGCAGGACGATCGTACACGTGCGCCGCCAGGAACGCGCGCCGAGAATCGCTGCCGCGTCCTCCAGTTCCGCGGGCATGCCGGCCAGCGCGACCGAGACGAACGTGAACGTGTAGGGAATGTTGTAGAGCGACATTACGAAGATCGCGCCGGCCAGCGAGTAGATATTCAGCGGGCCGTGTTCGGCATGCGTGAGGCCCACGAACCATTTATTCAACCAGCCGCTGTTGGGTGCCGCGAGCAGCATCCAGGCCTG